>NZ_UPHU01000001.1:6006672-6308341 GCF_900566075.1 Mycobacterium pseudokansasii | reverse complement strand
TGAGGCAAAGCCGGATCCGGGATCATCGGTCAACGACGCATCCCCCTGGTCCGACATCGAGGTGCAATTGTCGGCGACAAGCAAACTGTCCACATGGTTATCCACAGTTGTGGAAAGGACGGTCGACTACGTTCCGTAGCCATTCGGCCACGGCCCGCGATCTCTGCGCTGCATCCAACCACCCGGCTGTCGGGGCAGCTAGTCGATCCGCCATCCTCGCTTCATCGTCGGCCGCCGTTTCAGTCCGAAACAGCACTGCCCGAAGCTAACAGTTTTCGGTGCGGCTGCCAACAGTTCTTTCGTTTTCGGTTCGCGGTCTTTGGATGTGCGTGCAATATGGAGTGCGTTCGAGGCAGCCATCTTTCGGGGCGGGCGGGTTCGGCCTGAGTCTGTTGGGACTGGCGAGGTTTGACCAGGCGAAGCCTCGTCAGTACCCTCAAACAGTCGCCCGAAAGTCGGCGATACGGCTGCGACCTGGATTATGCCTCCGGGGACCGCGCCGGCCAGCAGCCAGACCACCTCCGGCCGCCGACTGTGCAAGATGAGCGGGCGGATGGTATGCGAGACACATCGAGGAGAACGCCGTGGCCAAGGGCAAGCGGACCTTCCAGCCGAACAACCGGCGCCGAGCCCGCGTTCATGGTTTTCGACTGCGGATGCGTACCCGGGCCGGGCGAGCCATCGTGTCCGGCCGGCGCCGTAAGGGCCGCCGCGCGCTGACTGCCTGATCGTCGCGGCAGGTTTCTTAGCGGTGCTGTCCGCACGCAACCGCATGAGGCGGTCAACCGAGTTTGACGCAACCGTCAAGTACGGGATCCGTACCGTACAGCCCGACGTGGTCGTGCATGTCCGTCGCGGTAACCAATCGCAGGACTGCAGCGGTCCGCGGGTGGGATTGATCATCGCCAAATCGGTGGGTACCGCGGTCGAACGCCATCGGGTGGCACGTCGGTTGCGACACGTTGCCCGGCCGTTGTTGGGCAGTCTGGATCCGTGCGACCAAGTGGTGATCCGGGCTCTGCCGAGCAGTCGGCACGTCTCGTCGGCATGGCTGGAACAACAGGTGCGACGCGGTTTGCGACGCGCGTCCGAATCGGCGGGTACCGGCCGGTGACCCAGTCGGCGTGGAGTCCCGCGAGCGTGGCGACAGCCACCGGGCGATGGACAGCCCGCGGACTGATTTTCATGATCGATCTCTATCGGCACATGGTTTCTCCGCTACGGCCGGCCTCCTGTCGTTTCGTCCCAACCTGCAGCCAGTACGCCGTGGATGCGCTGACCGAATACGGCCTGATCCGGGGCAGCTGGCTGACCGTAGCCAGGCTCGCTAAGTGCGGACCCTGGCATCGGGGAGGATGGGATCCGATACCAGATCGCCGGCGATGTTCGGACTGCGATGTCCGCGGGGACCTGCCGGCGAAGCAAGGGGAGAGTGAGTCTTTTGTTTGATTTCTTCAGCCTGGACTTCGTCTACTACCCGGTGTCGTGGATCATGTGGGTCTGGTACAAGCTGTTCGCGCTGATCTTCGGGCCGTCGAACTTCTTCGCGTGGGCGCTATCAGTGATGTTCCTGGTGTTCACACTGCGTGCCCTGCTCTACAAACCGTTCGTCCGGCAGATCCGTACCACCCGCCAGATGCAAGAACTGCAGCCGCAGATCAAGGCGCTGCAGAAGAAGTACGGCAAGGATCGCCAGCGTATGGCGATGGAGATGCAGAAGCTGCAACGCGAACACGGGTTCAACCCGATCCTGGGCTGCTTGCCGATGCTGGCGCAGATCCCGGTGTTCTTGGGCCTGTATCACGTGTTGCGTTCGTTCAACCGCACCACGGGCGGTTTCGGCCAGCCGCAGATGTCGGTGGTGGAGAACCGGCTCACCGGCAATTACGTCTTCACCCCGACCGACGTGGGCCACTTTCTGGACGCCAACCTGTTCGGCGCCCCGATCGGGGCGTCGATGACTCAGCGCGGTGGGTTAGACGCGTTCGTCGATTTCAGTCGGCCCGCGGTGATTGCGGTCGGTGTGCCGGTCATGATCCTGGCTGGCATCGCGACCTACTTCAACAGCCGGGCATCCATTGCCCGGCAGAGCCCGGAGGCTGCGGCGAACCCGCAGACCGCGATGATGAACAAGTTGGCGCTCTATGTTTTCCCGCTGGGCGTCGTCGTCGGTGGCCCGTTCCTTCCGCTGGCGATCATCCTCTACTGGTTTTCGAACAACATCTGGACGTTCGGACAGCAGCATTACGTGTTCGGGATGATCGAAAAAGAGGACGAGGCCAAGAGACAGGAAGTGTTGCAGCGCAGGGCGGCCAACGCACCTGCCCCGGGAGCCAAGCCGAAACGCGTGCCGAAGACGGCGTCTGGCGGTGACGAGTCGGCGGCCGAGCCGGATGTTATGGGCGGCGTGAAGAAGGCGGGCTCAGCCGATCAGAGCCCGGAAGGGAAGCCCGAGAAGGCGCCACGGACTCCGGCCGGCGAGCCGCCTCAGGTGGGCCGGAACAACGCCCCCGCCGGCCGGACACCGCGCCCGGGTGCGCGGCCAAAGAAGCGCAAACGGTAAGAGCGCGTCACAGCCTTTGCGGGACGAGCGGCACGACCGCCCAGAAAGCCTCAGCAGAATGCCGCGAAACATCGCCAACACTGACCCGTGAGTGAGGGAGAAAAGCCATGACTGACGCCGAAACCACTGAGCTCGACATGGAGAGCAAGGCAGCGATGGGGGATGTGCCCGATGTCCCAGAAGACGTCATGCCGGCCGATGCCGATGGCGACGAGACCGATCTGGAAGAGCGGCTGGTCGCCGAGGGAGAGATCGCCGGGGACTACTTGGAAGAGTTGTTGGACCTATTGGACTTCGATGGCGATATCGATCTGGACGTCGAAGGTAATCGCGCGGTGGTGAGCATCGACGGCAGCGACGACCTGAACAAGTTGGTGGGCCGCGGGGGAGAGGTGCTGGATGCTTTGCAGGAGCTCACGCGATTGGCGGTACACCAGAAGACTGGGGCGCGGAGTCGATTGATGCTCGACATCGCAAGCTGGCGCCGGCGTCGCCGGGAAGAATTGGCGGCATTGGGGGAAAGGGTGGCGCGGCGTGTTGCCGAGAGCGGTGAACGTCAGGAGCTTGCGCCGATGACGCCGTTCGAACGCAAGATCGTCCACGATGCGGTCGCCGCAGTGCCCGGTGTGCACAGCGAAAGCGAGGGTGCCGAGCCTTCGCGGCGGGTTGTGGTGTTGCGCGACTAACCCGTTATCCGACGGCGATCCTTCCGCGATGTCGTGTCGGTGAGTTACAGCTATGTAGTTCCGGGCGGACAGGGGTCATCGGCTCGGAGGATCGGAGATTGTTTCACGTGAAACATGGACGTTCTCCCGAGCCGCTGCAGCCGTTGCGATCCGCAGAACCCATGCACCCGGACCGGTCCGCCATCCCGATGGCGATCTTTGGAGACCGGCTTGGACTCGCCCGAAGATACGCCGACTGGTTAGCGGGGCCCGGCGTCGAGCGCGGATTAATGGGCCCCCGTGAGGCCGAACGAGTATGGGAGCGACACCTATTGAACTGTGCCGTGATCGGCGAGCTCATCGATCCGGGCGAACGGATAGTTGACATCGGTAGCGGCGCCGGACTGCCCGGTGTGCCCCTGGCACTGGCGCGGCCCGACCTTCGGATCACTCTCCTGGAGCCGCTGCTGCGCCGCAGTCAATTTCTGCACGAGGCGGTCGCAGACCTAGGACTGGCAGTGGATGTGGTGCGGGGCCGGGCTGAGGATCCAGCGATACGGAACCGGTTTGGAGGCGTCGATGTCGCGGTGTCAAGAGCGGTGGCCCCATTGGACAAACTGACGAAGTGGAGTATGGCGTTGCTGAAGCGTGGAGGCCGAATGCTTGCGATCAAGGGAGAGCGAGCCGCCGATGAAGTGGAGAAGCATCGGCGTGTAATGGCCGCAATGGGTGCGCGTGATGTCAGGGTAGTGGAATGTGGCGCGAACTATTTACGGCCAACCGTAACCGTGGTGGTGGCACTGCGCGAAGTCCGGGGCCGACCGGATCGGGAGCAATCAGCGGACGGGGCAACGATATGAACTCGCCCCTGCTTTTCGCCGGGTCGGCACCAGCTGCCACTGGGGCGCAGACGAGGATCTCGTCGACCGGGCCGTCACAGCCTGCGGCGCCCTTCTCGGTTGACATTGCCGTAGACACGCCCGGCACGGATGCGCCGACGGCGTCGGCCAATCCGGCAGTGTCCGGGGCGCTGTCGATGGTTACCGGCCCCTCGACGAACACCTTCGCGTGTCCCAACACGATCGATAGCGGCACGTCGACCGGCCTGCTGCCCACGGAGTTGGCGTCCGCGGCCGAAACAACGCACAATCCCACGGTGAATGTTTCACGTGAAACATCAGCCGAACTCGACACCCCGATCGGCGCCGCAGCCGAACGCGCCATGCGCGTCTTGCACACCACCCACGAACCGTTACCGCGGCCCCACCAGCGGCGCCTTTTCACCGTCGCCAACCAGAAGGGCGGGGTGGGCAAAACCACCACCGCCGTCAACCTCGCCGCCGCGCTTGCCGTTCAGGGACTCAAGACGCTCGTCATTGATCTCGATCCGCAGGGCAACGCGAGCACGGCGCTAGGTATCACCGAACGGCAATCGGGGACGCCGTCGTCCTACGAAGTGCTGATCGGCGAAGTGTCGTTGCGGCAGGCAATACGGCGTAGCCCACACAGCGAGCGCCTGTTCTGCGTCCCGGCGACGATCGATCTCGCCGGCGCCGAGATCGAACTGGTGAGTATGGTGGCGCGCGAAAACCGGTTGCGTACCGCGCTGGCCGAGCTCGACAACCTCGACTTCGACTACGTCTTTGTCGACTGTCCCCCGTCGTTGGGACTGCTCACCATCAACGCCCTGGTCGCCGCGCCGGAAGTGCTGATCCCGATCCAGTGTGAGTATTACGCGCTGGAGGGCGTGTCACAGCTGATGCGCAACATCGAGATGGTGAAGGCGCACCTCAACCCTGAACTCGAAGTCACCACGGTAATCCTGACGATGTACGACGGACGGACGAAGCTAGCCGATCAGGTGGCCGAAGAGGTCCGGCGGTATTTCGGAAGCAAGGTATTGCGGACGGTGATCCCTCGCAGCGTCAAGGTATCCGAGGCGCCGGGCTACAGCATGACGATCATCGATTACGATCCCGGTTCGCGGGGAGCAATGAGCTACCTCGATGCCAGTCGTGAACTGGTCGATCGCGATCGACCATCAGCCGGGAGGGGACGACCATGACGCAGCCGTCACGCCGGAAGGGCGGCCTTGGGCGGGGACTGGCTTCGCTGATTCCCACCGGTCCCGCCGACGGTGAGTCCGGGCCGTCGTTCGGCCCACGGATGGGGTCGGCGACCGCCGACGTCGTGATCGGCGGGCCCATGCTCGATGCCAGCCCGATGGGTGCGGTGTACCGCGAGATCGCCCCGTCGGACATTGAGGCCAATCCCCGGCAACCGCGCCAGGTTTTCGACCAAGAGGCACTGCAGGAATTGGTGCACTCGATCCGCGAGTTCGGGCTCTTACAGCCAATTGTCGTGCGAGCGGTCGAGGCAACGCCAGGCGGTGCACACTACCAAATCGTGATGGGGGAGCGACGTTGGCGCGCTGCCCAAGAGGCGGGCCTAGCCACGATTCCCGCTATCGTGCGCGAAACCGGTGACGACAGTCTGCTGCGCGACGCCCTATTGGAAAACATCCATCGGGTCCAGTTGAACCCGCTGGAGGAGGCGGCCGCCTACCAACAGCTACTTGATGAATTCGGCGTCACCCACGATGAACTGGCCACACGCATCGGCCGGTCCCGCCCGTTGATCACCAACATGATCCGATTGCTCAAGCTGCCGATCCCCGTTCAGCGGCGGGTAGCCGCAGGGGTGTTGTCGGCTGGTCACGCGCGTGCGCTGCTGTCGCTGGAGGCCGGGCCGGAGGCACAGGAGGAACTGGCGAGCCGGATCGTCGCCGAGGGCCTGTCGGTACGAGCCACCGAGGAAGCCGTCACGCTGGCCAACCGAGCGGGTACCGGCACACCAACCCCGCCGCGGCGCAAACCGATTCAAATGCCCGGACTTCAAGACGTTGCCGAGCGACTGTCGACCGCCTTCGACACCCGGGTTACGGTCAGCCTTGGCAAACGCAAGGGCAAGATCGTGGTGGAGTTCGGCTCGGTGGACGATTTGCAGCGGATCATCGGCTTGATGACCGATGCGAAGGCGTGAGCCGCAACACCGGGTAATTACGTCACTGTGACACCGACGCGGTTCCGGGATAGGGAGGCAGTGCTTGTTGCGGTGTACTTCGACGCAGACCCTATGTGCGTCAACGGTTTTCGTGACACGGCCGGTTGGTTGTGATCAGCGGAGCCGGTCGTGAGGCGGCAGCGGCCGGCAGCGTCCCGGGTCGCCAACCGATACTGGCCCAACCGCGACCAACTCTCCTATCCTGGAGAGGTTGCTGGTGCACATCAGCCGGGGGAGATCGGGGCTGTGGGCATGGCCGTGCGACAGCGCGGGCCAAAGGGCCGGCAGAGGAGCGGCGCTGACAGTTGCAGTACCGCACGGAGGCCAGGAGACTAGTGTCTGCTCGTATCACATCGCTGCGGCTCGAAGCCTTCGAGCAGCTTCCCAAGCACGCGCGCCGGTGCGTCTACTGGGAAGTGGAACCCGCGACCCTCGGTAACGAGCACCACCTTGCCGATCCCGAATTCGAAAAAGAAGCCTGGCTGTCGATGGTGATGTTGGAGTGGGGTTCGTGCGGCCAGGTGGCGACGGCAATCCCCGACGAACGCAGCGACGCCGAACCGCCGTGTCTGGGATATGTGTTCTACGCGCCGCCGCGGGCGGTACCGCGGGCCCGTCTGTTTCCGACTGCGCCGGTGTCTGCCGACGCGGTGTTGTTGACGTCGATGGGTATCGAACGCGGACAAGCCCCCGATGATTTGCCGCACAGCCTGATCGCGCGGGTAATCGACGAACTGGTTCGCCGCGGTGTGCGGGCACTGGAGGCTTTCGGCCGCACGGCGGAGGTGGCCGACTTACAGGACCCCGGATTGATCGACCCCGACGTGCGCCCGGTGCTCGAGGTTGTCGGTGACTGTTCCGTCGACCACTGTGTCATCGATGCGGACTTCTTGATGGACATGGGTTTTGTGGTGGTGGCACCGCACAGGTACTTTCCGCGGTTGCGGCTCGAACTGGACAAAGGTTTTGGGTGGAAGGCCGAGGTAGAGGCGGCTTTGGAGCGATTGCTGGAAAATGTTCAGCTGCAACAGCCCGTGGGGGCGGCTACGACGGCCAGTTCCAGCGCTAGTTCAACGGCCGGTTCCAGGGCCGGCAATACCCTCTGACGCCTCGGAGAACGATGCGCCCCGGGAACGTCAAGACAAGTCAGGGACCGCCGAGCCTGCTGGCCCGCTCCACCGAGAGCTCGTGGGCCAATAGCTCGGCGAAAGTGAAAGTGCCTGTGGGCCGGTCGTTTTTGCCCAACAGGTAGAGGCGCTTGACGGCGGCAAGAATACCTTCGGCAATGGCGTCGCGGGTCTGTGTTGAGACCAGCATCTCCCGGTCATGGGGATTGGTGATGTAGCCGATGTCGACTTGAACGGTCGGCATCCGGGTTAGCCGCAACAGATCCCATGTTCGGCCATGGGTACGGCAGTCCCGTAAACCAGTGCGCGCCACAACTTCTCGCTGAATGAAGTCAGCCAGATTGCGACCGATGGTGGATACCGACCCGTGCGAGTTTCCGAAGTGGAACGAGGCGACGCCGTTAGCCGAAGGACTGGCTTGGGTCTCGCAGCGCAGGCTGATCATCAGGTCTGCGCCAACCGCGTTGGCGATGGCGGCACGTTCGGCGTCTGACGGGCTGCGGTTAGCCGGTCGGGACAAGAAGGTCTCCATGCCGATGGCCGACATTCGTCCTTCGAGACGACTCGCCAAGTCCCACAAAACATCTGCCTCGCTGATCGGCCCGGCCGGGCCTTGGGTGATCAGGCCGTGATCGGCACCCCCGCGGCCGGGATCGATGATGATCCGCTTGCCGGACAACTTGGGACCCGAACGGCGGACCAGCTCCTCTTCCCGAATCGCATGCGGTGAGCCGCCGCTGACCCGTGAACTGAGAAAGTACAAGGAGCGCAACGTTTCCGGGCCGCAGATGCCGTCGGCGGCGAGCCCGTACTCACGCTGGTACGACATCAGCGCATTGTGGGTCTGCAACCCGAAATATCCGTCGACCAGCCCCGTGTAGAACCCGAGATCTTGAAGTCGAGCCTGTAGTGTCGCGACATCGTCACCGTATAGGGGCGCACCGAATTGGTGATAGAGCGTGCGGGCGCCGAGCCGGTAGGACGCCTCCTTCAAGGCCCGATAGGTGGCCTCGCCGACGATGCCGTCAACGAGCAGTCCGCGATGCTGCTGGAAGGCGCGTACCGCGTGGTCGAGTTCGGCGTCGAACACCTCGAGCGCGACGTGTCGGCCTGTGGTCAGATCTTCGTCGGAATTATCCAGCATCCCCAGCGCGGCCAGCGCAGCACGGATCTCGGTGACAGCGGCGCTACGGTCACCACAGCGCAGCGCGTCGCCGTCTTCGCGGCGCGGACTCGGCATACCAAAGGCCCTCCAGGACTCACTGACCTCGCTGACAAATGCAACACAGCTAGCCGCTATTGTCGCAGACGCTTCCCAATTTCGGGAAAACCCCAGGCTGATCCGGGGCCCGACGCGTCGTCCAGGCGGCGGTTGGCCACAGCACTACAACTGTTGCCACATCACGACAGGGCGCAGTGGATTCTGGCTGGTGAAGGCTTTTCCGACGAAACCTGGGCGGAGCGGGTAATTTCCCGACGCTTTTTGCTGTAGTAAGCGCGCTGGTAGCTTTCGGTGGCCGGGAGGACGGGGGCGAAGTGCGTGAGTTCGTTGACGTGGACGGGCGGCGCCTATGTGCTTGCTGCATTTCGCCGGGTCTGAAATGAAGATGAATGGGTCTTGAACGGCCTGCGCACGGGACCAAAAACGGTGGGGGCCAGCCCCGCGGGGCTGCTCGAGGTCGCGATTAGCCCGAGTGGCGACTGTCCCGCCTCGCTCGAGCAGTCCCGCGGGACTGGCCCCCAACGGATGCTTTACGCTAGGCTAGGCGCCCCATTTGGCGGCTTCGGCCATGTCGCGGGCGTTCATCGCCAACGTGTTGGATTCATGCGTGGAGGCTATCGATTGATATGCGCTGACCAATTCCTGCATGGACTGATTCCACTGTGCCTGCCAACCCTGATAGGTCAGCCCGGTGTCGCCCTGCCATGCATTGGACAATGCGGCCTGCTCGGTGGCTATGTCAGCACCCAGGCTGTGCAGTGTCCCGGCATACCCGGACATGTCCCCCGCATGAGCCATCATGGCAGGGTAGTTGTACATAATCTGTGACATCACAAACCCTTTCAAAATTCGACGATGGTGTACGGGCCTCAGAATCCCGTATAGGCCGAAGCTGCAGCGGCATCGGCAGCCACATAGGTGCCGGCGGCATCACCCAGATTGGCCTGCGCGATATCCAACAACGCGTTCACCTTGCCGGCCGCCTCGACAAACCGAGCATGCGAGGCCTGAAATGCCGCTGCTGACTCACCTTGATGAAACGCCTGCGCCGACATCGCTGACTGCTCGGAAGAACTGATGGTGTGACGCATCAGCCCCGCCTTGGCGGCAAACGCGGTCTGCGACGCCACCAACTGCGGAATATGGGCATCCAACAAGCTCACAACAACTCTCCTTCGGACTCGATTTCCCGTGGCTTTTCTGGTTATCTGACTGTCATACCGCTGCGCCGATCAACCCCCCATCGCCGAGCGCTGCGACGAGCCCGTGCTCCCAACTGGCCGGCAGCATCGGAATTTGCGCACCATCACACTCGGCACCGATGGTGGATAAGCCGCCGGTCTTGACCAAAGGCCCTTTGGCGGTCAACGTTCCCGAAAAACCAAGGTTGCCGGCACCCTGATCGGCACCCGCAGCTGATCCCGGCGATAGGGTTCCGGCCGAGACCGCTGCCACCAATTGCGCTTGCGGCAGCATCGCCGACATGCCGGGCCCGGGTTGCATCGCATCGACAGCCATTGCCGCCAACGGAGCGCCCGCAGCCGCACGCGCCGCAGCAACGGACGCGGTAACAGGGCTCGCCAGCGCCAATCCCCCACCAAGATTAGCGACCACAGACAAAGCCGGACCGACGAGATTTCCGATAATCCAATTGACAATCAAGCCAATAACCTGAACAACGGCCATCAACGGCGACAGGAAAAACGAAAGGCCAAAGCCAAAGATGATGATTGGCCAAGCCAGGGCAAAGTCCAGCAGATACGCTGCGGCGACGTAGTCGCCCATCAAGGCCGCTGCCGCGGCAGCAATCATAAGTATGGGTACGACCCAGATGAAGAGCAGGAAGCCCCAAAATCCGACGAAGCTGAACAATAGAGTGAGAATGGTTTGCCAAATAATGTCGAGGATCGCCCACAAAGGAAAAGGCGTGAGAGTGGATGCGACGGCGACGGTAGCTGCTGTGCTGCCGGTTTTGAGGATAACCGGTGGCGGAAGGATGTGGGGTGTGGTGGCCAAGGCGGTCGCCGTGGCTGCCGCGTAGTCGCTCATGGTGGTCGAGGCCTGGATCCACATCCGCACATAGTCGGCTTCATTCACCGCGATCGGGACGGTGTTGATGCCAAAGAAGTTGGTGGCCAACAGTATTGCGTGGGTAGCGTGGTTGGCGGCCAGCTCCGCCAACGTGGGCATTGTCGCCAGTGCAGCGGTATAGGCGGTGGTGGTGGCCTCGTGTGCAGCAGCCGCGGCCGCACCATCGGTGCTGGCTTGCATTAGCCAGGCCAGATACGGGGCGTAGGCCGCCGTGCACAGCTCCGCGCTGGGACCCTGCCAAGCCCCGGCGGCTACCGCGGCCAGCACCGTACCCAGTTCCTCGGCCGTCTCGGCATACTGAGCGCTCAGCGATAACCATTCCGCGCCGGCCGCCACCAACGGAGCCGGTCCCGGGCCTGCACTCAGCAACGCCGAATGGATCTCCGGCGGGCAGCCAAACCACACAGGCTGCATAAAGTTGGCGTCGTTCATCACAATCGGACTCGGTTGGTCATATCAAACCAGCCGTAGGGGCATACGTCAGCGCTGCGGCGGCATCACCAACGGCATAACTGACGCCTGCCTCACCGATGCCCACACCGGAGCGGGCCAGCTCTTCGACACCCTCAGTGGCGATCCCCACGTGCTGCACACCGCAGGCGCTCAACCCCACCGCAGTCGCCAGCGACACCGGATCAGCCGCCGGAGGCGCCACCGCGGTGATCACAGGCGCTGCGGCAGCATGGGCAGCCGCCAACCGAGCACTCAACGCCTCGACGGCTGCAGCCGCGCCAGCCAAACCCTCAGGAACCACTCGCAACGTCAATTCGACACCCCTCTTTCTAATGTCTTTCTAATGCTTTGTGACTCCGCGGTTTGCGGATGTCGGGCGAAACTCGCGGAATCCAACGACGCACCGATTGGACCATGCCCGACCACTCTGTACAACGACGTGCCGATACATTTACCAACTCGGGTGATAAGTACAAATGATCAACGCGCCACAGCGTGGATTTCGGGTCCCCGGAGAGCCGAAACGATCGCTTTTCAGGCGAATCCCGTTGACAGATAATCGGGTTCGAGTGTCGCAAAGTGAAGGTGATCGAATAACGACGCACGTGCTGACCGACGGGCAACGTGAAGACGCTGACGCGCTGGGCGTTGGCGCACGTTGGTCGCTGTGCTCGGCGGTGCGGATGCGGATCATACGGCGCGCCGAGGGGCGCTCGAATACGAAAGTAATTGCGCGGGAGCAGAGTCCACGTCAGTCAGTGAGCTGAAGCTAAACGCACAACGGTGCCCTTCCGTCTCCGGGGGTTATGGGCCGGGCGGGAGCGGGCTGCGCAAGCCGACCGTCCGGTGGATCCGGAAAGCGTTCTGCCTGAGTAGATTTCACCACCATGTCAGCCTCATGCGGCCAGCCGGGACCATCCGTCCGATGATGATCCTCGCGCAACATGGGGCACCATGTGCAGCCGCCGGACCGGAACTGCGTGAGCACCGAGCCGCCGCATTACGAGTCACGGCGCTGTGGACGGAGTGCGAGCGGTATCGCCGCTGCCCCACGACGGGTCGTGAATCGGGTACCGGGCTAGCTACAAGCCACTAATCGAGACTTGGTACCACGTCAGAAATCTCGCGCAGCAACGCCGCTTTCCCTTTGGCCCCGACGATCCGCTTCACCGGCTGGCCGTCTTTGAACAGGATCATCGTGGGAATCGAGATGACCTGAAAGTCGCGCGCTGTTTGCGGGTTGGCGTCGACGTCGAGCTTGGCCACGGTGAGGCTGCCCGAACGCTCGGCGGCGATCTCTTCGAGCACCGGCGCCACCATCTTGCACGGGCCGCACCAGGTAGCCCAAAAGTCAACCAGCACAGGCTTATTGCTCGACAGCACAGTGGTGGAAAAAGAAGCATCGGAAACTTCGATTGTGGCGCCGGACTTCTCGGAATCGGTCATTGTTGTGCTCCAATCAGCGTGTCGGTACTGTCGGCGTGCCCCGTTGCTTCGCGTTCGGCCAGCCAGCGTTCGGCGTCGATGGCAGCGGCACATCCGCTGCCGGCTGCGGTGACCGCCTGCCGGTAGGTGCGGTCGACCAGGTCTCCGGCGGCGAATACCCCGTCCAGCGAAGTGCTCGTGGTGCCGCCGTTGACCAGCACGTAGCCGTCCGGATCCAGATCGACGGCATCGCGCACCAGGCCGGATCGCGGCTCGTGTCCGATCGCGACAAAGACGCCGGTCACCGGCAGTGTGGTTTCTTCACCGGTGGCGGTGTCGCGCAACCGCAGTCCGGTGACGGTGGTGTCCCCGTCCACGGCGAGCACCACCTTGTTGGTCAGGATGTTGATCTTGTCGTTGGCGTGGGCACGGTTGAGCATGATCTTGGAGGCCCGGAACTCGTCGCGGCGGTGCACCAGCGTGACACTGCGGGCGAAGCGGGTCAGGAAGGTGGCCTCCTCCATGGCCGAGTCACCGCCGCCGATGACGGCGATGTCTTGGTCGCGGAAGAAGAACCCGTCACAGGTGGCACACGAACTCACACCGCGACCGAGCAGCTCCTGTTCGCCGGGCACGTGCAGGTAACGCGCCGCCGCACCCATCGCCAGGATCACGGCCCGACCGCGGCAGGTTTCCCCGTCGGCGGTGACGACCGACTTGATCGGTCCGTCCAGCGAGACCGACTCCACGTCCTCCATGCGCAGGTCCGCACCGAAGCGCAGCGCCTGTTCCCGCATCTGGTCCATCAACTCGGGACCGGTGATGCCGTCGCGGAAACCCGGATAGTTCTCCACTTCGGTGGTGGTCATCAGTGCCCCGCCGAACGAGGTGCCTTCAAACACCAGCGGAGCCAACTGCGCCCGGGCGGTGTAGAGAGCGGCGGTGTATCCGGCAGGACCGCTGCCGATGATGATCACGTCGTGGATGGGGTCTGGAGTGGCGGAGGCGGGGGTCATGCGGGCCTTTCGGGTGCGGAAAGCTGATCTCGGACTTTTATGAACGCCAGCGTAGGCACTGGTGTTCCCTTCCGCGCGCCGGCCCATGTCGGGATGCCGCTACGAGCCGGGGGCTCGGGCAATTGTGGTGCTGGCCAACAGGCCGGTATCGGCGGCGCTGCAGTTGAGCGCCACCGCGTAGACCGCCACGGTACCGGGGCCGTCGCCGGGTACCACCAGCAGCACCCCGGGGCGGGCGTTGATGCCGATCGGTTGGGCGCCCAGGATCTGCGTGGATGCCGGGTAGCCCAGGCCGGTCAGGCAGGACGCGCGCCGTAACGGGTCGGCGAGGGCGGCGTCGACCGGGCCGTAGTCGGGTGTGCGTTGCAGCAGTTCCAGGATCTGTTGGTGCGACAGCGGAATCACCGGCGGCGGCGTCGAGACGGTGATGTGCATTGCGGTGGTGGGCGTGCTCGGCGCCGGTGAGGGCGCAGTGACCAGTGAGGCGGTACCGACGCCGATCGCCGCGACGGCCGCACAGAACCCGGCAATCCCGGCAAGGACTTTCCCCGGGCGGATGCGCGGGCGGGCGGCGTGAGTGGCCGGCGACTCGCTGGCAGCGGCAGCCCGCAGGGCCGTGACGATCTTGGCCGTGACCTCGGCGGGCGGATGCGGCGCCGAGGCCGGATCAGCTCCGGCGGCCGCGAGGTCGCGGCGCACCTGCTGCAGGGCACGTAGGATTGCCGCCGCTCGAGGGTCGGTGCGGACTCGTCGGCGGATGTCAGCGGCGGCGTCGTCGTCGAGCAGACCGGCCTGCAGGTCGGCGAGGAGCTCGACGGTCAGCGGCGGGTTCGCGTCGGATTCGTGGTCGGTCCCGGTCATCCGCCCCAGTGTCCGTCATGCACAGGTCGGTTACCATGTGCGGCCCGCGCAGCAGCACGGCGCGCCGGTTGGTGCTAACTGGTGTCGACGGCGCTGGCACCGGTGGTGAGGTAGCCCAGCAGCCGCGCCAGCCGCGCTCGCCCGCGGGCGCAGCGGCTCTTGACGGTGCCCTCGGCCACACCCAGGATGCGTGCCGTGTCGGCGATCGAATACCCCTGCATGTCGACCGCGACCACTGCGGCCCGTTGTTCGACCGGAAGCTGCAGCAGCGCCCGCTGCACCAGGATCTCCGTCTCGACTCGGGCCGTTGCATCCGGAACCGGATGCACGTCGTCGAGCGGGGCGGTCGGCCGGGCCCTGGCCTGGCGGAGCCGGTCCAGGCAGGCATTGACCACAATGCGGTGCAGCCAGCTGCTGACCGCCGCGTCATACCGAAACGACGCTGCGCACCGGTGTGCCGAGATCATCGCCTCTTGCACTGCGTCCTCGGCGTCTTCCGGGGTGCGGCTGGTGAGTCGGGCCAACCGGTACAGGTGGCGTTGATGGCGGCGGAACAACTGCTCGAAGGCGCGGTGCTCGCCGCCGACGAAAGCCGCCAACAGCTCGGCGTCGCTACGTTCCCGTCTGCCCCCGAAACCCACGGGCGGACAGTAACCAATCGGTAGCCGCGGGGCACTTCACTCGTTTGCGGGGTTGTGCGGCAATCAGGATGCGGCCTGTACCGTGATCTCCGAGATGTCGGCGCGGCTCTTGCCGTCGGTGGTTCCCAACGTTGAAATCCACACCAGCAGGTTGGACGTCGGTGCCGACGATTTGACCGCGATGGTGTTGTGGCCGGGCTTGAGCGCGGTGGCCGAGGTCAGCACGGAGGTGTCGTCGAGCTTCGACGGGTTCGGAGTCGGTGACGAGCGGATCTCGACCTTGGTTCCGGTGCTGGAAATGTCGATGGTGACGGCACCGACCACGGTCGGCTTCGGCAGCTGCAACATCAATCCGACGCCGTTCTTGAAAGCGGGGAACGGGACGGCGTCGCTGTAGGTGTCGGTTTGCCAGGAAGTGCTGGGATTGCCGTCGATAGCCAAATCGGCTTGGCCTGGATTGTCGGCCTCCCCGTCTGGGGAGAAGACGGTGGCTTTGGTGGGTTTGACGGTGCTGCCGACAGGGGCGGAACTGGCCTCCGACGCCGACGACGTTTGGGTGTTCAGGCCGAGCTGGTCACGGTTGAGCCCGGCGCCGACGTTGCCGAAGACCTTGTTGATCACCGAGACCAGTACCAGCAGGGCGACCAGCAGGACGGCGGCGCCAGCGCTGATACCGATGAGCAGGTTGCGGCGACGCCGGGCATAGGCTGCGCTGTCCTCCGCGGCCGAGCGGCGCACCGACGCCGGCGGCGCCGGCTCGACGGGACCGAGCACCTCGGTGCGGTCGGCCACCGCAGTCGCCTGCTGCAGCAGGTTCAAAAGCGTTGACGCACTGCGTATTCCGCCGTCTTCCTGTACCGACCGTACGGCAACGGCGGAAATCTGAAACGGAATGTCGCGGTCGACGACGGTCGGTTCGACAGGTGCACCGGACGCGTCCCGTTCGGCCGGGGGAAACCCGCTGCGGCTCCCGGACTCCGCTAGTGGCCACTGGTTGACCAGCAGGGCATACAGTGCGGCGCCGATCCCTCGTATGTCGTCGTGCGGGTTGGCGTCGGGCATGGTGGCCGGGTAGGCCAGCACCACGTCGCCTTCGATGCTGACGCGCACCCGGCTGGGATGGTCGATCGACAGGGCCACCCCGGCGCGATGGGCCGCATCGGCGGCCGCAGCCAGCGATTGCATCGCCCGGATAGCCCCGACCGGCGACGGCGCGGTGTCGGCAACCTCACGCAGCGAACCACCACGGATCCATTCGGCGACCACCAGGCCGCCCGCGCCGGTGTGCAGGACGTCGAGCACCCGCGCGATACCGGGTTTATCGATGCGGCTCAGCCGCAGCGTGCGGGCCAGGATTCCCTGGCGGACCTCCTCGGGCAAGGCCCCCTCGGGGTCGACGAACGTCAACGCCACCTGGCGATCCAGCGCGGTGTCTAGCGCCTGCCAGAACCGCAGATGCGGTGTGCCGCCGTGGAAGATCAGCAGCCGGTAGCGGCCGTTGGCAATGCGGGCACCCGGAACCAGGTTGACGTCGTCGCGCGGCACTGACGGTTCCGGACCACGCTCGCGAGGCGCATCGAACGGAATAGGCCCGCGGGTGTCGGCGTCGCCGTTGAGCCGATCGGGCCGGCGGGGCCGCGACTCGGCACCCTGATCGGCGTCTGCGGGAATGTCGGGCTGAAAATCGTCGGCAACCGGCCGCGGTAGGTCGGTGCCGGAGACGGCGTCGGACGAGGCGGCGCTGTCCGATGGGCGGTCGGTCACCTCCGGTCCTTTCGCTATCCCGGCTCTGATTGCCGGAGGGCTGCGCCGGATCGGCTGATGGACCGCACTTTCCCCCGGCGGGGACGACATTCTTTGCTCAGGGTACGTGACGCGGTAACGGCCAGACGATCGATCCAACGCAGTGACCTCGCGCCGACCCGGTTTGCCGGGCCGAACGCCGAGGCGATGCTGGATCGCCCGAAGCGCCGCCTGTGCCTCCGGGACCTGTGCGCCGAGCATGATCGCGGCCAGAATCGGCACCATGATCAGCGCCAGGATGAGTAGCCGCAGCAGCGAACCGGCCCCACCGCCGTGGGCGGTCAACTGAGCCAGGCCGAGCAGCCGATCCGCGACATGGGCGAGCAGGCCGGCCAGCAACGAGGCGGCGGTCGTCACCAGGATGGTGTGCCCCTCGTGGGCGCCGATCAGCTGGCCGCCGCCGGGCCGTAGCGCCCGTCGCAGCAGGTAGTAGCCGACCGTCGCGCCGGCCAGGAAACCGAGGCCGTTGGCCAGGCCCAGATAGCCGGCAACCAATTCACGGTCATCGGTGACGTGCGGGGCCAGCAGCGAGGCGACGATCTTGACGCCGGTGATGACCACGATGATGACGATCGGGGTCCAGGGTTGCTCGCGGGCGTAGAACACCCGCAGTTGCAGCAGCACCAGCCCGTAGGGAATCAAGGTGAACGCCGACAACGCGATCGCGGCGCCCAGGTATCCGGCGTCGACTTGACCGAAGTGTCCGTAGGCGAACAACGCGGTGCCGATCGCCGGCCCGCCGACGGTCATGAACGCCACCGCGGGAATCAGCGTGATCATGGTCAGCCGGGTGGCCAGCGACAGGTCAGCGAGCACGGCCGGGATGTCGTCAGCGGCGGCGTTGCGGCTCAGCCGCGGCATGACCACGGTCAGCACGGTCACGCCGATCATGCCGAACGGCAGCATCAGCACCAGCCAGGTGTAGTTGTAGATCGCCGGGCCGGACGCCGCTGCGGTGCTGGCGATCTGGTTGCCGACGACCAGACCGAGCTGACTGATCAGCACATACAGCACCATCGCGGCCGCCATCGCGCCAAAACGCTTGAGCCGCTGGTCGATTCCCCACAGCGGCCGCAGGCTGACGTGCTCGCGCCCAATCGCCACCAGCAGCACGGCGGTTTGGGCGAACACCCCCAACGTGGTGCCGATTCCCAGCACCAACAGCTTCGGGTTGCCCATCTTGACCGGATCGACCGACAGCTCACCGGGGACCGCCAGATACACCCCCAGGGTCGCGATGGCAACCACGTTATTGACGACGGGCGCCCACGCCGGCGGCCCGAACACGTTGCGGGTGTTCAGGATCGCCATGAACACCGACGACAGGCCGTAGACGAGAACCTGGGGGAGTAGCAGGTAGGCGAAGGCGGTGGTCAGTGGCTCGTTGACTTGCGGGTTGCGGCCCAGCATCAGCCGCACCAGCAGCGGCGCGGCGGCGACCGACAATGCGGTGGCCAACAGCAGCAGCGTGGTGGCCAACGTCACCAGTCGGCGCACGAACGCGGCGCCGCCGTCGGGGTCGTCCTGCTCGGCACGGGCCAGCACCGGCACGAAGATCGCGGTGAAGGTGGCTTCCAGGACCAGCGCGGCGACCAGGTTGGGCAGTTGGTTGGCCACCGAGAACGAGCTGGACAGCGCGGCGCCCAGGATCGCGGCCAGCAGCACGATGCGGGCGAACCCGGTGAGCCGGCTGATCAGCGTCGCGAAGGCCATTCCCCATGACCGTGACACCAGGGCGGCATCGGATAGTTCAGCGCGGCGCTCGATGCGGCGGGGCGCCGGTATCCGCTGCGGCACTGGTTGTATCCGCCGCGGCGCCGCTTTCATACCCGGTGCTCTTCTTCGACCCGACGGTCCAGCGCACCATGTTGTTGGGTGTGCTTGCCCGGCGGCGGGTCGGGGCGGTCCAGGTCGGCGGGGTCGGGCTGGCCGCGGAACCGGTGCCAAAGCCGCCGTCCGGCCAGTGCCACCAGTACCGCAGCGGCGGTGAGCGTGATGGCGAACAGCACCTTGCCGTAGGCGTTGGAGTGCACCGACAAGCGCACCGGCTCGCCCAGCGCCATGCCGTCGGGTGTCTTGAGGGTCACGTCGATGGCGACCCGCTGGGTGAAGTTGACTTCGATAGGTACTCGCAGCGGCAGATACCCGGGCGGCAGCTCGATTTGGCCGACGTCGGTGACCGTCATGCCGGGCGGAGCATCGACGTGCAGCTTGACCCGGATGGGTACGGCCAGACCGTTGTGCAGCGCCAGGGGAAGCGGACTGTGTTCGGTGGCCAGGGTGTAGGAGCCGCCAGGGTTGACGATGGTGACCGCACCGAAGAAGTCGTTGATGGTGTTGCCGACCACCGCCAGCCGCTGCTGGGCCAGGCCGTTGCGGGTGTCTGGCGGTACCGACTGGCTCAGCGCCCGCAGCATGTCCTCGCGAAGCGGCGCGGTGTATTGCACACCGGTCAGCCCGGTGCGGTCATCGGTGGTCAGCGCCGCGGTGAGCTTCCACAATCGGCCGACTTGGCCGGCGATCTGCGCGGTGATGTCGTCACTGAACCGGCCGCGGGCGGTGGCGGGGTTGGCCTCGGCGCCCAGGGGCTGCGGCGGCTCGGTGTGGGCCGCCGCGTCGGCGATCAGTGCTGGCAGTGGACGCGGCACCGCCAACCCGGCGTGGATGGTGGTGGCCAGTGCGGTCAGGATGGACTGCGCGTCGTCACCCTGCAGGTTCCACGTCGCCGGCGGCACCAGGATCTGGGTACGCGGCGCGGCGTCCGGGGACAGACTGCGCCACAGCACCGCGCCCAGGGCGTCCTGGCGGCGGGCGGTGGCCGAGTCGTGGCTGATGTGGACCGACAACGAAGAGTCCAGGTAGGTGGGAGTGCTCGGGTTGGCGCCCGCCGCGGCCAAGGCGGCGCCGACGGCCGGGTCGAACGGCGCGGCAACCAGTTGCGGGGACAGCCGCCGCGCCGTGATGTCGGCGTTGGCGGAGCTGCCTTGAGCGGCGTCGGGGGCGGAAAAGTCGGCGGCCGCGATCGTAACCATGCCGTTGTAGGCGCTGAGCAAGTCGACTGCGCGGTTGGTCAACGGCCCGTCGGGCATCAGCGTTGCGCCCCGTACGGAGTTGACGTCGAGAATCTTGTCGACGATGTCGGCGGCGCTCACGGTAGCGATCGTGCTCAAGCCGGCATCGTTGACCCGCTGCAGGGCGTCCAGGTCGGCCTGGGAGTACGGCAACGGCGCCACGCAGCTGCGGTGAGCCAGCGTGCGTAGCCGGTTCAGCCAGATGGTGGCCGCGGTTTGGCCGGTTCCCGGGTGGGTGGGGGTACCGGGCAGCTGTCCGGGGCCGTCGGACGAGTCGGACACGACATAGCCGGCGGTCATTGCGTTGACGGTGACGAGCAGATCCGGGTCGACGGCCAGACACAGCGCACGGGTGACGGCGCCCTCGGGGTCGACGTCGCGACTGGTGGCGAGCTCGGCTGCGGACAGCAGGGTGTCGAGTCGGCCGCCGTTGGCCAGCGAGTTCGCCAGGTCGTCGTCGACGAGGCGGACCGGAATGGTGCCGCCGGGAACGCCGGGGGCCAGCCGGGGCCGGTCGGCCAGCGGCCAGAGCATGGTGATCCACACCGGTTTAGCGGTCTCCGGCGCCACGGCGGAGTCGAAATCGGCTGCCCGGTCGGGCGGCACGCCCACCACGGGCAGCAGGAACCGGGCGTTGTCGAGGCGTGCGGGCGCCCCGTAGTCGGGCGTTCCGTTGACGTTGACCAGGATCGGGAAGATGCCCGGCTGGTCGATCGTCAACGACGGCTTGGTCAGCGAGCGCAGCGGAGCCGACAAGGTAAACCCCGCCGCCTGTCCGCGCTGCAGTTCCGGGGCGACCGTGAGGAAGTCCGCGGCCGGCTGGTACTGGTCGGTGCTGCCGTCGAGCGAGGTGCGCAACGCCGCCGACGAAGCGACGGCCGCGGCATGCTCGAGCCGAACCATCACCTCACGGACCGGCCGGTCACCGATGTTGGTCACCGTGCCGCTGACGGTGACCACCGGGTCGCTGGTGGTGGTGACGACGTCCGGGGTCACTTTGTCGATACGGACCTGCACGAATGGCGTGGGGCTGGGTTCACCCGCGGTCGCGCGCGGTACGTTGAGCACCGCCGCGAAACCGGCCACGATGCCGATGACTGCGGGGAGGCGCCACAAACCGGCCCAAGGCACTCGCAACGCAGTCACGGCCCGTGAGAGTTCTTTCGGCTCGGCGGCGATCCGTCGGCGTGCCGGGTGCGGGAGTGGGTCTGCGGCCGTCGCCTTGGCGAGGTCGGCGGAAGCGGCGGAAGTGCGGCCGGTCCGTCGGTCTGCAACTTGTCGATCAGTTCGTCGGCCACCTCGGCCAAGCGGCGTTCGTCGGCGTAGGCCAGCCGGGACGGCAGTTCCCGGATCGGCACCCATGCCACCTCGGCGACTTCGAGATCCTCATCGCAGAGCTCGCCGCCCAGGAAGCGCATCAAATAGTGATGCACGGTCTTGTGCACCCGGCGGCCATCGGTGACGAACCAATAGTCGATGCGACCCAGCGCGGCCAGCACGCTGCCACGGATTCCGGTTTCCTCGGCGACCTCGCGGATCGCGGTCTGTTCGGCGGTCTCGCCGAGCTCGATGTGACCTTTGGGCAGCGACCACAGCATGCGTCCGCGCCGGTCGATGCGGCCAATCAGCGCCGCGACCTGCTCATCGCGCGGCCCGTCGATACCGTCGATGACCAGTCCGCCGGCGGAGGTCTCGTGCACCGTGCGCAGCCGGTCCGGACGGCCGCGACGCGAGCGCGGCCGGGCCGGTTTTGCCGATGACGGTGTGGGGGCGCCGTTGCCGGCCGCGTGGGTGTCCTTAGCATTTTCGGCAGAACCCGCAACGCCACGACCGCGGCGCCGGCCGCGGCGTCGACGTGGTTTGGCTTGTTCGCCCTGCGACACCCAAGCGATATTAGCTGGCACGGGCTGGTCATCCGGATGTACTCGCCGTCGGGAGCCATATCATCCCGCAAGGCAGGTAACTCGCAGTGGTGCGACCGCGGGCCATTCTGGCCCGTTCAGATCCGGCGGGTGACTCCCATTAGGCTGATCGAACGTGCCCGAAACCGTCCAGGATGCCGACCTGCTGACCGCGGCCGCGGTCGCCCTCAATCGGCACGCTGCCGTGCTTGTCGAACTCGGGTCGGCATTCGCCGGTGCGGGCCACCAGTTGTATCTGGTGGGCGGTTCGGTGCGCGATGCGCTGCTGGGCCGGTTGAGCCCCGACCTGGATTTCACCACCGACGCCCACCCGGAACAGGTGCAGACAATCGTGCGGCCGTTCGCCGATGCGGTCTGGGACACCGGTATCGAGTTCGGCACCGTTGGTGTCGGTAAGAGCGACTACCGGCTGGAGATCACCACGTTCCGCGCCGAGAGCTATGACCAGGTGACGCGGCACCCGGAGGTGCGGTTCGGCGATCGCCTCGATGACGACTTGGTGCGTCGCGACTTCACCGTGAATGCCATGGCGGTGCGGGTCACGTCCAATGGGCCGGGTGAGTTCCTTGATCCGCTGGGCGGTTTGGCGGCGCTGCGGGACAAGAAGCTCGATACTCCGATGGCGCCGTCGGTGTCCTTCGGTGACGACCCGTTGCGGATGCTGCGCGCGGCCCGCTTCGTCTCGCAGCTCGGCTTCACCGTCGCCCCGCGGGTGCGGACGGCGATCGAAGAGATGGCCCCGCAGCTGGGCCGGATCAGTGCCGAACGGGTGGCTGCCGAGCTGGACAAGCTGCTGCTCGGCGATGATCCGGTGGCCGGCATCGATCTGATGGTGCAAACCGGGATGGGTGAGGTGGTGTTACCCGAGATTGGCCGCATGCGGATGGCCATCGACGAACACCACCAGCACAAGGACGTCTATCAGCATTCGCTGACCGTCTTGCGCCAGGCGATGGCCCTGGAAGATGACGGCCCGGATCTGGTGCTGCGCTGGGCGGCGCTGCTGCACGACATCGGCAAGCCCGGTACCCGCCGCCACGAGCCGAACGGCGGTGTCAGCTTCCATCACCACGAAGTGGTGGGCGCCAAGATGGTTCGCAAGCGGATGCGGTCGCTGAAGTACTCCAAACAGATGATCGACGATGTGTCCCAGCTGGTGTATTTGCATCTGCGGTTTCACGGTTACGGCGACGGTAAGTGGACCGATTCGGCGGTGCGGCGCTATGTGACCGACGCCGGGCCGCTGTTGCCGCGGCTGCACAAGCTGGTGCGCGCCGACTGCACCACCCGCAACCAGCGCCGCGCCGCGCGGCTGCAGGCCAGCTATGACCGGCTGGAGCAGCGCATTGCCGAGCTGGCCGCCCAGGAAGATTTGGCCCGGGTGCGCCCGGATCTCGACGGCAACGAGATCATGAGGTTGCTTGATATTCCGGCGGGTCCGCTGGTTGGTGAGGCGTGGCGCTATCTCAAGGAGCTGCGGCTGGACCGGGGGCCGCTGAGCACCGAGGAAGCGACCGCCGAACTGTTGGCCTGGTGGAAATCCCGCGGGAACCCCTAGCTCGGGCGTTGCGTCAGAACGGTTGTGGAATATTGCGTGGGCGGGGACGACGGCACGGCGGACATCTGGAATCGCGCCAACGATCTCGATCTCGATGGCGACGGCCGCTTCGATGCGATCGGGCTGGATGTGGACGGCGACGGGATGCCCGACGATGCGCTGGCCGATTTCGACGGCGACGGGAGGGCCGATCATGCCGTTCTGGATGTCGACAATGACGGCACACCGGAGAGCTACTTCACCGACGACGGATCGGGGACGTGGGCGGTTGCGGTGGATCGCGGCGGACAATTCCGCTGGTTCGGGCTGGACGGCGCCGAGTACAGCAGTGGTCCGCTGGTCGACTTCGACGGGCATGGCCAGCTCGATGATCGATTGATCGATACCGACGGTGACGGGACGGCCGACCGGGTGCTCTGTGCTGGGGACCAAGGCGTGACCGCATATGTCGACACCGACGGGGACGGGCATTGGGACGTCCGGCTGCGCGATGCCGACGGCGACGGCGCAGCCGATGGCGCGAGCAGCTTGTGAATTGACCGGCACGTACACCGCCGTTAGCCTGGCCCGCAACTGCTGGGCCAAGCCGGCATCGATGCTGTCCGAAGCTCTCCGAAAAGGGGTGGCGATGTTCGTTGACACTGGATTGTTGCACCTGGGGGCCAGTGATTCTCACCGTGCGGGCGACCATGCCCAGGACGGAGTCGGTCATCTGTCGCGCGGACCGGTGGTGTCGGGAATGTTCGGGGAGTTTGCCGCAGCCGAGGCATTTCACGGCGCGGTCACCTCGGCGCACGCTCAGCAGGTGAAGACGCTGCAGGCCCACCAACGGGTGCTCACCGCGGTCGGCGGCAATGCGCGTCGAACTGCGGAGGGGTTCACCGGGATGGATGAGCGCAACGCCGCGGAGTTGCGGGCGGTGCGATGCAGCTCCGCTACATAAGCATTCCGCTGTTGATCGGCGAGGCCGGCGGTGATCCGTGGGCGATCAACTCCAGCCTCCAAAGTGGGCGCCCCGCACAGATTTCCGATTTAGCTCAGGCATTTCATGATGCGGGTCGCTGTACCGCTGAGTCCAGTGCGGCCTTCGACGAGGCGCGGCGCCGATTCGAGGCGGCGTGGAATCGGGAAAACGGCGACCACCCGATCAACGACTCGGCCGAAGTGCAGCGCGTGGCTCAGTCGTTGGGCGCGCAGTCCTTGCAGTTGCCGAAGATCGGGGCCGATCTGGAAACCATAGCGGCGTCGTTGGCCGAGGCGCAGCGGTCGGCTAGCTAGTGGGCAGATCGCGACACTGGAGGGCCAGCTGCAACAGCTCGACAACGAGATCGGCCAAGCGGCCGAACTCGAGAAGGATATCCACCTCACCAATGCGGATAGAGCGGCACTCGACGCACTTATCTCTGCCCTTGAGGATCAGGCAATCGCAGACACCAAAAGCGCCCTGGGACAACTGCAATCGATCCGCAGCCGCTACTCCGACATCCTGCAGAAGTCACTGAACACGTTGCGAAATGATGGATATGACCCGGCAGGTATCCAGGCTTTCGACGCTCCGGAATCACCACCGAAACCTGAAGAACCGCTTCAGATTCCGCCACCTGGAACCAGCGCTGAGGAGGTCAACAAGTGGTGGAAATCGCTGAGTCCGGAGCAGCAACGGCAACTGATCGCTGACCATCCACCAGAGCTGGGGAACCTCAACGGAATCCCGGTCGATGTCCGCAGTCCGATTAACCAGGCCGTCATGAACGACGATCTTCATCGCGTAGAAGACGTTGCCAAAAAGTACGGTGTTTCGGTCAACGAGGTGGTGGCCGATCCAGGTAGGTATGGGCTACCCGCGGCGGCGATTACACGTCACAACAACGCCTGCCGCACTCAAGAAGGGCTGAACGCCTCTGCCAAGGCGAAGGATGAACGGAACAATCATCCGGAAGTATTTCTGTTGAAGTACCAACCCGAGGCATTCGGCGGCGAGGGGGCTGCCGCGATCGCCATGGGCAACCCCGATACCGCGGCTCACACGGCAGTACTGGTCAAGGGATTGGGCACTGGAGTTCGCGAGGGAACGCTTTCCAACCCCGACGGGGTGCGCCTGTACCAGGAGTCCAGCCGAGCCGACGGGGGAAAGCGAACCGCGGTGGTGATGTGGGTGGGCTACGACGCGCCCAACACCGTGGCAGACCCGGGGCTGTACGAGCCGAACATGGCCCGTACCGGGGGCCAGGCGCTGGCCGCCGATGTGAACGCCCTGGCGGTAACCCACCACGCGGACGTGCCGTCACATGTGACGGTGGTCGGGCACTCTTACGGATCGACTACGGTGTCGGATGCGGCGGCGGCATATGGGATGCATGCCGATGATGTGGTGCTGGTGGGCTCGCCGGGGACGGACCTTGCGCATTCGGCGGCCGATTTTCATCTGTCTCCGGGTGGGCGTCTATACGTCGGGGCGGCTTCGGGAGATGCGGTAACCTGGTCGCCTGGTTCTGTGACCGGCCCCGGCCTCATCGGTCCCACCTTAGGGGGGTTGGGCGCCGACCCGTCCGTCGACGGGTTCGGGGCCACCCGATTCAAAGCCGAAGTGCCGGGATATACCGGCGATCCGGTCTATGACCATTCCCACTACTTTGATGACGGGTCGGAATCGTTATTCAGCATCGCTGACATGGTCTCCGGTCACGGCGATGCGCTGCAGCACGATGGGATGACTGCACATCATCGCGGTGAATATGGAATGGGGGAATGGTTTGACCCCGAAGCGCTGCGATCGGCGACCACCGGGCACCGCCATAGCGGCCCGGCAGGATAAGTGAATGCCCATTCGCAACTTTGAGAAACTCCGAAAGGAAGTGACGAGTGTGGACCCGGCGAGTTCGAATTGCCGTCGCGGCGGTGAGCATCAGCACATTGGTCGGCGGGTGTGCTGAAGTCGTGCGCCACCCGATTTCGCCTCAGCAGGCACGCGAACAGGTGCTCGTAGCGGCCCGCGACCTTGTCAACTCCCTTCATGCCGACGTGACTGAGGCGACATTCAGCTACGAATCATGTAATGACCAGGGAGAGCCACCGTTTCGCGGTGTGGTGGACTTGTCGTTCTGGATGCCCGGTGTCTCACGCAACGGACCGGCCGATCCTAAGACGGTGATCTCAGCGTTGGTCGCTGATGGGTGGAGTACCGACTCCGATTTCAAATCCCATTCGCCGACGCTGCGGAAGAAGGGCGTAAATGCCATCGTGACGGTGGTACCGCCCGCGCTCCATGGGGAAGGATTCAACAGTCACGTCGGCGTCAAACTGGACGGCGAATGCCGGGACACCTTTGACCACCGCACGGATCGCTCCATCTCGCCGGTCGATATCAGTAGGGAAATACAGCAGTCTTGAAACCGCCGGTTATCAACATTCGATCTCATGAGGTATCGATGAATGAAATGGATCCCAACACAGCCCGAATGCGTGCTGTTGAGGCGATTGACAAGTTGGCGGAAGCAGAGCGGCTGGGCGAACTGATGATCGTCGATTCAGCGATCGTGGAGACAAAAGAAGCATGGTATTTTCCGTACGACGCGGTCGCGTTCGTCGTACATGGAGATATCACCGCTGCCTTGGCGGGGAACGTGCCAGTGAGGGTACCGCGAGATGGCAGCGCTCTTACGTACGAAGCGCCCGCTCAGTGGTGAAACGGGGGGAGCGAGCCGCAATTTGTTGTCGGCCTTGAAGTGCGCCATCGCCACCTTTGGTGTTGTAAGTCACTTCATCGGTCGTGGGGCGCTGGCTGAATTGTGGCGACCTGCCGATGTTGTTAGGTTGCCGCCATGAGCGCTGATGACACGTTGCGAGTAGATCCTGTGGTGATGCAGGGGTTCGCCGAGTCGTTGCGTGGTGCGGCTGAGCATTTTGCAACGCAGCTGACAGAGCTTGATTCTGAAGTTGGCGAGGTGTTGGGCGGCTGGCGCGGCGCGTCGGGGAACTCGTATGGCTCGGCGTGGGAGTTGTGGCATCGCGGTGCTGGTGAGGTGCAACTGGGGTTGGCCATCCTGGCGCAGGCGGTAGCCGAGGCGGGGGCGGGGTATCAACAAAACGAGACTGCGTCCGCCCAAGCGATGCGTGAGGTCGGTGGTGGCTGAGCCGTTTCGGGTCGATCCGGCGGCGCTGTCCGAGGCGGTGCAGCGGATGGCCGAGTTCGGGCGTCACACCGAAAGCATGCTCGCCGAAATCGACTCGTTAGTGACCCGCTTGCACGTGACGTGGACGGGGCAGGGTGCGGCGGCTCATGCTGAGGCGCACCGGCATTGGGCTCTTGGTGAGGCGATGATGCGCCAGGCATTGGCTCAATTGTGTACCGTGGGACAGGGCGCGCATGCCAACTACTCGGGTGCCATGTCGACGAATAGCCGTATGTGGTCGTGAGCTGATGACCACGCTGGCGGTGGATCCGGCGGCCCTTGATGGTGCTGGTGCGGCGGTGGTGGCTGCCGGTGAGACTCTGGGGTCGGTGACCTCGACGCTGACCGGTGCGCTGGCGGGATCTGCTGGTATGGCCGGTGATGATCCGGCCGGCGAGCAGTTCGGACGTGCTTATGACGAAACGGCGGCCACCGTGTTGCAGGCGATGGCGGTAACACGCAATGGGTTGTGCAACCTCGGCGATGGCGTGCGCATGACAGCGCACAACTACTCGCTGGCCGAGGCCATGTCCGATGTCGCCGGCCGCGCCGCGCCGCTGCCGGTGCCGCAGCCGACGAGTTGCGTGGCCGCGAGTTCGGCGGCGTCGGCCATCGGTAACGGTGATAGCGCCCCGGCGGGCTGGGGTTGGGTAGCTCCCTACATCGGGATGATCTGGCCTAATGGGGATTCGGGGAAGCTGCGTGCGGCGGCCGCGGCCTGGCGTAACGCCGGCACCCAATTCGCGGTGGCCGAAATCCATGCGACCGCCGCGCCGATGAATGCTATTCGCGCTCAGCAACTCCCGGAAGCAGGACTCATCGAGGGCGCGTTTTCCGATGCCTATTCCGGCGCGACCGCGATAGTGGGCCAGTGTCAGACCATCGCAACCGGGCTGGACAAATATGAGGCCAAGATCGACGCAGTGCATGCGGCGATCCTGGATTTGCTGCCGCGCATCTGTGATCCGCTGACCGGAATCAAAGAAGTCTGGGAGTTTCTCACCGACGAGGACGAAGACGAGATCGCCCGCATCGCCCATGACATCGCCACGGTGGTCGATAATTTCACCGGCGAAGTTGATGCGCTCGGCAACCAGATCGGTGAGGCCGTTGCGCAGGCCCACACGACGATCACCAACATGGGCCGGCTCGCCGCCAAGGAATGGGAACAGTTCCTGCAAGGCAACCCGGTGGGTTGGTTAATCAATTTCACTGGGCAACGGTTCAAAGGCATGGGCGAAATCGTCTGGGGGCTGGGCGAAACAGCCTGGAACTATAACCAGATCCGCGCTCTGCTCGACCCGGTCGGTTATGGCCGCGATGTGGGTGGGATGGCCCTCGGTATGGCGCCGCTGGTTGGCCTCGGCGGCGACCACGCTCCAGGCTGGTTGGAGTCCTGGAAGGAGGTCATCAAAGACAACGTTCACTGGGACGATTGGGCAAGAAGCCCCGGCGAGGCCTACGGAAAAATGGAAGCCGACGTCGCGACGAACTTCTTTCCCGAAGGGCCGGCCGCCAAGTTGGACAGGGCCCGTGAGATCGCCGATAAGCTAAAAGCATTCAGGGAGAGGTTGTTCGGGACCCGTGACCCCGGTGGCTCAAAACCTCCTGAGCCGCCCACACCCACTGGCCCTAAGGCTGAACCGCCTGATCAGCCTCAGCCGCCGACGGACCAACAGCCGCAATCAGGAAGCCCGACGCCGGGGCCGCAGTCCAAACCCGGAGCCGGAGACAATCCGTTACCCAAGAGCCCCACCGAATCCAAGACACCACTCGAGAACAAACCAGTCACCGGTGAGTCGGTCAAACCCAACGGGTCACAACCGGATTCGGTGGGCACGCCCGGGGGATCCGTTTCCGCCCCGTCAGGCGAAAAACTACCGCCCGGCCATTCGCAGTCGGATGAAGCTCTCGACCGTGGCACCGCGCCGGTGTCCATTCGCGAGCCTGTGGGCGAGCAAGCACCGGTCGCTGCTCACAAGCCGCAGGCCGCGACGACTTCGGCAACATCCCACACACCGGATCCGCAGCCAATGCCTGCAGCCGAGCCCTCAACCGACTTGGAGCCGGACCATCGCGGGAGACCCCACGACAGAACGCCCGACGGCGGTGCGCCGGACCCAAACTCACCAGTAAATGAAGATCCGTACCAGCCTGGTGGGCCCCGCAGCGGCGACGGACACCATGACGCCGGTGATGGCACCAGCTCTCCCAGCGACCATGCTAAGCCGGGTGAAATTGACCATGATGGGTCAGGAGAAACACAGGTTCCTCCGCCTGAGGTTGACCCAGGTCACCCTGAATTCACCCTGGACAACCCGCTGGACCATATGGGCGATGAGCTTCTGGCGTTGTCCGAACAACATCTGACCGGAAGCGGCGAAACCGTGCTAGCTAGGGCCATTCAGGCCAGCGGGAGGTGGTCCGTCATACATTGAAGTCGCACAGCAGCATGGGGCCAGCTACTTCGACATAGGGGACGCATGGAATGTGGCGACTCCGACCGAACGACTGGCCGCGAATCAGCATGTACTTGACATGGCAATCGCGAACGGCGACACCGTCACATTATCGGTACCATTCGATATGGTTGGCCCCGACACATTTACAGCCGCTGAGATAAGATACCTTGAGTTGCATGGGTATCGTCAGTTAGACGATACCAGGTGGATTCCGGTCATCGGAGGCACTAAGAAATGAAAACACTCCTGGAGTATTTCTTGAAATACTTCGACGTGCTGTATCTCGACCCTCGGTACCACATTACCGATTCGAGCACGAGCGGTGTGGCGACGAACAATGCCTCTCTAACGCTAATGGGGCCCGTTTTGAGCTGGCAGTTAACTAATGATCGAGGCCAGATATTGCTCAATACCGCGCCCACCGAAGCCATGACATCAGACAATTGGTTTACTGTATCACTCATCAAACAGTATTTGAATGGTGATGATGAAATCGAGTATCTGTCCGCTGCCGATGAGATCGCGTGGATGCGTGACAATCGTCACCGCGTAGAGCAACTCTTCTCCGAAGTACGTACCATCGACACCATCTGCGAGACCCTGCGGACACTCAGACGCGCCAATGCAAATAGATACTGGACACGGTGGAGGGAGGAGAAGGGACTTACCTAATGGTGCGCTGAACAAGCATCTATTTGCACGTTGGAACAATTGATGCCGCAACTGATGAGCATCGGCGTTAGGAGCAGGTATCAGTCGACGGCGACGCATGGGTGGACGAGCGTTCGAGCGCAACCTCCGCATCGACGAACACGCCGATGATTGCGTCACGCCCTCCGTGGTCCCCGGAAGTAATGGCGGCTAGCTTGATTGCTCCACGCACAGACTTGCTGCCACCGTGATTCCTGTTCCACCATCGAAACCGTAGGTTCCGCGGCTGGGCTTGCAGGCGTGCGCACATTTAATGTTCCACCATCGAAACCGTAGGTTCCGCGGCTGGGCTTGCAGGCGTGCGCACATTTAACGGTGACGGACACAACTGCGGACTATTAGTTAGGAGGGCACATGGCAGGGAACTTGCCGCAAGACGTTGGAGATAGTGGCCTGACCCCGATCGGTTGGTCCATGAGGTCTGTACCCCGGTCATAGGTCCACCGTTATGAGAGTTGGGGCAGAGTGATCACCAGGAGGTCACATGCCCCGTCAGTATTCGTCGTCGGTGCGCCGGCAAATCGTTGTTCGGTTGCGATCGGGTGAATCGGTGGCCACCATCGCTGTCGAGACCGGCATTTGCCAGGCCACGTTATTCCGGTGGAAACGTCAGGCGCTGATCGACGCCGGAGTGATCGAGGGTATCCCGAGTGTGGAGGCCGACGAGGTGGCGGCTGCTCACAAACGTATCGCTGCGCTGGAAGCCGAACTTGCCTTGACCCGAGATGCCTGCGAGCTGTTCGACGAACAGGCGGTGGTGCCCCCAAAACGCCGGCGCGCGATCGCTGAAGGGCTGATCGCGCGAGGGCATTCCGCCCGATCCGCCTGCCGGATAACAGGATTAGCGCGTTCCTTACTGCAATACCACCGGCGCCGCCCTGTCCCAGACCGCAAGGTGCGTCGGTTGATCGTGGCTGACACGATCACCGAGATCCACCAGCGTTCCCGCGGCACCTACGGGCGCACGGCGAGTCCGGGCCGCGCTTCTCGCCGACTACGAGATGAACGTCAACCTCAAGCTGGTCAAGTCGATCATGTCCGAGCGCGGCCTGTACGGGCTGCCGCGCCCAGGGCGGCGAAAACCCAATCTCATCGGGGTCGACACCCCCGCTGACCTGCTACGGCAGCTATGCGACACCTACAAATTGGCGGCTCGGGCGGTGCAGGTCGAGACGACTGGAAGCGATCGGGCGTTGGCCCGCGTCGCGCTCACCAACGCCGCCGCCATGCTCGATAACGCGGCCGCCGATCCGGCTCTTGATGCCAGACACCGCGACGCGGCAAGGTCGCTAGCAAAGGCGTATCGCACCACGACTGCGATGGGCAGCGTTGCCACTGAAACAGAATATCGAGCTGCGCTTGATGACATTATCGCGAAAGACGCTCAGATGAGACAGGCATGTGCGAATGGGAGGATGTCCCGAGTTCCGTGGAACTTCGGTGGCGGTCCGGTGAGCATCAGGCTGCGCTCACCACGTCATTGTGCACGATGGGTGCGACAGGTTCGGCGAATTCCCGCTCGAGTGCGGCGCGCAGCGCCGGTAGGTGCAGGTGGCCGTTGACGCGGCGGAACTGCTTGCCGGCCTCGACCATGCCGGCCGCACACCAGCGCAGCGCCATCTTGCCGTCACGCCAGCGCTTGACGTTGCCGGCGTGTTCACGACACACCGAGATCATCGACTCGATGGTGTTGGTCGAGCGCACGGTGCGGGCCAGGGCGGGTGGCACACCCACGCGCAGCACGGTCAGCGTCTCCTCGAGCCCTTCGCGCAGGGACGCGGCCGCGCCGGGGTGGGTGCGGTCCAACTCGGTGGCCAACGCCTGCAGCGCGGCCTGGGCCTCCAACGCCGACTCGGCGTGGTGGGCATCGGTCATCCTACGGCCTACAATGGACCGAAGTCGTTGCGGCAGATGATCTTTGACATTCCTGACCTTGTGGATTTGGCAGCGTTGGATCACCGGGCGCTCGAGCACGTCGACCACGGCTTTGCGCAGCGCTTTGGATCCGTCGATGCCGACCAGTATCGGGCGGGCCACATTCAGGCCGCGGTCCCGCAGGCCCACCAGCAGGTCGCTCACCAGGGTCGCGTTCTCGGTGGAGCCCTCCACCACCGCCAACGGGTGCTTGACGCCGTCGATGTCGATGCCCAACGCGACCGCGCAGCACGACTCGGCGAAATGCACGCCGTCGACCATCAGCGCCACCACATCCAGCCCGGACAGGTCCTTGGCCAGCAGCTCGGCCAGCGCGGTTTCGGTCATCGCCACGAACTTCCGCGATACCGCAGACTTGCTTGTGGCAGAGGCAGTTTCATTCACCTGCTGACCGACGGGCTCAAGCCCAACCGGGTAACGCCGGGTGGACAGCCCAGCCAGCATCTTCTCCATCGCCATCCGTCCCAGGATCTCGGTGGACGAAAACAGCTCATAGGAGGCCACCGGCAGCTCGCCGGACCCGTCGACGGCACGCACCCGCGGACGGCTGACCGGCACGCGTCGCCCACCAAGGGTCACCGAGCCGTTCTCATGGCCGTGTCGCACCGCGGTGCGTGCCGGATCGTGTTTGCCTTTCGGCCCGGCAGCTGCGGTCACGTCGGACTCCATCAGAATCTGCATCACCTGCAGCCCCGCTCCGATGGCCAGCGCCAGCAACCCCTCGGACATGTTTCCGGCGATCTCGGCCATCGCCACACTGACGTGCTCTGGAATCGCGACCATCGTCGCGTCTTCGGCCCTGTCCTGACTACTGTTCTTCATTGGTGGTCCCCTTCTCGATGGTGTTCTTGGCGAAACGCCCGACACCTACCACACGGCAGGTCACGAGCGGGGGACCGCCACCTCAATTTCTACGAGACCCGGGACAACCTCGGCTCCTACCACACCTGGATGCCCCCCGGCATACCAGCAGCCCCCGGCCTACCCGGCGGGTCTTTCTCACCAGCGGCTGCGGACAAGGCATTTCACCGACCTCGCTTGGGCAATCGTTTGCCACCGGGATGATGACGGGGCAACCGGCTGCTGCGGGTGCGCAGTCGTTGTCGGCTGGGACGATGCATGCGATCGAATCGGGGGCAACACCGGCACCGCAGACGGCGTCTCCGCTACCTACACCGCCGCCGGTGGCTGCACCGACCATCGCTGCCGCCGGTATCGAATCAGCAGCAATCCACCCTTCGGTCGACGCGTCAGCGACCGCCGCCGGCACCCCGGTGATGACAGCCGGTGACACCGGCACGGCGGCGGTAGCACCAACGGTGGTAACGAGTGCGCCGATGTCCGCGCCCGTGACGCCTGCGGTTGGCCCGGCGGTCCCTGCTGGGCCGCTGCCTGCCTACGGCTCCGATCTGCGCCCACCTGCCGTCACTGCCGGGCCCACTCCATCAGCTGTGGCAGCGCCGGTTTCCGGTGCGCCGGTGGCACCGTCGGCGTCGTCATCATCATCAGCCGGGGGCCCGCTGGTTTCTCCGGTCGAGCGCACAGCGTCGGGCACCACCACGGGTGGGCAGGTCGGTGCGAGCGGGACGACGATGTCGGCAGCATCGGAAGCGTCGGCTACATCGGGAGCGGCCGCCGGTGCGGTGTCTGCCAGGGCGGCCGAGCAACAACGGCTGGAACGCCTTGTCGATGCGGTGGCTCGTCAGGAGCCGCGACTGTCCTGGGCGGCCGGACTGCGTGAGGATGGCACCACCACCCTGCTGGTCACAGATCTTGCAGGGGGTGGATTCCGCCTCACATTCGACTTCCTGCCAACGTGACTCTGCTTGAGCCAGCCGCACGACGTCGCGATGTCAGCGTGGTCGACTTGCTGGGAGCCGTCGTGGGCGCGGCCACGCACGAGCCGAACGCTTACATTGGCGAGCCGGGTCCCGATGAGCCTTTGCTAAGCGGTGATCGCGCAGCTCGCTCCGCCGCGCCTAAAGTCGACGAACTCGGACCCACCCTCGTCGAGGCTGTGCGTCGTCGCGACGGCCTCCCGCGGATTGCGCAAGCCATCGCAGCGCCGGCAGTGCGCAAAACCGGCGTCCTGGAAAGCGAAACCCGATTGCTGCGGGAGCGGCTGACCGCGATCCAGGAGTCGGTGCTCAACGCCTACCCGGACCACGAGTTATCGGCCCTCGGCGATTGGATGCTCATGGCGGCAATCGATGCGCTGATCGACGAGCATCAGTATCTCGCGAACTATCACATGGCGTGGTTTGCCGTAGTCGCTCGACGCGAGGGCTCCGGAGGGTTTGCTGCGTAAGGAGTTTCGGTGATTCCCGGGCCGTGGTTCCAGCACCCGGGCGACGTTGCAGGACTGTCAGCTTCGGACCGCGGTAACGGATCCATGCTGGATACTGTGGCATAGGCCCGCTGCCCCATCGAGGTGAATACCTGTCAAGTTGTGCTGTGACAAAATCATGATGACGCACCCGCCGGCGCGTGCAAGGCAACCAAGGAGCGGCCTCAGGTCAGCCCAGACGAGGTTGAGGTGACGACATGACCGCAGATCCATTCCCGTTCCCGGTTCCGGGAGTTCCTGGCCATCCCGCCCAACTCCAGCGGAGTCCCGATCAAGGTGACGCCGGAGACCTTGCAACAGGCGCTGTATGGGCCGTTATCGCCGCAGGTCGAGCCGAATATCGTTCCGCCGCCAGGACCCGCCCCAGCAGACCAGGCTCAATCAGCGTTGGGTGCCTCCGGCAACCTCGGCGTTCCCGGCGATGTGGCGTCGAGCGCCCAGGAAGATTTGGATCGTCGGGCACACGCGGCCGATGCCGCGCGGAAGTTCCCGGCTAACGAGGCTGACGCGGCACAGCAGTTCCAAGGCGTCGGTGCTCAGGCGGGTGCCCAGGGGGCTACCCAAATGATCCAACAAGCGGTGTCCGGCATTACCGGTGCCCTTGGCGGGGCGGTTGGCGGCATCTTGGGGCCACTCACTCAGCTTCCGCAGCAGGCGATGCAGGCCGGCCAGGGCGCGATGCAGCCGCTGATGAGTGCGTTTCAGCAAGCCCATGGCGCGCAGGGGCTGGAGGCTGCGGACGGCGCGCGGCTCGTGGACAGCGTCGGCGAAGAATCCGGACTCGGCGGCGGCAGTGGTGCCGGGGGCATCGGCTCCGGCGGCGGAGGCGGTGGAGGCACAACCCCGACGGGTTATCTGGGACCGCCGCCGGTGCCGACGTCGTCACCACCGACAACTCCTGCTGGGGCGCCAACCAAGTCGGTGACGGGAACACCCACCAGCGGTACGTCGCCCACACCGACGTCGATGGGTGGGACCGGGATGCCGATGGTTCCGCCCGGCGCGATGGGCCATGGCGGCGAAGGGGGGAGCAAGGACAAGCCGGTCGAGAAGCGGATAACCGCTCCGGGTGTGCCTAACGGGCAGCCGGTCAAGGGCCGCTTGACGGCCCCGCCTAGCGTCCTCGTCAAGACTGGCGACGGCAAACCGCCCGTTACCAAGTCGGCCCGCCGGATTGTGGTATTGCCGACCGACGGGAAAGCACAGGACTAGCCCGAATGCTTTCGAGCCGAGCCGGGGCCAGCTCCTCGACCTCACCGAACTCGCTCGGAAGTCGCCTATACCTCAAATCAACGACGCGGTGCGTGGGCGTTCGGGTTGCCCACCCGTGCACCTATTCCGTTCGGCCCCTAGCCTAGCGGGCGTGGCGTGGTCTCGGACGGCGAGTCGCTGGTGCGCTTGAGCCTGGTGCCGAATTCGTGGCTACGGCAACCATAGTGACGGACACCAGTGTGCACCTTTGGTCGCTTCGGGCCAGGCCGCAACGGCGCAGGAATGACCCGGCCATACCTTGTTCACGTACACATAGGCGGAGGCGAATGAAGCGGAAGTTAGCAATTGCCACCGGTGCCTTGGCCTTCGCGATCACCGGGTCCCAAGTGTGGCGCGCGTTTGAGTTACGGCGCATCGCATCGTTCTATTCGGACAGCCTTGGTTTCCTAATTCGCGGCGACGCGGTCGGCAGTCATTACACTTCCGCCTTCCGGAATTTCTACTGGTGGCTGAATGTCGAGGCAGCGTTGTCGACTGCCGCCGCGCTGGTCTTGATCTTTGGCGCTGCGCTGGTGTTCACTGGAAAGTCCATGGGGTTGAGATTGGTCGCCGTCGGATGCGGCGTCGTCGTCATCCATGCCTCTGTGGGTTGGGTAGTCGCCACCAGGATGATCCATTGGTTTGTCTACATCGGTGCATACGACCAAGGGCTATTGTGGTTCAACCCCCCAAGCAGACTGGCAATCGTCCTGCTTTCATTTGCCGCACCGGGCATCACGCTGGTCCTTGAGTTTCTTAGTGGATTGAGTCGGTGGCGAGGCCAGACTGCTGCCACTACAAGCCAGCGCAGCGTGCCACAGGTCGCGGCTGGAAATGACACCCAAGCCAGTTAATGACATCGGCTCCGTGCAGGAAGCGTTGCAATTCCAGGAACACAGCAAACCGCAATTTGTACAGCGCACCGAGTGAGTGGTCGAGTCGTCGACGCCGAAGTAATGTCATGGCCTGTGACGCCATTACGCCACCTCCACCGGCTCGATCGAATGGCGCGGAGGGTTGCCTTGACGCTACCCTGCTCTACACGAGCGAGCCGACGTGCCGGGCATTCTGTTGGATGCCGTCGGCCTGGCGTGGGCGTTCGCTGACTAGAAGTTGCGGGAGTAGTGGCTCAATGTTTGTTTCCGATCCGGTGCGCCAAGTCGCGACCGGCGAACTGCCGGGCCTGCGACCGACGGATTTGACAGAAATGGGAGTTGGGCTTGCCGGCGAAGGAGCCGGTACACGCGGGCGGACCGACGACCCCGCTCGGCCTTGGACGCTGGAGAATCGTTGACTGATCCCGTGACCACGCGGGCAATTGCGTCGCTATCCCGCGGCCATTGCCTCTTCGCGCGCCGCGCCACGCCGGCCGACATAACTAGCACGCCAGCGCATCTCCCAGCGCAAGCCGATGCAATATCCCGGGCGGCGATCGACCAACCCACCGTTGCGGCAAACCGCTCAATAACCTCGGTACAAGTGCTGCGCCGGCTGGCCGACACCGATGCGGAGCTGGCGCAGATCGCCGCATCAGCCCAGGCCGATCACGCGCACGCCAGCGTCGTGACGCGCGCGGTCCTGGACGCCGCTAAGGCCGATGCCTTGCCGTCCGTTGACACTCCGCTGGGCCGGCGCGAGGCGATGGCCCGAATGGTGGCGCGGCTACGAGCCCAGCATCGATACATCGCGCGGTCCAAGGCGCGGGCTAGGCTACATGCACTACGGCTGCGGCGGCTCCACTACGTGCGGACCGCAAGAAGAAGGCATTACGAAGCCACACCCACCGGACGCCGAGCGGTATTGGCTGCAATTCAAGAAGCTTTGGATATCAAGGGTATTCACGATCCCGTCGCTCGCGCCCGGTGGACTCGCGGCATGGATTTGGTGGCGCGTCGGGAGTCGAGCTACAACGCCAACGCCGAAAACCACTGGGATTCGAACGCGGCAAAGGGCACGCCCAGCAAAGGCGCGTGGCAATTCATCGCGCCGACGTTCGCGAGCTATCACCAGCCTGGGACGTCGACCGACATCCACGACCTGGTAGCCCAGGCGTGCGCGTTCATCAACTACGCGCGAGGCCACTACGGCGTGGCCGCCGATGCGTCGAATTTGGCCGATCGGATTCAACAGGCCGATCCGCGCCGTACACCTAAGGGGTATTGAGAAATGCCGTTGAGTTTGTCCAACCGCGACCAGAACTCCGGTCACCTGTTCTACAACCGGCGGCTGCGCGCAGCGACGACCCGCTTCTCGGTGCGGATGAAGCACGACGACCGCAAGCAAACTGCCGCGCTCGCGTTGTCGGTCGTGTTGGTCGCCATCGCGGCAGGATGGATGATGCTGCTCAATGTGCTGAAACCCACTGGCATCGTGGGAGACTCGGCAATCATCGGTGACCGCGATTCCGGCGCCATCTATGCACGCATCGACGGCCGGCTATATCCAGCGCTGAATTTCACGTCCGCGCGGTTGGCTACCGGGACGGCCGGGCAGCCGACATGGGTCAAACCGGCTGAGATTGGCAAGTATCCGACCGGTCCGCTGATTGGCATTCCTGGAGCGCCCCCTGCGATGCCGGTAAACCTGGGAGCTATCTCGGCGTGGGCGGTGTGCGACACGGCCGGTCGGCCACGCAGCGGTGACAAGCCGGTGGTGACCTCGATCGCCGGCATGCTCAGCGGCGGCGGTCGGGCGGCGCCGTTGCGCGACGACGCCGGGCTGCTGGTCACGTTCGAAGGCAGCACCTATGTGATCTGGGGGGGCAAGCGATCTCAGATCGACCCGGCCAACAGGGCGGTTACGCTGAGTCTGGGACTCGACCCGGCAGTGACGATGCCGGTGGAGATCTCGCGCGCGCTGTTCGACGCGTTACCGGCGACCGAACCGCTGCGCGTGCCGCAGATCCCCGAGGCAGGAACTCCGTCGAGATGGGTCCAGGGTTCCCAGGTGGGAGTGGTGTTGCAAGCCCAAACCGCCGGCGGGGGAAGCCAGTTCTACGTGCTGCTGCCGGAGGGTGTGCAAAAGATCAACAGCTTCGTGGCCGATCTGCTGCGCAGCGCCAATTCCTACGGATCGACTGCGCCGCGCCTGGTGACGCCCGACGTACTCGTCAACACACCTCAGGTGACCTCGTTACCGGTGGAGTACTACCCGGCCGGGCGGCTGAACTTCGTTGACACCGCGGCAAATCCGACGACCTGTGTGTCGTGGGAAAAGGCGTCGACGGACCCGCAGGCCCGCATCTCCGTGTACAACGGCCGGGGTCTGCCGGTTCCCTCGTCGATGGACAACAGGATCGTGCGATTGGTGCGTGACGATCGAAACCCGGCGTCGGTGGTTGCCAATCAGGTTCTGGTGTTGCCGGGTGCGGCGAACTTCGCGACCTCAACCAGCGCCGTGGTCACCGCCGACTCTCGCGAATCGTTGTTCTGGGTGTCCGGTAACGGGGTGCGATTCGGAATCGCCAACGACGAATCGACGCTGCGGGCGTTGGGACTCGACCCGTCTCACGCCGTGCAGGCGCCGTGGCCACTGTTGCGCACTTTCGCTGCGGGACCGGCGTTATCGCGCGAGGCGGCGCTCCTGGCACGCGATACCGTGCCGACCCTCGGTCAGGTGGCCATGGTGACGACGACAGCGAAAGCGGGCGGCTAGCAGAATGTCCAAGAAAGCCTTTCCCATCAACCGCGGCAAAATCGACCCGCCGAAACCGGTTCGGGTGGCGCCCAGTGCCCCGATCGCATTACCGGAACGCGAGCCGCGCAACATCTGGGTGATGATCGGCGTACCGGCGTTGATCGTGGCGCTGATCGGCACCATCGTCATGCTGTACGTGTCGGGCGTGCGGAGCTTGTCCACGGGCTTCTTCCCGTTGATGGGCATCGGCGCGTTCAGCATGCTTGCGTTTTCCGGTCGCTTCGGACGCGCTCGCAAGATCACCTGGGGCGAGATGGAAAAGGGTCGCCGCCGGTATCTGCGCGACCTCGACAGCATCCGTGACGAGATCCAGAACGCCGTGTGTGCGCAACGCTCATGGCAGCACGCGGTGCACTCTGATCCACAGGGGCTGGGCGCCATCATCGGTGGCCCCCGGATGTGGGAACGCAGTCGCCGCGACACCGATTTCCTGGAGGTGCGGATCGGCACCGGTGTCCAACACGCACCCGATTCGGTGCTGTCGGTGACCTGGCCCGACATTTCCTCCGATGAGGAACTCGAACCCGTCACCGGGCAGGCATTGCGGGATTTCATCCTGGAACAGCGCAAGATTCGCGACATCGCCAAGGTGGTCAACTTGCGATCGGCACCGGGCTTCAGTTTCGTGAGCGACGACTTGGACCGAGTGCGCTCGCTGATGCGCTCGATCCTGTGCTCGCTGGCGGTGTTTCACAATCCGCGCGACGTCAAACTCATGGTCGTCACACGCAGTCCCGAGGTGTGGTCATGGATGGTATGGCTGCCCCACAACCTGCACGACGAACTGTTCGATGCGTGCGGATGGCGCCGGCTGATCTTCGCCACGCCCGAAGAACTGGAAGCCACACTCGGCGCAGAACTGCACATGAAAGGAAAGCGCGGCGCCTGGGCCCCGCCGACAGCTGCCACTCCCACCGCGATGGGCTCAGCATTGGAAACCGGGCCAGGTACTGACACAGTCGATTTGGGGCCGCACCTGGTGATCGTTGACGACAACACCGGCAGCCCCGATGCATGGGAGAGCGTCGTAGGCCAGGTCGGCAAGGCGGGCATCACAGTGCTGCGCATCGCGTCGCGCATCGGAACCGGTGTGGGATTCGGCGACGACCAGGTCTTCGATATGGCCGAACGGACCAGCGTTACAAGCGGTTCCATCGCTCTCCAAGCCGGTAGGAACAGCGCGGACATCGAGGACGAGGACGGACGTCCGGTGCCACTGCTGCGCGCGCGCGGCAAGTTCTTCGCTCACGCCGACCAGCTGTCCATCCACCGGGCCTACCGGTATGCGCGTGCGATGGCGCGCTGGTCACCGACAAGCCGAAGCGAGTCCGCTGATTCGACCAGCGGCGCCGCCGAACTGCTGCGTTCGTTGGGTATCAGCGACCCACGCGAATTGGATGTCGATCGGTTGTGGGCCGAGCGTCGCGGCCGCGGCGACGAACGATGGTCGGAGATTCCGGTGGGCGCCAAGCCGAACGGTGAGCTGCAGAACATCATCATTCGTGCAAAAGACTTTGGCGGCTTCGGATTTCACTCGGTAGTCATCGGCACCAGCGGTTCGGGCAAGTCGGAGTTCTTCTTGTCGTTGGTCTACGGGATCGCGCTGACGCATTCACCGGAGACGTTCAACGTCATCTTCGTCGATATGAAGTTCGAATCGGCCGCCCAGGACATCCTGGGTATCCCGCACGTCGTCGCCGCACTGTCCAACCTCGGCAAGGACGAACGGCATCTGGCGGAGCGCATGCGTAGAGTCATCGACGGCGAGATCAAGCAGCGTTACGAATTGTTCACCTCGGTTGGCGCGCGCGACGCCAACGACTACGAAGAAATCCGCCTCGCCGGGCGCGATCTGCCGCCCGTGCCGGTGCTGCTCGTGATCGTCGACGAATATCTGGAACTGTTCGCCAACCACGAGAAGTGGATCCAGCTGATCATCCACATTGGTCAGGAGGGCCGGGGCGCCAACGTCTTCTTCATGCTGGGTGGACAGCGGCTGGACCTCTCGTCGCTGCAGAAGGTCAAGTCCAACATCGCATTTCGCATCGCGCTGCGCGCCGAATCCGGCGACGACAGCCGTGAAGTGATCGGTTCGGACGCCGCTTACCATCTTCCGTCGAAAGAGAACGGCTTTGCGCTGCTGAAGGTGGGCCCGCGCGACCTCGAGCCGTTCCGCTGCTTCTATCTATCGGCGCCGTTCGTGGTGCCGAAGAGTAAGGAAGTGGCCAAAACCATCGATATGACTCTGACCAAGCCGCGGCTCTACAACTGGCAGTATCAGCCGTTGGATCCCGCCGACGCCGCGGCGTTGGAGGCTGCGGCCGCTGTGGACGCCGAACCCGATGAATTCCTTTACCACGACGACGGTTTCAAAAAGAAGAAGATCGTCGACGTGTTACGTGAGTCGCTGCGCGAGGTTCCGCACCGTTCCCCCCGCCGGCCGTGGTTGGAACCGCTGGAAGACCCCGAGCCCATCGACGTCCTGGTGGCCGGATTCCGGGGCAAACCGTGGCATGTCGACTACGGAGAGAATCCCGGGCTGATGTTCCCGGTCGGTGTCATGGACATCCCCGAAGAATCCAAACAGGTGGTGTATGCGATCGATGCGCTGCGCAGCAACATCATCGCGGTAGGGGCAAAGCAGCGCGGCAAGACCACCACCCTGATGACGCTAATGTGTTCGGCCGCAGCCATGTACAGCCCCAAGCGGGTGACATTCTTCTGTATCGGTGGGGCGACCATGGCCCAGGTCGGTTCGCTCCCGCACGTCACCGACATCGTCTCGCCCAAAGACACCGAAGGCATCGAGCGAATCTTGAGCACCGTGGACGCTCTGATCGATGGGCGCGAGGAGGCTTTTCGGCGAGCCAAGATCGATCTCGACGGTTTTCGTGAACGCCGCTTCGGCCCCGGCAGTGACGGGCTCGGCGGCACCGACCCCAACGACCCCTTCGGCGATGTCTTCGTGGTGCTCGACGACTACGACGATCTGTACTCCAAAGACACCGTCTTGGGAGACCGCATCATCTCGTTGAGCAGCCGCGGTCCCGAGTACGGGGTGCACCTGATGGTCAGTGCGGGCGGCTGGATCCACGGGCAACGGCAAAGCCTGCTGCAGAACGTTACCGCGCGAATTCAGTTGCGGTTGGCCGACCCCAGCGAGAGTCAGATGGGCCATTCGTCGATCGAGTCACGCGAAGCCGCGCGACGCACCTTGAACCGTCCGGGTTTCGGTCTGACGGACAGCTTGCACGAACTGCGAGTCGGTATCCCGGCGCTGGCTGACCCCGCCACCGGCGAACTGGTGAACGTCACCGATGTCGGCGAACGGATCGCCGAGGTTGCCGGAGTGACCAAGCACGCCAGCCTGCAGCGGCTGCCACAGCGCGTGGAGCTCAAGGCCATACTCGAACTCCAGGCCGCGCACGCCAGCCCCGACGACCTGTCCATCGCGTTCGCGATCGGCGAGCGCCACCAGCTCCAACCGGTTCCGCTGCGGTTACGGGAAAGTCCGGGGCTGATGATCCTGGGCCGCCAAGGCTGCGGCAAGACCACGACGCTGGTGGCCATCGGCGAGGCGATTATGAGCCGGTTCAGCCCCGAGGAGGCACAGCTCACACTGATTGATCCCAAGACCGCCCCGCACGGTCTGCGCGATCTGCACGGTCCCGGCTATGTGCGGGCCTACGCCTATGACCAAGACGAGATCGACGAGGTCATCACCGAACTGGCCCAACAGATCTTGTTGCCGCGGTTGCCGCCCAAGGGCCTGAGCCAGGAGGAGTTGCGCGCGCTGAAGCCGTGGGAAGGGTCTCGGCACTTTGTCCTCATCGACGACATCCAGGAGCTGCGCAAGGAGCAGACCTATCCGGCCAAACCGCCAGTGGGCGCGGCCCTGTGGAAGTTGATGGAACGTGCCCGCCAGATCGGTCTGCATGTATTCACGACCCGCAACAGCGCGAACTGGTCGACCATGCCGATGGATCCGTGGATGCGCTTCCAGACCTCAGCGAAAGTGGCTCAGCTGTATATGGATAACGATCCGCAAAACCGGATCAACCGATTGGTCCGGGCACAAGCCTTACCGCCCGGACGCGCTCTGTTGGTGGACACCGATGACGCGGTCGAAGGAGTGTTGGTGGGAATCCCGTCGACGCTTGCCACAGGGTAGCGGCGGCGGGCTCGGGTCGTCGCTTTGGGCACAACGTTAGGTGAGTTGATGCACCCAGAAGCTAGTCCGAAGTCCCGAGATCGACGCGGACTGCATCTGGCTGCGTATGCCGGATCGATCGGTGTCCTCGCTTCGATCGCGGCGCTGGCTTCCTGGATGTGGCTGATCGCGGCGACGATGCTCGGCGACAATTGCCAAGGCGATGATGCCCGCGAAATATGCACAGCCGACGCCAGCACTGGGCAGCGTCGCTTCCGTTCATTGCACTTATCTGTTCCGTGGTGGCCGCGGTAATGCCTGTCGTCCTGGTCGCGGCCTTTCGGTGGCGTACGCGGTGCGTATGGGTGGGACTGCCCCTTTCTATCGCGGCGTATTTCGTCGGACCATTGCTCGCGAATTGGGCTCGCTCAGCGGGCATCTTGTGAGCTGGAGCCGGCTGGCCACCTCATTGGCCCTGTGGGTCGTCGATGTGGGGCCGGCCCACGGTTGCCGCGGCGGAACTTACGCAGCGCCTGTCCGCCGAGCTCTAAATCTAAATCTAAAGCCGCAGATCATGCCGGGCGCCAACTTGTGAATACGCGATCGTCCGACTCGCACTAGACTCACTGATCAACACGTCTCATTGCGGGACAGTATTCGGAGGGTGAACATGGTTTGGTCTGTGCAACCGGAGGCAGTCTTGGCGTCGGCGGGTGCCGAGTCGGCGATCAGCGCGGAAACCGAGGCGGCAGCCTCGGCGGCGGCGCCGGCCCTGCTCGGGACGACCCCCATGGGTGGTGACCCCGACTCGGCGATGTTCTCGGCGGCGTTGAATGCCTGCGGCAGCGGCTACCTGGGTGTCGTGGCCGAGCATGCCGCCCAGCGCGGCTTGTTCTCCGGGGCACAGGGCCTTGCGTCAGGCGTGTACGTGATGACCGAGGCGGAGCGCGCAGCGGCAGCGGCGCTAGGGGGGTAAGCGCGCATGCCCGATCCAGGATGGGCTGCGCGTACACCTGAGGCCAACGACCTGCTGCTCAAGGCAGGAACCGGAGTGGCCACTCATGTGGCCAACCAGACGGCTTGGACGACGTTGGGTGCAACGCACCACGCCTCAGGTATCGCATCAGCGATTAATACCGTTGCCACGGCGGCGAGCTGGCTTGGCCTCGGCTCGGCTGCCTCGGCGCTTAACGTGACCATGCTCAATGCCTCCCTGCACGGTCTAGCCGGCTGGGTAGACGTCAAGCCGGCGGTGGTGTCGGCCGCCATCACGGCATTTGAGACCGCCACCGGTGCCATGCGCCCTGCTCCCGAATGCATGGAAAACCGCGACGAGTGGGGAGTCGACAATGGCATCAATCCGCTTGTGTTGGGGGCGTTGACGCCGCGAATTGTGTCCTTGGATGTGGAGTATTTCGGGGTGATGTGGCCGAACAACTCGGCGGTCGGCGCGAGTTATGGGGCGATCCTGGCCGGGTTAGCCGAAAGCCTGGCGATTCCGCCGCCCGTGTCGGCCATGGGTGGCTCGCCCGCGGCGCCGGCCCAGGCGGCCTCGGCCGTCGGGCAGGCGGCTGCGGAAGCCGCGGCCGGTGACGGGATGCGGTCCGCCTACCAGGGCGTGCAGGCGGGGACGAGCGGCGCTGGTCAATCGACGTCGGCCGGCGAAAACTTCGGCAACCAAATCGGCACGTTCATGCAGCCGGTCCAGTCAATGATGCAAGCGGTCCCCCAGGCCTTGCAGGCTCCGGCTGGGCTGATGCAGGCACCGATGAGCGCGATGCAGCCGTTGCAGTCGATGATGGGCATGTTTGCCAATCCCGGCGCTCTCGGCATGGGCGGTGCGGCGCCGGGCGCCTCGGCGGCTTCGGCCGCCGCTGGGGCTGCCGCGACCGAGGCGTCGGTCGGAGCCGGCGGCGGGAGTGCCTCCCTCGGTAGCGCTGGTATGTCCGCGACCAGCTTCACTCGTCCGGTCAGTGCCTTCGAGTCCGGATCCAGCGGCCGGCCGGTGGGTCTGCGGCCCAGCGGGGCGTTAGGCGCCGAGGCGGTCCGTCCGCCGACGACGACCGCGATGAGCGGGGCCCCCATCGGCGGTATGCCGGTTGGCCATGCAGCCGGGGGTCATCGCGGATCCCACGGTAAGTCCGAGCAACCAGCGACGGTGCGAGTCGTCGACGACCGGAGGTAAGGCCAGCGCACAGGGTGAATCGACAGGTCGACATAGCGGCCATAAACTTCGCGACATGCCCCGATATTCAAGGGCGGAACGGCTCACCGTAGTAAGGAGAAAGTCCCGTGGCAGACAACACGATCCAGGTAACACCGCAGATGTTGCGCAGTACCGCCCACGATATTCAGGCGAACATGGAGCACGCCATGGCCATTGCGCAGGGTTACCTATCAAACCAGGAAAACGTGATGAATCCGGCGACCTGGTCAGGTGCGGGCGTGGTTGCTTCCCACGCGACCGCCAGCGAGATCACCAATGAGTTGAACAAGGTCTTGACGGGCGGCACGCGCCTCGCCGAAGGCCTGACCCAGGCTGCGGCTCTGATGGAATCGCACGAAGCGGACTCGCAGCACGCGTTCCAAGCCCTGTTCGGCGGCGGGCACGGATCCTGACCTACTGCTACCCCTAGTCCCCTAGTCCACACACCGCTTCGGAAGGAAGTCAACGATGTCAGACCAGATCACTTATAACCCGGGAGCCGTATCCGACTTCGCCACCGATGTTGGTTCGCGTGCCGGCCAGCTGCACGAGATTCACGAAGACACCGCGAACAAGACGAATGCGCTGCAGGAGTTTTTCGCGGGCCACGGTGCGCAGGGGTTCTTCGACGCCCAGACGCAGATGCTGTCCGGGCTGCAGGGCCTCATCGAGACGGTAGGTCAGCACGGAACCACGACTAGCCACGTTCTGGACAACGCGCTCGGAACCGACCAGGCGATCGCGGGCTTGTTCTAGGCCCGATCAGTCGTAAGGTCACGGGATGTACCCGCGGCAACGTGGGTCCCGAGTGGGGTGGGGCAAACGCGCAAGGCTGCGCGTATGCCCCACCTTCTCTTTCTACATAGAGGTGAAAACGGCATGCTGACAACGACGGTCGACGGCTTGTGGGCTTTGCAAGCCGTCACCGGGGTGGAACAGATATGCCCGGAACTCGGATTGCGGCCGTTGTTACCGCGGCTGGACACTGCCGAGCGCGCGTTACGCCACCCAATCGCCGCCGAGCTTCGAGCCGCGGGCGCTTTGGACGAATCCGGCAACGTCGACCCGATGATCCGCGAATGGTTGACCGTGCTCTTGCGGCGCGACCTGGGGTTGTTGGTAACAATCGGGGTGCCCGGCCTGGAGCCGACACGCGCTGCCATCTGCCGATTCGCATGCTGGTGGGTGGTGTTGGAACGCCACGGCGAGGCGGTGCGGCTTTACCCGGCCGGCATTGCCAACGACGAGACCACGGCCGGTGAGCTGGTTGTGGGTCAGGTCGAAAGGTTGTGCGGCGTAGCTGAAGTGGCCCGACTGCGACCGGTCACCGTGGATACCGAAGAACTGCTGGCGTCGGTGCGCGACGCTGCCAGCCTGCGATCCTTTCTGCTCAGCCAACATTTGGATGCCGACCAGCTGCAGGTCGTCACCATGGCCGCCGATCCGGCCCGTTCCGCGCAGGCGACCATCGTGGCGCTGCAGGCCGGAGTCGGTCCGGAGAAAACCGCGCGCACACTCATCGGCGATACCGCAGTAACCATCATCGATACCCCGGCCGGTCGTATCTGCGTGGAAAGTGTGATGTCAGGGCGGCGGCGCTATCAGGTACTGTCGCCCGGTTCGCGGGGTGACATCAGTGGTGCGGTGCAGCGGCTCATCCGGCGCTTGCCCGCCGGTGATGAGTGGTACTCCTACCGGCGTGTGGTCTAAATTACATTGGCCGCGAATATTAACGTTTACGCAGCTGAGGGTCCACTGTACGAGGTAAACGTGGAATCACGAATTATGTTAGCATCGCCGTCGTGACGAGCCCTTGGAATGATCCGAATATGTCAGACGAAGGTGCGTTCGGCCGGGGGGATCCGTCGGCGCGGCGCAACTTTCGAGATTCGGTATCCGACACAATGCGCATTACCGACCTGGCTGCCCCGCGAAAGATTCCGCCGGGCTCAGGCTGGCGCAAATTCATCTATACCGCTTCATTTCACAACATTAACCCCGGCGAATCGCCTCGTGAACGTCATTACCGCGATTTACAGGCCCGTATCCGTCGTCATATCCGTCGCCAATATGTCATCACGATTGTCTCCGGCAAGGGCGGGGTGGGGGTGACGACGATGGCTGCCTGCGTCGGCGGCGTGTTCCGTGAATGCCGGCCGGATAACGTGATTGCTATCGATGCGGTGCCCGGCTTCGGCACCCTGGCCGACCGTATCGACGAGTCTCCGCCAGGCGATTACTCGGCCATCATCAACGACACCGACGTCCAAGGTTATGCGGACATTCGCGAATACCTCGGGCAAAACACGGTGGGCCTTGATGTGCTGGCCGGAAATCGGACATCGGACCAGCCCAGGCCGCTGGTCCCGGCAATGTTCTCCGGTGTGCTATCCCGGCTCCGGCGAACCCACACCGTGATCATTGTCGACACCTCCGCCGACCTGGAGCACGAAGTGATGAAGCCGGTGCTGCAGAATACCGACACCCTGGTATTCGTCTCCGGGATTACGGCGGACCGCTCCCGGCCGGTGTTGCGGGCGGTGGATTACCTGCGGTCGCAGGGATACCACGAACTGGTTTCGCGAAGCACGGTCATCATCAATCACACCGATGCCATCACTGACAAGGATGCGCTGGCCTACTTGACCGAACGGTTTACCAAGGTCGGTGCGATCGTGGAGGAAATGCCGTTCGATCCGCATCTGGCTAAAGGCGGAATCATCGATACGGTGCACGAGTTAAAGAAGAAGTCGCGGCTGCGGCTATTCGAAATTACCGCGGGACTGGCCGACAAATACGTTCCCGATGCCGAGCGGGCAGTGCCGTGACAACCCCGCACAAGGTTGCTTTCCCGGCCCGGTGCGCAGTCAACATTTGCTACGACAAGCATCTGTCTTCCCAGGTGTTTCCGGCCGGAATTCCGGTGGAGGGATTCTTCGAGGGAATGGTCGAGCTGTTCGACGCCGACCTGAAGCGGAAAGGCTTTGACGGTGTCGCGCTGCCGGCGGGCAGTTACGAGCTACAGAAGATCAACGGGGTCCGGCTGGATATCAACAAGAGCCTCGACGAGCTTGGGGTTCAAGACGGCGACACTCTGGTCCTGGTGCCGAGGGTCGCGGGAGAATCGTTCGAGCCGCAGTACGAGTCGCTGTCGACGGGATTGGCGGCCATGGGCAAATGGCTGGGCCGTGACGGTGGCGACCGGATGTTTGCGCCGGTTACCCCGCTGACTGCCGCGCATACGGCCATCGCGATCATCGCCATGACGGTGGCGGTGGTGGTGGCTCTGGCGTTGCGGACCCGCACCTTTACCGACAGCCTGATGCCGGCCGCGGTGGCGGGCGGAGTTGGTGTTCTGTTGCTGGTCGGGGCATCGGTGGTGTGGTGGGGCTGGCGGGAGCGACGCGACCTGTTCAGTGGCTTCGGGTGGCTGGCGGTGGTATCAGTGGCCGTCGGCGCTGCATGCGCGCCACCGGGCAAACTCGGTGCGGCCCACGGGCTGATCGGGCTCATTGTGGTGCTGCTGGGTGCGGTCGCGATCGGCGTGGTGACTCGCAAACGGTGGCAGACCGCGGTGGTCACCGGTGTCGTGACCGTGTGCGGGATCTTGGCCGCGGTTGCCCTCATCCGCATGTTTCAGTCGGCCTCCGTGCAAGTGCTGGCGATTTGGGTACTGGTCGGCCTGCTCGTCCTGGTCAGGATGACTCCCACGATCTCGCTATGGGTGGCACGAGTACGTCCACCGCACTTCGGATCGATCACGGGCCGGGACCTGTTCGCGCGCCGCGAGGGGATGCCGGTCGACACGGTGTCGCCGGTCAGCGAGGCCGACACGGAGGATGAGGACAACGAGCTCACCGACATCTCCGCCCGGGGCGCAGCTATCGCCGCGTCCGCGCGGCTGGTCAATGCGGTGCAGGTAGGTGTGTGCGTCGGGGTGTCGGTCGTACTGCCCGTTGCGGTGTGGGGGGTATTGACGCCGGGGGGTCCGTGGGCTTGGCTGGCGTTACTGGTCGCCGCTCTGGCAGTGGGGATCTTCATCACCCAAGGCCGCGGATTCGCCGCGAAATACCAAGCGGTTGCGCTGGTGTGCGGGGCGTCCGCCGCAGTGTGTGCGGGGGTTGTGAAATACGCCCTTGCCGCACCCCGGGATGTCCAGGCCGGCCTTTTGTGGCCCGTGGTGGCAGTCGTAGTTTTTGCCGCATCGGGTTTGGCGGCAGCGCTTTTGGTGCCGGCGGTGCGGTTCAGACCGCTCATCCGGTTGACCGTGGAATGGCTGGAAGTGCTGGCCATGATCGTGTTCTTGCCGGCGGCCGCAGCTCTGGGGGGACTGTTCGCATGGCTTCGCCACTAGCACGCCGATGCTTGCGCGCCGCGGCGGCCAGCGTGGCAGTCACTTTGGTCGCCCTGACCACCAACCTCACTGCCGCGCAGGCTATCCCACCACCATCGGTGGATCCCGCCCTGGTGCCCCCGGACGGACCGCCGCGACCGGAACAACCGATGCGCCGCTCCAACAGCTGCTCCGCTCCGATTACCGTGAAGAACCCCGACGTGACGCAGCTGGCGCCGGGCTTCAACCTGCTCAACATCAGCAAGGCCTGGCAATACAGCACCGGCAACGGCGTGCCGGTGGCCGTCATCGACACCGGGGTCACCCCCAACCCGCGGTTGCCGGTCGTGCCCGGCGGGGACTACATCATGGGCGAGGACGGGCTATCCGATTGTGACGCGCACGGCACGGTGGTGAGCTCGATCATCGGCGCTGCGCCGCAAGGGATTGTGCCTATGCCGCGGCCCATGCCGGCCACTCCGGCGTTCCCGCCGCCGGCCGCCCCGCCACCGTCCATCGGTGCGCCGCCGCCGCCGGTGGAGGTGCCGCCTCCGGTGCTGCCACCCCCGCCGCCGACGCCGGTGACGATCACCCAAACCGTTCCGCCGCCACCGCCTCCACCTGAGGAGGCGGGTGCCATGGCTCCGTCCAATGGACCGCCGGATCCGCAGACCGACGACGAACCGGCAGTACCGCCGCTCCCGCCGGGCGCGCCGGACGGAGTGGTGGGGGTTGCCCCCCACGCAACCATCATCTCGATTCGCCAGTCCTCGCGTGCCTTCGAGCCGGTCAACCCGCCACCGGCGGATCCGAACTCTGATGAGCGTGTCAAAGCGGGCACGCTCAATACGGTTGCGCGCGCGGTGGTGCATGCGGCGAACATGGGCGCCAAAGTGATCAACATTTCGGTGACCTCATGCCTGCCGGCAGTAGCCCCCGCTGACCAGCGGGCGCTGGGTGCGGCACTGTGGTACGCGGCCACCGTCAAGGACGCGGTGATCGTCGCCGCGGCCGGCAACGACGGCGAAGCCGGCTGCGACAACAACCCGATGTATGACCCACTGGACCCGTCGGATCCGCGGGACTGGCATCAGGTCAAAGTCATCTCCTCGCCGTCGTGGTTCTCCGACTATGTGTTGTCCGTGGGCGCCGTCGACGGCAGTGGCGCACCCCTGGACAAGAGCATGTCCGGACCTTGGGTCGGGGTGGCCGCGCCGGGGACCCACATCATGGGTCTCTCGCCGCAAGGTGGCGGACCGGTCAACGCGTATCCGCCGTTGAAGGCGGGCGAGAAGAACATGCCGTTTTGGGGCACCAGCTTTTCGGCGGCATACGTCAGCGGTGTCGCCGCGTTGGTGCGGGCAAAATTCCCTGAGCTCAGTGCGCATCAGGTGATCAACCGGATCGTCCAGTCGGCGCACAACCCGCCCGCGGGAGTCGACAACCGAGTGGGCTATGGGCTGGTCGATCCGGTCGCGGCATTGACGTTTAATATCCCTGCCGGCGACCGGCTGGCTCCGGGTTCCCAGAGCCGCGTGATCATCCCGGCGCCGCCGCCTCCGCCACCGGATCACCGGGCGCGCAACATTGCTATGGGGTTCGTCGGTGCGGTTGCCGCCGGCGTGCTGGTGGCGGCGATTGTGGCCCGGCTGCGGAGGGCGCGATGAGGTCTAGGCTGACCGGGTTCAGCCCGGCCAGCACTCGGCGCGTTGTCGGTGTCTGGGTGGTATTCGTGCTCGCGGTGGCGGGCTGGGCCGTTGACGGCTACCTCGGCGCCGCGGTCGCTCTGCTGGCGGGTGTCGCGCTGGTTTTCGTCCGGTGGTGGGGCCAGCCGGCGTGGTCGTGGGCGGTGCTGCGGCTGCGTGGTCGGCGCCCCATCAGCTGGGATGCTCCAATTACCGTGGCCAACAACCGATCCGGAGGCGGCGTCCGTGTGCAGGACGGCACCGCGGTGGTGGCGGTGCAACTGCTCGGCAGAGCACACCGCGCGACCACGGTGACCGGCTCGGTGACGGTCGAAACCGACAACGTCCTCGACATTTCCGAGCTGCTGCCGATGTTGCGCCATCCGCTGAACCTGGAGCTCGATTCACTCAGCGTCATCACGCTTGGGTCGCGGACCGGCACCGTCGGCGACTATCCGCGGGTGTACGACTCGGAGATCGGCACCCCGCCCTACGCGGGGCGGCGCGAAACATGGCTGATCATGCGGTTGCCGATCATCGCCAACGCGCAGGCGTTGCGGTGGCGCAACAGCGTTGGGGCGGCGGCAATTTCGGTTGCCCAGCGCATCGCCAGCTCGCTGCGCTGCCAAGGCCTGCGGGCCCGGGTGGCGACCGCGACGGACCTGGTCGAGCTGGATCGGCGGCTAGGCTCGGACGCGATAGCCGGAAACGCGCAGCGGTGGAAGGCCATCCGCGGAGAATTGGGCTGGATGACCACATACGCCTACCCGCCCGCGGCGATTTCGTCGCAGATCCTTACCCAGGCATGGACCCTGCGCGCCGATGAGGTCGTCCAAAACGTGACGGTATATCCCGATGCAACGTGCACCGCGACCATCACCGTGCGTACCCCCACGCCGGCGCCCACCCCGCCCAGCGTGATCTTGCGCCGCCTCAACGGAGAACAGGCCGCAGCCGCGGCGGCCAACATGTGCGGGCCGCGTCCATACCTGCGCGGTCTGCGGCGCAGCCCGCTGCCGGCGCAACTGGTCACCGAAATTGGGCCATCGGGTGTATTGGTGGGCAAATTGCCCAACGGAGACCGGTTGATGATTCCGGTCACCGATGCCGGTGAGCTGTCGCGGGTTTTCGTGGCAGCCGACGATGCCGTTGCCAAGCGGATCGTCATACGCACCGTCGGCGCCGGCGAGCGGGTCTGCGTGCACACCCGCCACCGAGAGCGTTGGGCCAGCGTGCGGATGCCTGAGGTCAGCATTGTCAGCACGTCGCGCCCCGCACCCCGCACAACGGTCAGCGTCGTCGAGTATCTGGGGCGGCGGAAGAGGGGCGGTGACAACGCGATTGAGGGCGGCAGTGATATCGGGGACGTTGCGATTGCGCCCACGCCGCGGCCGGCCAACGTGATCACGGTCGCGCCCTCCGGTACGGCCCTGCCCGAGGGGCTCAGACACGGGTTCGAGGTGACCATCGAGCAGGTCGACCGTGCGATGGTGAAAGTCAGTGCGGCGGGGCATGATTGGCTGGTAGAGATGGAGATGTTCCGCGCCGAGAACCGCTATGTCGGCCTCGAGCCGGTCACGATGTCTGTCGCCACGTAGGGGCTCGATTGACGTTGAGGCACAGCGTAATGACCGCACCCAGCAGATACGGCGACGCCATCGACGCCATCGAGGCCGCCTGCAGCCATGATGATTCCAGCCACGCTGTCGAGGATGGTGGACGCAATGGGTGATTTGCAAACCGCGCGTAGGCATTTTGATCTGGCTATGACGGTCATGGCGCGCCAGGGCGCTAAGGCCGCCTTGCCTGAGTTCGTTGCCGCCACCGACGCCGACCCGTCGATGGCTGACGCGTGGCTGGGCCGCATCGCCTGTGGCGACCATGACCTGACGTCGCTCAGACAGCTCCACGCCAACAGCGAATGGCTGCACCGCGAGACCACGCGGATCGGCCGGACATTATCGGCTGACATCCAGCTGGGACCCTACGTCGGTATCACCGTGACCGACGCATCACAGGTGGGGCTGGCGCTGTCGTCGGCGCTGACGATCGCGGGGGAGTATGCCGAGGCGGACGCGCTGTTGGCCAACCGCGAGCTGTTGGATTCGTGGCGCAATTATCAGTGGCATCAGCTGGCCAAGGCCTTCCTGATGTTTGTCACGCAGCGTTGGCCGGATGTGTTGTTGACCGCCGCCGAAGACTTACCGCCGCAGGCGATCGTCATGTCGGCGGTAACCGCCTCGATTTGTGCGCTGGCCGCCCACGCCGCAGCGCATCTGGGACAGGGCCGCGTTGCCCTGGATTGGCTGGACCGCGTCGATGTGATCGGGCACAACAAGTCGTCGGGCCGCTTCGATGCCCATGTGCTGACCGCTTCGATCGGCCCGGCCGACATTCCGCTGCTGGTGGCCGATCTGGCCTACGTGCGGGGGATGGTGTATCGCCAGCTGCACGAAGAGGACAAGGCTCAGATCTGGCTGTCCAAGGCAACGATCAATGGGGTGTTGACCGAGTCGGCGAAGGAAGCGCTGGCGGACCCCAATCTTCGGCTGGTGGTGACCGACGAGCAGACCATCGCCAGCCGCACCGACAAGTGGGATCCCGCCACGGCCAAAAGCCGTGACCAACTCGACGACGACGACGCGGCCGAGCGCCGGGCCGAGCTGCTGGCCGAGGGCCGCGAACTGCTGGCCAGACAGGTCGGTCTGGCCGCGGTCAAGCAGGCGGTAGCCGCACTTGAGGATCAGCTTGAAGTGCGCATGATGCGCCTGGAACACGGCCTGCCCGTCGAGGGTCAGACCAACCATATGTTGCTGGTCGGACCGCCGGGCACCGGTAAGACCACCACCGCCGAAGCCCTGGGCAAGATTTACGCCGGCATGGGAATCGTGCGCCACCCCGAAATCCGGGAGGTCCGGAGATCGGACTTCTGCGGGCACTACATCGGCGAGTCCGGCCCAAAAACTAACGAGCTAATCGAAAAGTCAATGGGCAGAATCATTTTCATGGACGAATTCTACTCCCTGGTGGAACGCCACCAGGACGGCACACCGGACATGATCGGTATGGAGGCCGTCAACCAACTCTTGGTCGCGCTGGAAGCGCACCGCTTCGACTTCTGTTTCATCGGCGCCGGCTACGAGGATCAGGTCGACGAATTCCTTTCTGTCAACCCGGGTTTGGCCGGCCGGTTCAATCGCAAGCTGCGGTTCGAGTCCTATTCGCCGGCCGAGATCGTCGAAATCGGCCAGCGCTACGCCACGCCGCGCGCCAGCCTGCTCGACGACACCGCGCGCGAGACGTTTCTGGACGCGGCCACCACCATCCGTAACTACACCACTCCGGGTGGACAGCACGGTATCGACGCCATGCAAAACGGCCGGTTTGCCCGTAACGTCATCGAACGCGCCGAAGGCTTCCGCGACACTCGAGTGGTCGCCCAAAAGCGGGCCGGCCAACCGGTGTCGGTCGAGGATCTGCAGATCATCACCGCCGCCGACATCCAGGCCGCGGTGCACAGCGTGTGTTCGGACAACCGCGACATGTCCGCCATCGTCTGGTAGCAAACCGTGACCCGGCCCCGGCGGGAAAAGCGTTGTTTACGCGGCCGTTACGTCTAAAATGCACGCAGACCTGACACGCAGATGCCAGGTCGGCAACGCGGCTCAATGAACGGAGTGATTCCGGGGTGCACCGGATCTTGCTGACGGCGGTGGTGCTGGCGTTGCTCAATGCGCCGCCCGCGTTGGCAATCAATCCACCGTCGATCGACCCCGGTGCGGTACCGCCCGACGTGACCGGTCCCGACCAGCCCACCGAACAGCGCGTCCTGTGTTCGAGTCCTACCACCTTGCCGGATTCGAGCTTTCACGATCCACCGTGGAGTAACGCCTATCTCGGCGTCTCGGATGCGCACAAGTTCGCAACCGGAGCCGGGGTGACGGTGGCCGTGATCGACACCGGTGTCGATGCCTCGCCACGAGTGCCCGCGGAACCGGGCGGCGACTTCGTCGACCAGGCCGGCGACGGCCTGTCCGACTGCGACGCGCACGGCACACTGACCGCCTCCATCATCGCCGGCCGGCCGGCGCCCACTGACGGGTTCGTCGGCGTCGCACCCGATGCCCGGCTGCTTTCGTTGCGCCAGACGTCCGAGGCCTTCGAACCAGTTGGCACCCAACCCAATCCCAACGACCCCAACGCCACCCCGGCGGCCGGGTCCATCCGCAGCCTCGCCCGCGCGGTCGTGCATGCGGCCAATCTGGGTGCCGGTGTGATCAACATCAGCGAAGCGGCCTGTTACAAGGTGACCCGGCCCATCGACGAGATCAGCCTGGGCGCGGCGATCAATTACGCGGTCAATGTCAAGAACGCCGTGGTGGTCGTTGCGGCCGGCAACACCGGTGGCGACTGCGCGCAGAACCCGTTGCCGGACGCGTCGGCCCCCGGCGACGCACGTGGCTGGAGCAAGGTGCAGACGGTCGTCACGCCCGCGTGGTACGCGCCCTTGGTGCTGACCGTCGGGGGCATCGGCGAAAGCGGTGTGCCCAGCTCCTTCTCGATGCATGGACCGTGGGTGGGCGTAGCGGCCCCAGCGGAGAACATCGTCGCCCTGGGCGACCGTGGCGAGCCGGTGAATGCCTTACCGGGCCGGGAGGGGCCGGTCCCGATCGCCGGCACCTCGTTTGCCGCGGCCTACGTCTCGGGTCTGGCGGCGCTGGTGCGGCAGCGGTTCCCGGAGCTGACGCCTGTACAGGTGATGAACCGGATCACCGCCACCGCGCGACATCCGGGAGGCGGCGTCGACAACCTCGTCGGCGCCGGCGTGATCAATGCGGTGGCGGCGCTGACGTGGGACATTCCGCCGGGACCCGCGTCGGCCCCGTTCAACGTCCGGCGCATTCCGCCGCCCGTGGTGGAACCTGGCCCGGATCGTCGGCCGATCACCATCGTGGCGTTGTCGGTTCTGGGCCTGACGCTGGCACTGGGACTGGGCGGGCTGAGCGCGCGGGCCCTGAGGCGCCGATGAGAAATCCATTCAGTCCGATCCGGTTACGGTTCAGCACCGGTCACACGTTGGTCGTCGCGGTGCTGGGCCCGCCCTGCATCATGCTGTTCCTGCACACGCGCTACTGGTGGGCGGGCATCGCGATAGTTGCGGTGGCCGCCATCGTGGCCACGGTCACCTTCTTCGGGCGCCGGGTAACCGGCTGGGTGGCAACGATGTTCGCGTGGCTGCGCCGCCGCCGCAAGCCGCCCGACGTTCCTTCTGAACCGGTCGTCGGTGCCACCGTCAAGCCCGGGGACCACGTCGCGGTGCGGTGGCGACGCGAGTGCCTGATCGCGGTCATCGAACTCAAGCCACGACCGTTCACCCCAACGGTCATCGTTGACGGGCAAGCCCACACCGACGACGTCTTGGACACCCGACTGTTGGAGGAGCTGCTGTCGGTGCACTGCCCCGACTTGGAAGCAGACGTCGTGTCGGCAGGCTACCGCGTCGGCAATACCGCCTCGTCGGATGTGGTGAACCTCTACCAGCGGGTGATCGGCGCCGACCCGGCGCCGGCGAATCGCCGGACGTGGATCATGTTGCGCGCCAACCCCGAACGTACCCACAAGTCGGCGCAGCGGCGTGACGCCGGGGTCGCCGGACTGGCCCGGTATCTGGTGGCATCGGCCACTCGCATCGCCGACAGCCTGGCCAGCAATGGTGTCGACGCGGTGTGCGGACGCAGTTTCGACGATTACGACCACGCCATCGACATCGGCTTTGTCCGAGAGAAGTGGTCGATGATCAAAGGCCACGACGCCTACACCGCCGCCTACACCGCACCGGGCGGCCCGGACTTGTGGTGGTCGGCGCGCGCCGACCACACCGTCACCAGGGTCCGCATCGCTCCCGGGATGCCGCCGCAGTCCACGGTGCTACTGACCACGGTGGGCAAGCCGAAGACGCCGCGCGGATTCTCCCGCCTCTACGGCGGCCAGCGGCCCGCCTTGCAGGGCCAGAACCTCGTTCCCAACCATCACTGTCAGCTGCCGATCGGATCGGCCGGTGTGCTGGTCGGCCAGACCGTGAACCGGTACCCGGTATATATGCCGTTCGACGACGTGGACGTGAGCATCAACCTCGGCGACGCTCAAACCTTCACGCAGTTCGCCGTGCGCTCGGCCGCCGCCGGCGGAATTGTGACGGTTGGTCCGCACTTCGAGCAGTTCGCCAGCCTGATCGGCGCGCACATCGGTCCGGTTGCCAAGATCGCGTGGCCGAACGCGACGACCTATCTCGGCCCCCATTCCGGCGTCGACAAGGTGATCCTGCGGCACAATCTCATCAGCACCCCGCGGCATCGGGAGTTGCCGATCCGGCGGGTTTCCCCGCCGGACGAGAGTCGCTACCAGATGGCCCTGCCAAGGTAGAACAGTGCCGGCAAGCCCGGGGACGGCCGAAAATTTTTGGTGCGGGAACCTGCCATTTCAGCGACGATAATGGCTGTAGCACTAAGGAGGATGATCCGACATGAGCCAGCCGCAGACCGTGACGGTTGATCAAGACGAAATTCTGAAGAGGGCCACCGAGGTGGAAGCCCCGATGGCGGTCGCGCCCAATGACGCGCCGGCGGCGCCTTGCGACCTCACGGCGGCCACCAATGCTGCCCGGCAACTTGCGGTGTCCGCCGACAACATGCGGCTCTATCTGCAGGCGGGCGCGAGGGAACGGCAACGGCTGGCGACGTCCCTGCGAAATGCAGCCAAGGCTTATGGCGAAGTCGACGAGGAGTCGCAGACCGCCCTGGACACCGACGGGAACGCAGCGGTGCAGGCCCAATCCGCCGGCGGCGCAGGCGGGGACAGCTCGGCAGAACTGCAGGAAACCCCGAAAGTGGCGGCGGCCGGTGACGCAGATTTCACAGAGCTCAAGACCGCGGCAACCAAACTCGAAGCAGGGGACCAAGGCGCATCGTTGGTCGACTTTGGGCAGGCGTGGAACAATGTCAACCTGGCACTGCAAGGGGACATCAAGCGCTTCCGGATTTTCGAGAATTGGGAGGGCGATGCCGCCACGGCATGTGAAGCCTCCATGGACCAGCAAAAGGAGTGGGTACTCCACATGGCAAAATTGAGCGCTGCGCTGGCCAAGCAGGCTCAATACATCGTTCAGCTGCAAGTGTGGGCCCGCCGGTCGCATCCGTCGTTAGCCGATATCACCAAGCTTGAGCAGTTGTCGAAGGACCCGGCTTACAAGGACCAAGCGATCAAGCTTTACGCGGAGTACCAGTCGAAATCTGAGCAGGTGCTGAGCGAGTATGCGACGAAGGCGGATCTGGAACCGGTGAATCCGCCCAAGCCGCCGGCCGCCATCAAGATCGACCCACCGCCGCCCGCTCAGCCTCAGGGTTTGATCCCCAGCTTCTTGATGCCGCCCGGCGACGGTTCCGGCGGGACTCCGATGACCGGGATGCCGATGGCGCCGATGGCCCCGGGCGGTGGGGCCGGTGGCGGTATGCCGGCCGGCACCAGCGCAGAATTGACCTCTGCCACTCACCAGGCGGCAGCCAACCTGTCGAAGGATCCGGGGATGAAGCCGATGTCGCTGGGCGGCGGCGGAGGCGGCGGAGGTATCGGTGGGGCACCGCTGGGGGAGCCGGCGGGCCTGGCGGGCACCGACTCGGTGCGGCCGGCTGCCGCGGGCGACATCGCCGGCGCGGCTCAGGGGAAGGCCGCCGCGGGCGGTGGGATGGGCGGGGGTGGCATGGGCATGCCGATGGGGGCACACGGCCAGGGCCAGGGAAGCTCCAAGTCCAAGGGCGCCCAGCAAGACGACGAGGCGCTTTACACCGAGGACCGGGCGTGGACCGAGGCCGTCATCGGTAACCGCCGTCGTCAAGACAGCAAGGAGTCGAAGTGACCAGCATGGAAATGGACCCGCATGTCGCCCAGACGTTGGCGCTGGCGGCACGGTTCCAAACGGCCCTCGATGGGACGCTCAATCAGATGAACACCGGATCTTTCCGGGGCACTGACGAGACCGAGACCGTCGAGGTGACGATCAACGGACACCAATGGCTCACCGGGGTCCGTATCGAGGAGGGCCTGCTGAAGCAAGTGGGCGCGGAGGTCGTCGGGGCGCGGGTCAACGAAGCGCTGACGAATGCGCAATCCGCGGCGACGGCTTACAACGACGCGGCGGGCGAGCAATTGGTCGCGGTCCTGTCCGCCTTGTCCGACACGATGAACAAAGGGCTGATCTAGCTCGGTTCTCAGCCACGTCGGCGACGGCCCGGACGCTGACGCTCAGCGTCCGGCCGCGCCATTCCGGCGTATTTCCGATGCCGTCTCGCGCCGTGCTGGGCGCACCCCGTCCGGTCGCGGTTCGAGCGACGCAGTGATCACCATGCCGGGGTTGCCGGCATCCGTGCGGCGCCGGATTCGGCGGCCGTCCTGATCCCAAATTGCCGCATCTAGCTGGTCTTAACCTCGGTTAGGCTTGTTAACCATGACGTCCGTTACCGCTCACCAGCCGTCGCCGCATCAAAGCCGGCGCCGCGGCTGTGCAGCGTGCGCGCCGGTCGAACGATCCACCGCGGGTACCTACCCGGCAGGTCTCGTCGCTGCGGCCTGGCGGCTGTTGGGAGGAGAGTAGGCGATGGGCATTCCGAGGCCGACAGGAGAGTACGCCGGGCAGATGCTCGAGCCGAGCGGGTGGCCGGAAGCCGATGAGGACACCTTCTACGACCGGGCGCAGCAATACAACCGGGTCTTGCATCAGTTCACCGATGTGATGGATGCCTGCCGCCACCAACAGGTCGAGGTCTTCGACGGCGGTGTGTGGACCGGTGGTGCGGCCAATGCCGCCAGCGGTGCACTGGGGGCAAACCTCACCCAAATGAGCACGCTGCAGGACTACCTGGTAACGGTGATCACCTGGCACCGCCATATTGGCGGGCTGATAGCCCAGGCAAAGGCGGATATCGGCAACAACGTGGACGGGGCGCAACGGGAAATAATCGCCCTGGAGAACGACCGCGACATGGACGCCGACGCGCGCAAGGCTGCTATCGAGGCATTGGTGCGCGCCACGCACAGCGCCAATGCCAGCCTGGTGGCGGAAGCCGCTGAACGGGTCTCGGCGTCCAAGAACTGGAAACCGCCGCACAACGCGCTCCAGGATCTGCTGCACCAGGTAACGCCCCCCACCCCCGAGGTGCCGTCGTTGGTCGTACCAACTCCGGGTAAGCCTGCTCCCGCACCGCCGGCCCCGAAGCCCTTCGAACCGACACCGGTCACCCCGCACCAGCCGGTGACACCTGGTGCACCGGTTACCCCGGTCAACCCGCGGCCGGTCCCGCCGGTCACGCCGGGCAAGCCGGTCACCCCCGGCGTACCGGTTACTCCCGTCACCCCGAGGCCAGTCCCCCCGGTTACCCCGGGCACGCCGGTGTCCCCGATCCCACCGGTTACCCCGGGCAAGCCGGTCACCCCAGTCACCCCGGTGAACCCGGTCAAGCCGAAGCCGGACCAGCCGGTCACCCCGGTCACCCCGGTCAATCCCGCCCCGGCCCCGGCCCCGGCGCCGGCCCCGGGCCCATCCACTCCCGTTTCACCGACACCGGCGCCGGCGCCGAGCCCGCAACCGGCTCCGGTGGGCCCGTCGCCATCACCGAGCCAGCCGTCGATGCCGAGCGATCCGGGAACCCCATCGACGCCATATACCCCGTCGACCGAGCCCGCTCATGTGAAGCCGGCAGCCGCGACGGAGGCGCCGTCGATGCCGTCCGCACAACCGACGGCTCCGTCGGGTCCGTCGCATGGCGACGACGGGTCGTCGTCACAGCCAATGGCACCCGCAGCCGCGGGCGGGATGCCGGCTGCCGCTCGCGGAATGTCCGGCGGAACCGCCGCTCCCGCAGCGTCAGCGGCTGCCGGCCCGAGCAGCGGGCAGAGCGCCGCATCCAGTGCGGGCTCGCGCGCCGCCACTGGGCGGGCACCGCTGGGCCCAGCCGGCAGGGCACCGGCAGCGGCGACTCCCCGTCCGGCGTCGGCGCGCATCGCGCCTCCAGCCCGACCGGCGCCGCCGCCGGAGGCGCCCGAGAAGGAAAAGCGCGAGTCGGCAGACGACCTCACGGTGTTGCCGTCGGTGCCGGTTTCGGCGGCGCGGGCGGCGCGCGATGCCATTGCCGCGGCGTCAGGTGCCCGCCGCGGCAAGTCCGACCCGCTACGGCTGGCGCGTCGCATCGCAGCCGCATTGAATGCGCCCGACGTCCGCGACGAGGGGGATTACGGGTTCTTCTGGGTCACGGCGGTGACCACCGACGGCGAAATTGTGGTGGCAAACAGCTACGGCCTGGCATACATACCCGACGACGTGCAATTGCCCGCGAACGTGTTCATGGCCAGTGCCGACCACGCCATTCCGGCGGACGAAAAGGCACAATTCGCCACCTACCCGATACTGGCCGTCCAGGGCTGGGCCGCGTTTCACGACCTGAAGCTGCGGGCGGTGATCGGAACCGCGGAGCAGTTGGCCAATTCCGATCCGGGCGCGGCCAAGATCATTTTGGAAGCGGACGATATCCCGGAGAGCGGCAAGATGACCGGCCGTCCGCGGCTGGAGGTGGTGGATCCTTCAGCGGCGGCCCAACTGGCCGAGACCGAGGACCTACAGTTGCTTGGCCTCTTGCCGCCGGCCCCGGCCGATGCCAACCCGCCGGACGACGAGCGGCACATGCTGTGGTTCGAGCTGATGAAGCCGATGACCAGCAGCGCCACCGGCCGCGAGGTGGCCCACCTGCGGGCGTTCCGGGCCTATGCCGGGCACTGCCAGGAGATTGCCCTGCACCAGGCATACGCCGCGCCCGACGCGGAGGCTCAGCGCCCTGCGGTCGAGGACTGGCTGTACTGGCGATATGTCACCGGTTTGCTCGACAGCGCCCTGACCGCGGCAACCTGAAGCGCCCCGCTGACCCCCCGGGGCCACATGAGCCCCGGGGCCACACGGTTCATCCGTCACCTGGACGTGGCGACCCAATGTCGATTACTTGGGCGGCGACGGCGAAAGCGGTGTCAGCCGCTTAGACGGGTGCTGCGACCGAGCCCGCCGACGCGTTGCCGCCCGTTGCGGCGTGGACAGGAGCGCTGACCAACGTGGCTGCGCCGGCTGTGGCGCCGTCTTCGTCGTCTTTGTCCTCGTCTTTCTTGGTGTCATCGACGAGTTGCCCCTGCTGCTCCGGCTTCGCGTCGGAGGCGAGCTGGGCGGGCGATGCGCCTTGCGAGCTCTGTGAGGCCGCTTGTTGCGCTGACTGACTGATGGTCTGCGCGATCGGAGATGCTTGCTGCGCCATCTGGCCGGCTTGTGGGGCCAGCTGGACGACCTGTGGCACCGTCGCAGCCACCCGTGGCGACAGCGCCTCGGCCTGAGCGCTTACCGCCTGGCCGAGCTGCGACACCGCACCCGCGGGCGCACCCAGCAGTTGCGCGGCTGGAGCACCTAGCAGTTGCGCGGCAGGAGCGTCCAGCGATTGGGCAGACGGTCCGGTCAGGCTTGCCGCGGCACCGGCTACCCCGCTGGTTGCGCGCTGCTGGCCGTCGGAGCCGAACTGGTACTGCGTCAAAGCGTCGCCCAGCGACTGATCGGCTTTGCTATAGATGTCAGCCGCGGTGGCCATGCTGGTCGCCGTCCGCTTGAGAGCGGCGCTGACGCCGGGCAAACCGTCGGAGACCAATGATTCGATGCCCGGCATCGTCTCGTTGATCGCTGCCGATATCGGATCGGATCCGGTCGCCGCGATAGCTGCCGGAAGCGTCGGGAAAACGAGTTCGGCGAGTTTGCTTCCAGCGGCAATGAGGCGGGCGGGATCGACGGCCAGTGGTTCAGCCATCACAAAATCCCTTCTGTAGGTTACCCATCGAGCAAATTTTACCCGACATCACATCAGGCCAATCGCGCCAATTTCGGTCACGAGTGCAGTGCATATAAAGGCACGCCGACAAGCTCAGAAGCGGATATTCCGAACCATGTCGTAGACACTGGTGATCCACAGCAGCAGGGGAACGATTGATGCCACCATTGCGCCGTCGATCAATTCCAGAATCCGCTTCATCACCGGCGAGACGCGACGAACCTGAGCCGTCGCTCCCACCACGATCAGAGCCACCATGGCGGTGGCGAGGAAGATGGTCAGCATCAGCCAGGCATAATGCGGATACCACAGGCTGAGCTTGACCGCGAGACCCGTGGGGATCACGACGGCCGCCGCCAACATTGCCCATGCACACCACCTGTCTGCGTACAGCCGCGACCGGAACCCACAGATCACTGTGATCAGGCCCGCCACCACCAAGCTGTGCACGAAGAAGTGTCCGTGGACCACAACCGGGATCGAACCGGCGGCAAGGACCAGGGTCCCGGCCGTGACGTAACCGATGAGCAGTTGCTTGGCCAGTTTGCTGCGCTCGGTCAGACGTGCGGCGGACGCCGGCGCGGACGCGATGATGGCCTGCCAGGTCGGCGTCTCCTCGTTGGTGGCGTCCTGGGCGGTGACGGGATCGAGCAGTTCCTCGTTGTCCACGGTTTCGCCCGGAACGGGGATGGGCGGTAGCGCAATCCGCGCGACGGCGACGGTCAGTTTGGCCGCATTCGTGACGATGAACAGCCCGAATGCGATCGCGCCTGCAGGAACCCAGTGCTGGTAGCCATAGCCGAAGGCGACGGCGGCGGCAATGGTCGCGATCGATGTGATCGCGACGAACGACGCCAATTCATGACGCCGCCGAGGACCGCCGCGGGTCATCAGCGTCACGAACAGCACGGCCGTGGCGGCAGCCGCGAGCTGTGGAGCTCCCAGCGAGTTGACTCCACGCGGCAGGGGAACGGCGATCGCCGCCGCGGCGGTGAGCGGTTGGTAGGCCGTGAGCAGCAGGCTCTCGGCCAGGCCCAATTTCTGGTAGAAGCGTTTTGCGACAAAGCAGCCCACTAGGACAGCCACCCCGATGATGCCTATCGCCAGCGGCCAGAACGGGCTGCGGCCGGTTGCCCACCACGCCCGCACGGCGACCGCGGTGATCGGCAGGGTCATCACCGGTATTGCCACGTAAACGAAACGATCCAGCGCAGAGCGGTCGAACTCCGGCGACTCGTCAAGCACCGCGATCGCGTCGATGACGTCTTCGACGAGCGGCCGATACCGCTCGGTCCGGCTCACGGTGACCAGGGTGAGCAATGAGCCGTCGACCACTCCGGCTTCGTCGAGCGACTGATCCAGTCTCAGCGGCGGGAATCCGGGCCGGGCGAAGGCCCACACTCCCTGTGCGGAAAAGTCGAAGCCGGCTAAGACATCGGCCGGGGTGTCTTCCAGCAGATCGGCCAGCACCGCGACGGTGTCGTCGATATAGGTTTCCATGGGCGCCGCCGCGGGCAACACCAGGTCCGTCATCCGTTTGCCGGTCAGGATGGTCACCCGGGTGGTCGCGGGTTTGGGCGGAGTTGTTCCCGTGGCGGCGGCAGGGGCGGCAACGGCAGGTGCGCTCATCGGCGTCCGGCCCTTTCAAAATCGTCGGATAAAGCTGCTGCCAGCTCGAGGATTCGTCGCTTGTAGACCGGGCCGAGCTGGTCGAGGTGAATTTCGCCGCCAGCCGCGATGTGCTTGTCCCACGGTAAGACCACCACCCGGCCGGGCGAGAGCTGCTGTTCGAACTGCCGGACCACGTGCTTTTCCGCGACGTTGGTCTCGCCGACAGAGACGTGGTCGACGACCACGCAGGCGCGGTTCAGAAGATCCTGATATCCGTTGTGACGCAACCACTCCAGCGCAATTGCGGCCTGACGAGCGCTGTCGATCGACACGTTCGTCACGATCACTATTGCCGACGATGTTTCCAGTACGCCGCGGGTCACCGGGTCGAAGAGCCCGGCTCCGCAGTCGGCAATGACGAGGTTGTAGAACTTGGATACCTTGTCGACCGCGACCCGTATGTCCTCGCCGCTGAGCCCGCGGCGTGCGGTGGTGTATTCCCCAGCCGGCAGGATTTCGAGATTGGCGGCGTTGACGCTGGTGTGCGCGCGCACGTCGTTGTAGTGCGACAACTCCGGGTCGGCCAGGAGATCCGCGATCGACGACGGCGACGAACGGCCCGCGCGGTCGGCGAGGTTGCCGCAGCCCGGATCCGCGTCGAGCACCAGGATCCGGTCACCCCGCACCTGCGCCAGCGTCGTGCCCAGCGTGACCGTCGTGGTGGTCTTGCCGGCACCGCCCTTCAGGCCGAGCACCGCGATCTGATACGAGCCGCGAGGTCTTCTGCTGACCCGGTTGCGCAGGCCCAGTTCGTACTTCTCGTCGGGTGAAAGTCCGAAGTTGATCCGGGTGACCGAGTGCACCCAACGCCGCCACCCCCGTTTGGATACCAGCTTCGCGGGCTTCCCGGCGCGACGACCATCGACGGCAGCAGGCTCGCTCCGGGGCCTTGCCGGAGCCGGAACAGGTGGGGATTGGCCGTGGGTGGGAGAGTGCGGCGGTTGAGCGCGCACCGGGTCCGGGGGCTGTGCCCGAGTGGGCGCCAGCCCGGATGGAGGCGGCGCGGTCGGTGTCGCGTCAGCGGCCTGATCGGCGCGCCGCCTGGCGCGACGACCGCCGGTGGGTTCGGGATGGGTTTCGGTAGGAGGCGCGGCCGCCGACGGACGATCGACGGCGGAGTGGCTTTGCGGCAACCACGTGAAGGCGGATGCCGGTCCGACCCTGGACGTCGGTTGCGTCTCGTCTGTCGACGGGCGTTGCGGAAGGGCGGCACCAGTTGCCGACGGCGCCTCGTCGTCGTCCGGTTCGGGCCGATAGCGGTGACCCCGGCGGGCGCGTCGCGAATGCCGGGGAGCATCATACGGCGGTTGCGCGGAGGGCGGCGCAGGGTGCTGCGGTTGCTGATGCTCGCCGGCCCCAACGCTGTGTGGTGACGTTTCGGTCGCTACCGGCCGAGTCGGCGCGGTAGGAGGCTGCGGTGGTTTCGGGGTCACCGCAAACGGTTCGGTGGCGGACCGCGACGGTTGCGGTGCCGCCGGAGGGGATGGTGATCGCCAAGTCGTGGCCGGCGGCGGTGGGCCGGGGGTGCGCGGAGCTTCGGGTCGGGGTGGGGCCGCCGTCGGCGGCGCGCCCATCGGCATCGATGCGACTGGTGGTTTGGGTGACGGAGGTGCCGGTGGCGGTTCGGCCGAGGGCTGCTTGCCGGCCGGCGGTTCAGCCGCGGACACCGGTTTGCCGGGCGGTGCCGTCTCCGCGGGTTCAGGCGGCGCCGGTGGTTCGGCGAAGGCGTGCGGTCGTACGGAGGGTGGGACCGGTGGCTCGGGTGGTGCCGGCGGTGGTTCAGGTGGGGCCGGCGGCGGTCCGCCGATTGGCATGGGGGGCAGTAGCGACTTGGGCCCGGCAGGGGCGGCTTCGCTGATCGGCGTCGCCGGTGCCGGTTCGGCGGCGGCCGGCTTATCTGCCGGTGGTGGTTCTTGCGGTTCAGTCGCAGACTTATCCCGCGACGGTGCTTCTTGCGGTTCGGGTGGTGCCGGCGGTGGTTCGGGTGGTGCCGGCGGGGGTCCGCCGATAGGCATGGGAGGCAGTGGCGACTTGGGCCCGGCCGGTGCCGGTTCGGCGGCCTGCGAAGGTGCCGGTGGTGGTTCTGGTGGTTCGGGTGGTGCCGGCGGCGGTTCGGGTGGTGTCGGCGAGGGTCCGCTCATGGGCATGGGGGGCAGCGGCGCCTTCGGTGGCGGCGGTGGCGCCTCTACCGACACCGGCGGCGGTGTCGCTGCGGCCTGGGGAAACGGTTGCGACCAGTCGATCGGCGTGGCGGGAACATCGCCATTGGGTTTGACGGGCGGCGGATACGGCGAACTCGCATCGAAGTACGATTCCGTGCTCTCTGCTTCTGGCGGCTCCGAACCTTCAGCGGGCCGAAAGAGTTTGTCATAGTCGGCCGGCATGAGAACCTCTCAGAAGTTCGCCAATAATAGGACAAAGCACGAGAAGGGGCGAGATCCCCAAAGGGTTGAACTCGCCCGATCTCGTGCTTCGGTATTGTACGCGAATAGGGTGTTACCTATGCGAACATCCCCGTCACGTTGCCCTCGGTCGAGGCCATGGCCTGACCGGCTTCGCTGATTGTGCGCGAGAGGTTCTGCAGCGCGCTGTTCAGCTCCTGAGCGGTGGCGTCCCACTTCTGCTGGACACCCTGGTAGGCCTCCGAACCGCTACCGCCCCAGGCCGCAGCCAGTTTGGTCAAGGACTGCTTGCCCTCGTCAAGAAGGGAATGAATGCTGGTGACATTTCCCTGAATTGCGCTGGCCGCGGCCTCGATGCCCGCGAAATTCCACTGCTGCTCTGTCATGTCCTATTGCTCCGTTTCTTTATGGTAATTAGGGGGTCAGAAGCCCATTTGTGAGGACAGCGCCTGCTGCTGCTCCTCGTCGGCCTTCGAGTATTGGACGCCGGCCTGACGAATGTTCGTCGAAATTTCCTCGAGCTCCGCCTTTTGTTTGTTGGCCGCCTCCTGGAAGCGCACCACCGCGGCCTGGGCCGCCGTTCCCGCCGCACCACGCCATTGGGCCTGCAGCGAAGCAGCGGTTGATTCGACCTGGTCGATCTGGGTCTTCAGGTCACCGGAGATCCGCTCGAAGTTACCTGCCTCCTGCGCGAGGGTAGCGGCATCGGTCTTCATCTCTGCCATGCTGGACTACTTTCTCTCTTTCTTTTCCTCGCCAAAATGTTGGCAAGTCTTCCGGCCCGGGTGGCCGGGAAGTCTGTTGTCTGCGACGCTCACCAGTCGTCCTCGTCGTCCCAGGCGTCTTCGTCTGCGTCGTTGCGCTCCTGGGTGAGCGTGGCCGGTGCGGCCAGCCCCGGTCGGGAAGAACCGCCGGATTGTGCTCCCTGTCCCATCGCGCCGGCACCGACCGGGGCCGCTCCGCTGGTCGCCGACGACCCCGCAGCAGCGGCGGGTTGCACGGCCGGGCCGACAGGCTTGTCGAGCAACTCGCTCATGAGCGGCGTGCGGGCCAACGTCCCGCCGGCGCCCGGCAGCGCCTCCCCGCGCAGTAAACCCGCCCCCATACTGGCTCCGGACCCGCCGGCCAGCGGGTGGTTGGACAGCGGACTGGTGCCGACCAGGCCCATCTGCATGGCCTCGTCGTCGGCCGCGCTGCTGCCGCCCATGCCGCCGGTCTGGCTGAACAGCGACGTCACCTGCTGCATCGGCTGGGTCAGCTGCTGCATGGGCCCGCTCGCCTCGGCGAGCTGCCCGGCCGTCGCCTGCAGCTGACTGGCCGGTATGCCGGTGACCTGCGACGCCATGTCGAACATCGGTGCCGATGCCATACTCTGGCCGCTCATGCTCGGATCGAGGATCGCCGTCATCGGCTCGAGCTTTTCGAAGAGCGTGTTGGCCAGGGTCTCAGCCTGGTAGACGTCCATCGCCAGGGCGGCCTGGGTCCACATGCGGATGAAGTAGTCCATCTCGTTGAAGGCGATGGGCACGGTGTTGATGCCGAAGAAGTTGGTGGCCGTCAGAATTGCGGTGGTGATGTGGTTGGCCGCAATCTCGACCAGTGACGGCGTCGTCGCCATCGCCTGCGTGTATGCGGCTGCCTGCGCCGTGGCCTGCAGGCCCCGCGTCTTCGCCTGCGTCGAGGCGGTCTGCAGCCAGGTGACCATCGGCAGGGCAGCCGCGATGGCCTTGTCGCTGCTGCCGCCGGTCCACGCTTCACCCAGCGAGTTCAACCGAGCGGTCAATTCGACGGCCTGAGCATCCAGCGCGGCCGCGAAGGCCGCCCAGCCCGTGGCTGCGGCCAGCATCGGAGCCGGCCCCGCGCCGGCCATCAGCCGGGCGGTGTTCAGCTCCGGCGGCATTGCGTGCCACCACATGGCGATCACTCCTTCTGGTTGCTCTGTTGGTTGGTTGACTTGTTAGACGATGACGCCGGCGGCGCCGTCGTCGACTTGCGTATAAGCCCGGGCGATGTCCTGGACCGCGTGTCCGGCCCGTTGCAGTTCGGCTTGGGCCGAGCGGTTGGAAGCCAGCATCTGCGCGCCCGCGGAGGCGAACGCCGCGGCCGCCTGGGCCGACACCTCGTCGGCGCCCGCGGGCACCAGCCCGGTTACCGAGGTCACCGCCGTCGCGCCAGCTGCCACACCACCGAGCGCGGTATCGCTCACTTGCCCGCCAATGTCGGCAGCGGCGGCGGCGTGTGACATTTCTTCCATTTGCCGACTTCTTCTCCTGGTATTTGCCGTCTAGCCGTTAAATCGTTTAGTTCGTTTAGTTATAGCCGGAAACAAACCCCGACGAAGAGCACCGCGCTGGGCTCCGATTACCGCGGCCTCGGGACCTCCTCGCCGCGATTGAAATAATCTTAACCGGGGGTTGGGGGTGCTGCGAACACTTCTTCTGGAGGCTCGATGTAGGGGGCCTGGATGACCTCTTTGCCTTCCGGTGAGACCAGAAATGCCTGGCCAGGGGGCCGCCGCTTGACCTTGAACTCGCTCGACGGGAATTCCTGCTTCTCGCCCGAAAGGAACATTGTGGGGGCGCCCGACCCGAATGCCGCGCCCACGAACTTGTCCATGGTCGCCTTGTATGCCTGGCTCATCTGGCAGGTCACAATGATGTGCAGCCCGATATCTGTCGCAGCCGGCAATAACGGTGCCAGCGGTGCCATTGGGGGCATGCCACCGGCGGCACCCACAATCATGTGCCAATCATCGACCAGGAGTACCACATCGAATCCGCTCCACCACGAACGCGAGCGCAATTGTGCCGTCGTCAGGTCGGTGGGCGGCAGCCGCTTCTTCAGGTTGGCGGCCAGGGCCTTGACCGCCTCGTCCAGGCTGGCGCTATTGCGGTTGATCGCACCGGCGGACAGCAGATGGCTATCGGGTACCGCGTCAAGCAGGCCCGAGCGGTAGTCCGCGAGCATGAACCGCACTTGGTCGGGACTGTTGCGGGCACAGATCGCTTGCGCGATAGCGTGGGCAATGGTCGTCTTGCCCGACTTGGCCGCACCGAAGATCAATAGGTGCGGGTTCGAGTGCATGTGGGCGTGCGCCACCGACAGGTCCGTCTCGCGCAATCCGATCGGGATCTCCCAACGAGTGCGGTAATCGGACTCCGGCCCAGGCGGGTTCGGGTCGAGCTCGTACAGGTGGATCCGCTCGGGCAGGACCCGGACCGGCGGTGCCTGGTCGGTGTGCTGGGCCGCGATCTGCGCCACCCCCGCGGTCATCGCCTCCACCAGGTTCTCGGCGCTGTGCACGCCGTCGAACCTGGGCGCCCCGATCATCAAGTGGTGCTTTTCCATCGACACCGCTCGGCCCGGCCGATTCGCCGGGATCTCCCGGGCAATCCGGTCGATCTGGGTCTCGTTGACGTCGCCGAGCCGGAACTCGATCTTGGTGCCCAGGTAGTCGCGGACGCGTGACTTCAGCTCCGTCCACCGGGGCGTCGAGATGATGACGTGCACGCCGAACGACAGCCCCTGTGCGGCCAGGTCCTGGACCTGCAATTCCAGGTCGGGAAACTCGCTGACGAAGGCCGGCCACCCGTCGATGATCAGGAATACGTCACCGTAGGGGTCAGCCGCGACGGGCTGGTTCGGATCGTCACGCAGCTGCCGGTACATGGCGATAGAGCCCACCCGGTGTTCCTTGAAGGTGGTTTCCCGTTGCCGCAGCACGGATTGCATCTCCGCGACCACCCGGGCGACCTTGTCGGGCTCCGAGCGGCTGGCCACCCCGCCGACGTGCGGCAGGTTTTCCAGATAGATCAGACCGCCGCCGCCGAGGTCGATGCAATAGAACTGGACATTGCGCGGTGAGTGGGTGGCAGCCGCCGACATCACCAGCGTCTGCAGCAGGGTGGACTTCCCGGTCTGCGGTGCGCCGCCGATCCCGATGTTCCCGCCGGCGCCGGATACGTCGACTCCCCAGACGTCCTGGAGGTGGCGGCGCGGTTCGTCCATGATGCCCAGAGCGAAGCGCAGCGGTTGGCGCCGGTCGCGGGCGACCAGCTCGTCGAGCGGTGTGGGATCGGTCAGCGGTGGCAGCCACATCTTGTACGCCCGCGACTCCGCGGTGCTGAGTTGGTCCAGGATGACCTCACGCAACGTGCGTGTCTCGGTAGTGGTCATGACGTCAAGGCCTCCTCGAGCACCGGGGCTGCGGTGAACGGTCGGATTCGCAAGGCCTGCTTGGGAATCTGCGGACCGGCCTTGCTGCCGTCGCCATTGGCGTCGACCCCCGCCGGCGGAATATACGGCCCACTGATATAGAACGTGCTGAACTTGACGGGGTCTTCCATGCCCACCCGCAGGAACCCGACACCGCTCTCTTTGTTGGTGATGTAGACCGCTTCCGGAGTCCCGATCACCGCCTTGGACTCATGAGAGCTGGTGGTGCGCAACGCGATTCGGTAGGTCAGGTTGGGTTCCAGCTTGTCGATGCGAACACCGCCGGTCTGCAGCGACTGGGTGGCCAGCAGCAGATGTACCCGCAGTGACCGGCCCACCCGGCAGATCCGGTCGAACAGGCCGATGAAGTCGGGATGACTTTGCAGCAGCTCGGCGAACTCGTCCACGACCACGAAAAGCGTTGGCAGTGGAGGAAGATCGGCCCCGCGTTCCCGGTACTTCTCGTACTCGGCGACCCCGGAGAGGGCGCCGGACGCGCCGACCTTGATCCCGGCCTGACGCAGAATCGACTGGCGGCGGTCCAGTTCGCCGGTCAACACCTCGCCCATCCGGCTCACGAGCTCGGCTTCCTCGGCCATGTTGGTGATGACGGCGGCGGTGTGCGGAAGCTTTTCCATTCCCAGGAAGGTCGAGCCGCCCTTGAAGTCGGTGAGCAGCAGGTTGACCTGATCCGGGTGGGTCATGGCCACCAACGACAGGATCAGCGTGCGCAGAAATTCGGATTTCCCGGACCCTGTGGTGCCGATCAGCATCCCATGCGGCCCGCCGCCGAATTCCGCACCTTCCTTGATATCCAGGTACATGACGTTGCCGGTCTTGAGTTCGTGGCCGAAGGGAATCTTGAGTCGATCACGGTCGGTGTCGGTGTACATCCGCCAGCGGGAGGGGGTGATCTCCTCGACGGCCTTGGCGCCCACCAGTTGATGCCATTCGGTTGCGACCTTCTTCTGGACGCGTGCGGTCTTGTCCAGGATGGTGCCCGTGATCGACCAGCCGGCCAGCTTGCGGGCAAGACGGGCCGCTTCTTGCGGTGACATGCTGTCGGCGACCGAGGTCACCAGGCGAAACTGCTGGCCCGGCAGCCGGTCGTCAGCGGTCCCGTCCTCGGCGACCCGGATGCGGTATGCCGAGCCGCGGTGGTTGCCCAGGGTGAGCACCGTGACACCGGCCCGGCCGTCGGGCGGGAATCCGGCTTTGCCGCCGGTGAGGTCCACGACGACGACATAAGGGCCGGTGGGAAGCGTGTCGGGGGCGTGCGGCCCGCGCGCGGCCAGGTCGGCCAGACCATCCGGGCGCGTGTAGATCATCCGGACTGGCCCGGCGGCGTCGGTATCGGTCTGATGCTGAACGTGCGGCAACCATTTGAGCCAGGACCAATCGGGGTCCTCCGGATCTTCGGTGAGGACCCGGATCTGCAACAGGTCCGGCGGATGGAACACCGCCAGATGGCAGATCATGGCCGTCAGCAGCCGGTCGGCGCCCGGCCGCGCGCCGCCGATCGCGATGGTGGGAAAGGTGCGCAACTGCAGCAGTTTCGGGCAGTCGTGGATCAGCCCATGGGTGCGCAGGAACTTGACCACCCACATGTGGCTGACCGGTTCGAGATACGGTTGCGGTGCCGCTGAAGTCGCGGCCAATTCGCCGCCGACGGCCGGTTTCAGCAATCGATCCACCGCCGGCTGGTCGCCGATCCCGATCCGGGTGGCCGCGTAGAAGTCGCTGTTGGCCGGCCGCGACCACTGCCGCTGAGTGCCGACGAGCGACAGCAGATCGTCGGGATGGGGGGCGTGGTAACCGAAGAACGCCACCTGCGAGGTGGCCGAGGACGTCACCCGTCCGCGGAGCCCGGCCAGATAACGCAGATATTCCTTGCGGTCGGCGTTGATTTCCGGCACCTTTTTGCCGCCGCCGCCGGAACCCCCGGCCAGGGAGCCGACCATCATCACGATCATCATCAGCGGCATCATCAGCATGTAGGGCGACAGCTGCCGACCGCCGGCGAACATGATCGCGATCATGCCGAGCATGGCGCCACCCATCACGTAGGGCAGGACCTTCTGAACGCCCGAGGGCGGAATGTCGATACCGAGATCGTCGGGTGGCGTGAGGCTGATCTCGCCCGGGGTCAGCCGCGGGCCGCGAGTGATGGTCGGGGTGAATTTCTTGGTCGTCATCAGGGGGCTCCGGGTGTTCCGGCGGGAACTTTTCGTGGACTGGGATCGGCGGGCAGCGTTTCATGCTCTAGCAGGGCCGCGTCTTTGGACAGCACCGGCCCATCAACCAGCAGCCGAACCACCTCCCAGGGAGCGGTTTTCGGGGAACCCAGGCCCAGTGCCTTGGCGGAATCGGCGTTGGCGACCCCGTAGCGCACCCCCTCCGGGTCGATGTAATACATCGATTCGCCGTAGCGCGGATCCCGCGACTGCAACTGGACGAACTTGCCACCGTCGATGTACACCGTTGCGGTGCCCTGGATCTGCTTGATACCGCTGTTCATGGCCGAAGGCGGGATCGGCAGATGCCGTCCGGACAGGACCGTCGTCTTCGGCGACTGATCTCCGGCTCTGCGTTCCCACATCCAGCACAGGGTGGGTTCGTCCGGCCGGGACATGATCTTGAGCTGCTCGGCGGGCAGCGGTGAGTCGTAAACGCGTTCGGGAATGCGCACGACCAGGCTCGGCACGACCGCTGGCGGTGCCACCAGTCCGTGCGACTGGGTCGCACGCAGCGCCGCCGCCGTCGTCGCGTTCACCGCGGCGATACCGTCGGGCAGCACCACGTAGTATTGCGGCCCCTTGTCGGTGTGGATCTGAAATACCGAGCCGATCACCAGATCATCGGGCAGCCCAAGGGTATTCGGTGTTCCCGCGCCGGGTATGGGCGGCAGCTGCCAGGCGCCCATCGCGGGCAGCGCATTGAACATGCCCTCCGACATCGGCACCGGCTGGGCGGTGACGGGTATACCCATGGCTGAGGTGAGGGCCCGGTCGCTGAGATCGATCGAGTGGCGACCCTTGGCGGTGACGATCCAGGTTTGACCCTGGTAGGTCGCCAGCGTCGCCTCGTTGGCCTCGATCGGGTTTATCGACGAATCGATCAGCAACGGCATCACCAGCACCGACGTCTGAACTGCGGCGGAGGCCGCGCCGGGCCGGACGACGGTGTCGCACAGGGTCCACGTCGAGGTCGTGTCCCCCGAAACCGGTGTGGCGTAAGGGGCGCCGGGGATCCCGATGGTCTGACCCAAAGGCATCCTGCTCAGTTCCGAGGACTTCACGGTGGCGGGGTTGGCCGGGTTGCCCAGCACCAGCCGCGCCGAGGTCAGGTTGTAGACGGGATGCAACTGTCCCGACACGATCACATACAGCTGGTTGGTCGCCCGGTCGGTGAGAAGGCTGCTGGCGCCGAGCTTGCCCTGAGGTTTGAAAAAGGCCAGCAGCCCGGCCCCGAGCAGGAGCAAGACCGCGATGACGATGCCGAGTCCAACCGAACGGCTGTAGAACTGCAGCGGATCGTCGAACATGCGGGTGTCGCGCCGCACGATGGCGTGCTCGAGGCGGCGAAGCAGGAAGCGCCAGCCGCTGACCTGAACCTTGGTGGTGAGGCGAAGCCCCATGGTTCACTCTCTCATGTTGAGGTGCGCATGCACAGAGGCGATCGCCTCGGCCATGTCTGCGCCGTTGATCTCTTGCAGCCGGTCCACATCCAGAGATTCGATGTCGATGCCCTGCGCCAGGCGCATGTCCCGGTATTGCTCGGCGGCTTCGACCAATTGCCGTGCGTAGCGGCCGTTCCCGGCGATGTCGAGGGCCGGGCGGCCGCGCAACGTCCGCTCGTGCAGCATCTTGGCGGCCCCCAGGAATTCATCGGCGGCTTCCGCGCTCAGCACCGAATCATTGGCAGTGGCAATGACTTTCGCGATCTCCAGAAGCTCTTCGGGGCTGTAGGTGTCGAACTCGATGCGGGTGGCGAAGCGGGACCGCAGGCCCTCGTTTGTTTCCAGCAGCCGGTCGATGTCCGAACTGTAACCGGCGATGATCACCACCAGCCGGTCACGGTCGTTTTCCATGCGGGCCAGCAGCGTGTCCATCGCCTCCTGCCCGAACGGGTCGGTACGTCCATCCCGTTCCTGAACCAGCGCGTAGGCCTCGTCGATGAACAGCACGCCGCCCAGGGCCTGATCGATCGTCTTGGCGGTCTTGACTGCGGACTGCCCTTCGTATTCGGCGACGAAGTCCTTGCGCGAAGTCTCGACCAGTTTGGGTTCGGCGATGACACCCAACCCGGCCAGAATGTTGGCCACCACCCGGGCGATCGTGGTCTTGCCGGTACCGGGCGGCCCGGTGAAGATCATGTGCTTACTGGGCTGAGCGACCTTCATCCCCTTGGCAGCCCGAACCCGGGCCATCATGGTCGCCGCACGGTAGCGCTCGATCTGAGCCTTGACGCGGGTGAGTCCGATTTGGCGGTCCAACTCGGCCTGGGCTTCGGCCAGCAGCCGCTCGCGACCGGTGTTATCGGTCACCACGCTGGCCGGATCCCACGGGTCGGAGCGGGAGGCGATCTGCTCGGCCGTGGTCGTCTTCAAACGATACGATGAATCCTTCAGCGCCGCTGACACTTTCGGATCCGGATGGGTGGTCTGCAACCATTCCAGCAGCGCCACCGCGGCGTCTTCGTTGCCCTGGGAGCGACGTGCCATGGCCAGATACCAGGCGATCGCGCGTGCGCACGCTTCGCCGGCCGGCGAGTCGTTGGCTTCGGTGAGGCGGCGTTCGGCTTCGGTGAACAAGCCCAGGTTTGCCGCCGCCACACCGTGCGCCACACCGGCAGCCGCCGCTAAGAACTTGTCCGGCCATTTCGCGCCGCTTTTGACTTCGTCGATGACATCGGTCCAGCGCTCGGCGGCGCCGTAGATCACGGCTTTGAGCCACGACACCAGATGCTCGGACCCGCCGACCGCGCTGGCCTCGATGGCCTCCATGGCGTCGGCGTAATTGCCTTGGGCCGCTTCGGATGCGGCGAAACCCATGGTGATGGCCAGCGGCGATGCGACGGGGTAGGTGATATCTCCGTACAGGCCGCCGATGGGGACTCTGGCGCCCAGGGTGCTCATCGAGATCTGCGCCGAACCCGCCAATCGGCCGAAGTTCCGGCGCGAATACCAGGCCCGGAACAGCGTCACCCGGTCGAGGTCACCGCATCTGATCCGGCCGACCCACGCATCGCACGCCGACTCGTCGTCATTGGTGATTTCGGTGAACAGGTCCAGCGACCGTGCCTCTGACAACGGCAGCATGCCGACGGCACTTTCGAACAGACCGGCCAGGCGATCAGTCATGTATCACCGTTCGTCGTACCGAGAGGTGTAATCGACCTCGTAGCGAGTGGCGAACACCTCGGCTTCGGCCGCGGCGGCTTCTTCGGGCGTCGGCAAATTCAGCGTCATCCCCACGAACTCGCGAAGCAGGGCATTCGCCTCCTCGCCGTCGCCCGCCAATTCATTCATGCTCTCCATCATGAAGGTGTGCTGGGCTGCCCGGGCTTTTTGCCGGGCCAGGTCGGCGATGACGAAGATCTCCTCGGCAAGCCCTGATTCGGTCATGCGCGACGCCTTGTCGGTCACCGTGATCTTCTGAATGATGCCGCCCATCATCGCCGTGACCGACACGCTGCCCTGCGGGTTGGTCACGGTGAACAACTCGAGCTCAGACTCCTCCTCCTTCTCGGTCAGCCCGTGCAGGGCGTCCAGGTCGGCTCCGGTGTCCGCCGGTTCGGACGGCGCGTACTCATCGAGCGCGTCAAGTGAGGATTCCTCGGCGGCGCCGGCGGTGAAATCCAGCGCGTCGAAATCGTCGCTGACGTAGTCGTTCCCGGGCAGGTCCACTATGGCTCCCTTTCTGACTCGTGTCGGAGATTGAGCAGTCAGCCTCGGGCGGAGGCTTGGGTGTGATCCGAGGCGTGATCTAACCAGGAGCCCGATGGGAGCAGCTCCACCAGGGCGTCCAACGCGCGCTGCAGGTTCTGCGGCGTGCCCGGGAGAAAGCTGCCGTACAGTTCACCGCTGACGATGCGGGGAAGTGAGACCAGCCTGCCGTGCGCCGAGTCGAGAACACCGGCAGCCGCCTTGGTGTGCGTCGTTGTGCCTCCCGGATGGCGTTGGCTCGCGACGATTTCCACCCAGCTGTCCGGATTGTTCACGATCTCGGTGTAGATGCGGGCCGCGGTCGGCGCCAGGCCGTACTGGGTCAGCTGAGCCGCGGTGGTGCACTCGGCCAGCTCGCTCGCGATACCCGTCAGCGGTTCCACGTTCGCGGGGTCCGCGGTACCCAGCACGGCAGTCACCATGCCCGCCAGGCCGACCTGCGCGGCCACCAGCTGTAGCACCAGCAGGTCACCGTTGCGCACCGCGATGACATGACGATCGTCCTTGCGGCACACCACAAATCGCACCATGACGCCACCGACATCGCGGCGCCACCAGCGTGCTTCGAGGGTGCGGTCCGGCCGGCTCAGGGTGTCCACCATCGAGGCGACCGTCGGATGCGGGTAGCCGTTGTGGTCCAGCACGCCTTGCGCGGTGAGGTCACGCCGCACCTGATTCCAGACGACTTCCCGCAGATCGTCTTGCGGGATGTTCGGCCGGATGCCCAGTGCCACTGGGAAATCGACCAGGTGCAACCGGTCCGCGAGTACCAGCATGCCGTCGATGGTCACCTCGACGCCGACGACGTCGTCGACGAGGCCCGCGCGGCCGGTAGCGAGCGGACCGGTCATATCAACCGAAGATCTTGTCGATGACGCCGGCCAGACCTTGGTCGGAATTGAGGTAAGCCCCGGCCGCCGAGATCAGATTGTTGGCCAGCCCGCTGGTGACCCCTTGCAGCCCCGTGCCGGTGCTGTTGCGGGTCGTCTCGAACTCTTGCAGCGTGTCGTTGAATTTCGATGTGAACGAACCGTGGGTGATTTGGACTCGCTGGCTGACGCCACCGACCACCGAGGTGGCCGACTTGAGTTGGCCGGCGATTTCGTTCTGCATACCCGCCAGTACCTTCAGGAAGGACGGTACGACGCCGAGTATTCCAGTCATGGGGGGACCTTTCCTCTACGTTCTACTTTTTACTCGCTATGGCTTTGGTGCGCTTGGCTTTGATGTGGCAGCCGCATCAAACCAGCCCACTCGGCGCGGGCCTGGGCGGAGGACCCTGCCGCTGCTGGCCGCCGCCGGCTCCGGCGTCGATCGGCGCGCGCTCGGTACCGGCCCCAGCGGCCGCGCCTTCCTGGTCTTCTTCCCTCTTGTCGCTGACGAGGGTGGCCTGTTGCTGCTGGCCTCCCTGCTGGGCCTGCGAGGAGATCATCTGCGCCTGTTGGCCGGCCATGCTGCCGAGCTGGCCCGGCCCACCACCGGCAGCCACCAGGTGTTGCAGCTGACCCATCGTTGCCGTGAGCGAACTTACGTTGGGCAGTTGGGCAAACGACATCAGGTCGCTGAAGCTGAGGCTGGGCAGGCCCGCGAAGCCGCCCAAGAAATCGGGCAGGGCGGCCAACTCGGTCCAGGTCGGCAACTTGCCGAGGTTGCCGATTCCCGGGATCAAGTCGCCCAGGCTCGGTAAGCCGGGGAACAAGTTGGGGATGCTGGGCAGCCCGGGCAGGCTCGGGAATCCGGGGATTGGCAAGCCGGGGAAACCAGGCAGATTCGGGAAACCGGGCAGGTTGGGCAACCCGAAGTCGGGCAGGCCGGGCAGGTTGGGCAAGCCGAAGTCGGGCAAACCCGGGATTTTCGGCCACTCGAATTCGGGCAGACCCGGAATGGGCAGGTTGAAGTCCGGTATGCCCGGGACGGGCGGCCACTTGAAGTCCGGCAGGCCCGGGATGTCGGGAAGGCCCGGGATCGGGATGTCGGGCAGTTTCGGCGGCCACAGGCCGTCGATGATGTCGGGGATGCTGGGGAGGGGCAGACCCGGGAATTTGGGCAGGGTCGTCAGCATCTCGATGAGCCTGCCGAGCAGACCCTTGAGGTTGGTCACGTTCATCAGCGTCATGATCGTCAGGTACAGCAGTGCACCGCCGACGGTAGCCATGGCAATGCCGGACATCGGGAGTGCGAGCTGCCACGACCACAGCCAACCGAGCAGCGGAACCTTTTCCAGCCCCTTGCAGACCTTGTAGACGCCGTCGATCATCTTCTTCATCGCCCGCAGGACGTCGCGCGTGTTGGACACGTACTTGGCCTGGTTTGAAATCATGTTGCCGGTCAAAGAGTCGATGTCGCCCATCACCTTGGCGCGAAGTTGCTGCGCAATGTTCTGGTTCAAATAGGCGTCGGCGGCTTGGCCGATCCAGTTGGTGCCCGGAATGGCGAGCCCGATCTTGTCGCTGATTTGCTTGAACAGCGTCGCGCCCGAGTTGAAGACATCACCTGGGTCGGGGATGCCCTCGCCGAGCAAGAGCAACTGGCCCCAAATGAAGTTACTGGTGTTCTTGCAAAGGTCGCTGCCCTTCATTTACGTCTTTCCTCACACTCGCTGATCCTGTGCACTGACTTTTGTGCATCTTTACACCGCACGTTGAGCTTAGCAGCGCTGTGGTGACGGTAGATGCACGAATTTTTTGGTGAGCCGGGCGATTTCGCGCGTGGCGCGTTACGCAACCGCATAGCCGGCCGACCGGGCGACGCTGCCGTTCCCCGGACGATTGAACTCGAGCGCTCCATTGTGTTGCGGCCCCCGGAGTCGACTCAATTGATTTGACGGATAAGCGCTTCGATTGCCTCGGCGGCTTCGGCCGGCAAAGCTTCCTCGGCTTCGGCGCGGACAACCATTTCTTCTGCCACTCCGGCCGCCTGTGCAGTTTCGGAAGCGGAAAGATTGGCCCGCCGGCGCGCGGCATATAAACGCTGCGCCAGCGTGGCTCCCGGGGCGGTGGCCCCCAGCGTCATCAATTTGTCGTGATAACGGCGCACCGCGCCGAGCGCCTTGATCAGTTCGGGGGTAATACGACTGATACGAGTCGCCTGCACGGCAATGGCCTCGAGTTGGCGCAAATCGGCGAGGATCGGCGCCGCCCGCTCGGTGAACTCGGGGTCCTCGGGCGGCGGTAACGCGGCAATGGCCAGGCTGCAGGTGTCGACGGCCGCCGCCACCGCCTGCGCGATCAACGATGCCGGGCCCTCGGCGGGCTCCCCCTCGGCATCTGCCTCGAAAGTCGGTACTGCCGGCTGAGGCCCGGTGGGCTCGCCCTGGCGGATCCGGGCGATGGTTCCGGGCGGCCATTGCAGCACTTCCTCGAGCTTGGCCCGGGTCCGTTCCCGCGGCCAGCTACGGCCCTTCTCGAAGGCGATCAATGCGCCCGCATTGATGACCCCGTCGGCCGCGAGGCTGCGCTGACTGATGTCGAGCTCACGCCGTCTTGCCGCGGCGGCCGCACCGGCGCGGACCACGCCGGGATCGGGTTCGCTGGTCTGGCCATCCGACTGGTCCGCCGGTCGTTGTTCGCGGCGCTGCTCTTCAGGCGAATTCGACGGCCTGACGACTTCGAACGTCAACGCCTTGCCTCCAGTGGGATCGCCGAACCGGACGATGGTCTTGTCGCTGACGGTCACAGATCCTTTGCGTCGTCCGTCGACGAACATACCGCTCGGGCTGTTGTCGAGGATGCGCCACGGTCCATCTTCGGACACTGCGCGCAGATGTGCCTGTGAAACGTCTGGATCGTCAACCCGGACACCGGCTTGGGGTGTGCGACCGATGGTCACGACATCACGGTCGGGGGCGATCGCGTGCGACGCTTCGCCGCTGTGGGCGACCAGCAGAGCCGGCCCGACAGGTGAATCGGCGTTGGGCATCTGCGTCGCTTCCTCGCTCGTCCTAGCTGGTGGGTACTGGTGCGGGCAGCAGGACATGCCTTCCGCCGACCACCATCCTAACCGTTGCGCCCTTCCAACGCTACGCTTTCGCTACGTTTTTCGGACCGTGGCCACCTCGGGTCGACGCCGGGTACCGCTGCAGCGGAACCGCCGTAAACGCTACGGTTCTGCCTCGCAGAAGTATTGCAAGCCGTAACGGTTTGCGCAATTCTTTAGTCCAGTTTGGACGCCGGCGGGCCGTCGGGAGCACCCGGACTTCCGAATGAAAGCGCAGCTGGAGGCACAAATAGGCAACGTCCTGAGGAATCACTCGGGGTAGCCGTAGCGCGCTTCGGCGGGCGCCGGCGCTCCCAACTGTTGCACTGCAACGGTTAGTGCTATAGGCTACTGCTCGGGAGGCTACCGACTTGCAACGCTTTATAGAGGAGCGCAACGATATGACCGCAACGGCGCTGTACGAGGTCCCGCTGGGCGTCTGCACGCAGGACCCCGACCGCTGGACAACGACACCCGACAACGAGGCCAAGGCGATGTGCCGGGCCTGCCCGCGGCGCTGGGCGTGCGCTCGGGACGCCGTCGAATCCCCGGGCGCGGAAGGCCTTTGGGCCGGTGTGGTAATTCCTGAGTCAGGCCGGGCCCGGGCGTTCGCGCTGGGCCAACTGCGGTCGCTGGCTGAGCGCAACGGTTACCCCGTGCGCGAGCGGGTAGTCGCCTAATCGGCATAAGACTGCCGCGATCCGAGCCGCTGCTTCGAGGGGTCTGCGGTGCGGTGGGCGGTCAGTTGGTGCCACACGTAGACAGCGCGAGAATTCGAAAGATTTCTCGCGCTGTTTGCGTTGTGCGCTGCCCGCCGGCTTTCAGCAAAGACGGCCACCCTGAGCGCGATTCGACGACCTGCCGTCCCGGGCTACCCAGAGCCCAACCGGCCCGTCGGGGCGATGATGCCGGTCGAAATGGAGGTGGCGGATGCGGTACATACGTGAGGAAATCGTGCACGCACCGGCTGCACGGGTATGGGAACTACTTATCGACGTGGAAGGCTGGCCGCCCTGGACGAAATCCATGCGGGAGATCGAGCGCCTGGAAACCGGTCCATTGACCGTGGGCAGCCGGTCCCGGGTGACCCAGCCGAAAGGTCGACCGATGGTATGGACGGTCACCGAACTACAGCCGATGCGCACGTTCACCTGGGTGGCAACCCAGACCGGTCTTTCGATCGAAGCGGTGCATCGCATCGACCAGGACGGAGACGGCGTGCGCACCACGCTCGAATTGATCATGGCCGGACCACTGGCGTGGCTGGCCGGCCTCACCGCGGGTTCGCGGGTTCGGTCGTATGTCGACATGGAAAGCAACGGCCTGAAACGGGCAGCTGAGTCGGGCTGAGCCCGCCGGCGGTCAGTGGGCCGGCGTCGCGGCCTCAGGGCGGGCGGCTCGGCGCTCGTCGGGTCGCGACGCGAAATACTCCACGATGATCGCCGCGATCTGCAGAAATTTCAGCCGCGTCGCCGGCGCCAGCTCGTGGCGCACGTCGATGACGCCGCCTGGCCTCAGATGTGGATCGAAGGGCACCTCGACCACCCGCTGCCCGTGCTCGACAAACTCGCGGGCAAGCACCGAGCGGGTGCGTTTGTCAGAATGGCCATCGGAATCGTTGAGCACCACGATGCTGCGTCGCAGCAGATCCGTCAGCCTGCGGTCCGATAGCCATTCCATGGTCTTGGCCGCAGCGGAGGCCCCGTCCGCCCACGGCGAGGACACCACTATCAGCGCATCGAGGTCGCGCAGCACTTCCTGGGTCAATGGGGCGTCCATCGTCGAACCGCAGTCGATCACCGAGATCGCGAAGTGGCGGTCCAGCCGCAGCGCGGCCTCCCGGTAGATCGCAGGGTCGAGCACCCGGCGCGCGCCGGCCATGGGTTCGCCGGGTAGCACGTGCAGGCCCACGGAGTTACGGCCCAGCCGAGCGACTATGTCGGCGAACGACGGCAGGTCTTTGGCTGCGGTCAGATCCCAGAACGACCCATGCGCGGCCGGATCGATCCTGCTGCTCAACCGGCCGAAGGCGGTATCGGCATCGATCGCCACCACGCGGTCCTGCTGGCGCAGTTCGGCGAAAATGGATCCGATGCTGGCGGCGACCGAGGTCTTGCCGACGCCGCCCTTGCCCAGGACCCCGACCTTGTGGCTACCGCGCAGGGCGGTTCGTATGGCGGCTTCGAAATCGGCTGCCTCGCGTTGCGCGGCGGACGGACCGGGATTGATCAGGCCGAAGGACACCACCCGAACAAGGCGTCGCCAGCCGTGGTCGGCGGGTCCACCCCCGGAACCCGTTGCGGGTATTACGGCGCGCTCGGCCCGAACAGTTGGTGGGACCGGGACATCGGATGGTGCGGATTGCGGCGGTTTCCGCGTCGGATCCGGCGGTGCGAACGAGCGCATCGGCGGGTGCGGCATCGCTGATTGCGGTGTGTCCGGTCGTGGCTGCGCCGCTCCCGCAGGGCGCGGGGGTTGGGCTGAAGCCGGTGGAGGCGGGCCATATGCGAACGCCGGCGGATGCGGTGGCGCCGGGGCTGATGTCGGCGGGCGCGGCGGGGCGAGTGGATGCGGCCCGGACATGCGAGGAGCAGCCGGCGGATGCGGTGGCGGCGGCGGTGTCTGGGATGTCGGCGGGCGCGGCGGGGCGAGTGGATGCGGCCCGGACATGCGAGGAGCAGCCGGCGGATGCGGTGGCGGCGGCGGTGTCTGGGATGTCGGCGGGCGCGGCGGGGCGAGTGGATGCGGCCCGGACACGCGAGCAGGAGCTTCCGGAGCCCTCGAGGGCGCTAAATGCGGAACTCCGGACTGCGGACCGGTCTGGCTGCTGCCGGGGCCGGCGGGCCGAGCCGGCGGCATCCGGTCCCGAAGGAATTCGTCGCGCTCGTTCATAAGCTCCTCAGTCGAGTCGGATCACCAACGCCGGACACCGACCAGTATCCGTCCCAGTATCGAGCACCGGTCCGGCCGCCTCATCTGTCGGACCAGGCTCGTTCTCGGCCTGCCTGTTCCTGCCGGTTTTAGACTCCTATTAGTATTGTGCAAACTCGACGGTGAGTCGCGCGGGCACTGCCGCGGCGCTTTCCTGGGACCGTCGAAGCCGGACCCGGCAATTTCCGCAACATGGCTGCCATGCTTTATCGCCGAGCGTGTTACCGGTGTGACGGTTGTGTGCGATCGGCTGACAGTGGTGGCAGCGGGTGCTGACGGGCCGCGCCAGCAAATTAGTCTAAGCGGTTACTGTGGCCGCCGGCAGCACTTCGGGGAGCGGGCGAGACCACGGTTTCGCGGTCCCGAAACGGCAGGTGAGGATGCCGTCGGAGGCCGGTTCCGCGGCACCTACGGCACGGCCGCCGGGCGGGTTACCATTGAGGAAGTTGGCATGTCAGGCGGGTATTGTCATATCGTTTTACGACTTGTCGAGATCGGTACCGGGGCACCGTTCAGCGCTGCACGGACGAATCCCCGGCCTGATCATTCCGCTGGACGGACAGCCTATCGACAAGACCGGAGGGGTCAACGCCCGCAACGTCACGGCATGGCGCCGTCGGAGCTGCTGGTAAGGCCGCGCAGGAAAAGTCTGCTGAAGGGTTAGGTGGGTATGGCGCCCAAGCGCGTCGGGCTATACAACCCCGCATTCGAACACGATGCGTGCGGGGTAGCCATGGTCGTCGACATGCACGGCCGGCGTAGCCGCGACATTGTGGACAAGGCGATCACGGCGCTGCTCAACCTCGAACATCGCGGTGCGGCCGGCGCCGAGCCGCGCAGCGGCGACGGCGCGGGCATCCTCATTCAGGTCCCGGATGCGTTCCTGCGAGAAGTCGTCGACTTCGAGTTGCCAGCTCCGGGTAGTTACGCCACCGGTATCGCCTTCTTGCCGCAGTCGTCCAAGGATGCGTCAGCTGCCTGCGCAGCGGTGGAGAAGATCGCCGAGGCCGAGGGGTTGCGCGTACTGGGCTGGCGGAACGTGCCCACCGACGACTCGTCCCTGGGTGCTCTGTCCCGCGACGCGATGCCCACCTTCCGTCAGGTTTTCATGGCGGGCGCCTCCGGCATGACGCTGGAGCGCCGCGCCTACGTGATTCGCAAGCGTGCCGAGCATGAACTCGGCACCAAGGGCCCCGGCCAGGACGGCCCCGGCCGGGAGACTGTCTACTTTCCCAGCCTTTCCGGCCAGACGTTCGTCTACAAGGGCATGCTGACCACTCCGCAGCTCAAGGCGTTCTACCTCGATCTGCAGGACGACCGGCTGACCAGCGCCCTGGGTATCGTGCACTCGCGGTTCTCCACCAACACCTTCCCGTCCTGGCCGCTGGCGCACCCGTTCCGGCGCATCGCCCACAACGGCGAGATCAACACCGTCACCGGCAACGAGAACTGGATGCGCGCCCGCGAGGCGTTGATCAAGACCGACGTGTTCGGCTCGGAAGCCGATGTCGAGAAGCTGTTCCCGATCTGCACCCCCGGGGCCTCCGACACCGCGCGCTTCGACGAGGTGCTCGAGCTGCTGCACCTGGGCGGGCGCAGCCTGGCGCACGCCGTGCTGATGATGATTCCCGAGGCTTGGGAACGCCATGAGTCGATGGACGCCGCGCGACGGGCCTTCTATCAGTACCACGCCTCGCTGATGGAGCCCTGGGACGGCCCGGCGTCGATGACGTTTACCGACGGCACCGTCGTGGGTGCGGTGCTGGATCGCAACGGCCTGCGGCCGTCGCGAATCTGGGTGACCGACGACGGCCTGGTGGTGATGGCCTCCGAGGCCGGCGTGCTGGATCTCGACCCGTCGACGGTGGTCCGCCGGATGCGGCTGCAGCCGGGCCGGATGTTCCTGGTCGACACCACGCAGGGCCGCATCGTCTCCGACGAGGAGATCAAGACCGAGTTGGCCGCAGAGCACCCCTATCAGGAATGGCTGGACCGCAACGTGGTTCCGCTGGACGCGCTGCCGGCGGGCAAATACGTGCGGATGCCCCACGACCGGCTGGTCGTGCGGCAGCTGACCTTCGGCTACACCTACGAGGAACTGAACCTGCTGGTGGCGCCCATGGTCCGGACCGGCGCGGAGCCGATCGGTTCAATGGGCACCGATACGCCGATCGCCGTGCTGTCCCGGCGTCCCCGGATGCTGTACGACTACTTCCACCAGTTGTTCGCCCAGGTGACCAACCCACCGCTGGACGCCATCCGTGAGGAGGTGGTGACCAGCCTGCAGGGCACCACCGGCGGCGAGCGCGACCTGCTGAACCCGGACGAGAACTCCTGTCACCAGATCGTGCTGCCCCAGCCGATCCTGCGTAACTATGAGCTGGCCAAGCTGATCAACCTCGACCCGGACACCGAGGTCAACGGACGTCCGCACGGCATGCGCTCCAAGGTCATTCGGTGTCTGTACCTGGTGGCGGAGGGTGGTGCCGGGCTGGCGGCCGCACTGGCCGAGGTGCGTGCTCAGGCGTCGGCGGCGATCGCCGACGGTGCACGGCTCATCATCTTGTCCGATCGCAACTCCGACGAGAAGCTGGCGCCGATACCGTCGCTGCTCGCCGTCGCCGGGGTGCACCACCACCTGGTGCGCGAGCGGACCCGCACCCATGTGGGCCTGGTGGTGGAATCCGGTGACGCGCGCGAGGTTCACCACATGGCGATGCTGGTGGGCTGCGGGGCCGCCGCGGTCAACCCCTACCTGGCCTTCGAGTCGATCGAAGACATGCTCGACCGGGGCGCCCTGGAAGGCCTCGGGGACGGTATCGACCGCAAGAAGGCGCTCAACAACTACATCAAGGCCGCGGGCAAGGGCGTGCTGAAAGTGATGTCCAAGATGGGCATTTCGACGCTGGCGTCCTATACCGGCGCGCAATTGTTCCAGGCTGTCGGCATTTCCGAGGACGTTCTCGACGAGTACTTCACCGGGCTGACCTGCCCTACCGGCGGCATCACCTTGGACGACATCGCCGCAGACGTTGCCACTCGTCACTCGCTGGCCTACCTGGACCGGCCGGACGAACGGGCGCACCGCGAACTCGAAGTCGGCGGGGAGTACCAGTGGCGCCGGGAAGGCGAATACCACCTGTTCAACCCGGAGACCGTGTTCAAGCTGCAACACTCCACCCGCACCGGGCAGTACAAGATTTTCAAGGAGTACACCCGCCTGGTCGACGATCAGAGCGAGCGGATGGCCTCACTGCGCGGCCTGCTCAAGTTTCGCGCGGGCGTGCGGCCCCCGGTGCCGCTGGAGGAGGTCGAGCCCGCCAGCGAAATCGTCAAGCGCTTCGCGACGGGGGCGATGAGCTACGGCTCGATCTCCGCCGAGGCGCACGAGACCCTCGCCATTGCGATGAACCGGCTCGGCGGCCGGTCCAACAGTGGCGAAGGCGGCGAGGACGTCCGGCGTTTCGAACGCGATCCCAATGGGGACTGGCGTCGCAGTGCGGTCAAGCAGGTGGCCTCGGCCCGCTTCGGCGTCACCTCGCACTACCTGACCAACTGCACCGACATCCAGATCAAAATGGCTCAGGGCGCCAAACCCGGTGAGGGAGGCCAACTTCCGGGTCACAAGGTGTATCCCTGGGTGGCCGAGGTCCGGCATTCCACGCCGGGGGTAGGCCTGATCTCACCGCCGCCGCACCACGACATCTACTCCATCGAGGATCTGGCGCAGCTGATCTATGACCTGAAGAACGCCAACCCGTCCGCGCGGGTGCACGTCAAGCTGGTCTCCGAAAACGGCGTCGGCACGGTGGCCGCGGGTGTTTCCAAGGCGCACGCCGACGTGGTCCTGATCTCGGGGCACGATGGCGGTACCGGGGCGACCCCGCTGACGTCGATGAAGCATGCCGGCGCGCCGTGGGAATTGGGTCTGGCCGAGACGCAGCAGACATTGCTGCTCAACGGGTTACGCGACCGGATCGTGGTACAGGTGGACGGCCAGCTCAAGACCGGCCGCGACGTGATGATCGCGGCGCTGCTCGGCGCCGAGGAATTCGGATTTTCCACCGCGCCGTTGGTGGTGGCCGGCTGCATCATGATGCGGGTGTGCCATCTGGACACCTGCCCTGTCGGCGTGGCCACCCAGAACCCGGTGCTGCGGGAACGGTTTACCGGCAAGGCCGAATTCGTGGAGAACTTCTTCATGTTCATCGCCGAAGAAGTGCGGGAATACATGGCGCAGTTGGGCTTCCGCACCTTCAACGAGGCCGTCGGCCAGGTCGGATCGCTGGATACCACCCTGGCGCGGGCCCATTGGAAGGCGCACCGCCTGGATCTGACGCCGGTACTGCATGAGCCCGAGTCGGCGTTCATGAACCAGGACCTGTACTGCAGTTCGCGCCAGGATCACGGCTTGGACAAGGCGCTCGATCAGCAGCTGATCGTGATGAGCCGCGAGGCGCTGGATTCCGGTTCGCCCGTTCGCTTTTCGACCACCATCAGCAACGTCAATCGCACGGTGGGCACCATGCTGGGCCACGAGGTGACGAAAGCCTATGGTGGCCAGGGCTTGCCGGACGGCACCATCGACATCACATTCGAGGGGTCGGCCGGTAACAGCTTCGGTGCGTTTGTGCCCCAGGGGATCACATTGCGCATCTACGGCGACGCCAATGATTACGTGGGCAAGGGGCTGTCCGGTGGCCGGATCGTGGTGCGGCCGTCGGACAACGCGCCACCGGACTATGTCGCCGAGGACAACATCATCGGGGGCAATGTAATCCTGTTCGGCGCCACGAGCGGAGAGGTCTTCCTGCGTGGCGTGGTCGGTGAACGGTTCGCGGTCCGCAATTCCGGTGCGCATGCCGTGGTCGAGGGTGTGGGCGATCACGGGTGCGAGTACATGACCGGTGGCCGGGTCGTGATCCTGGGTCGTACCGGCCGTAACTTCGCCGCGGGTATGTCAGGCGGGATCGCTTATGTCTACGACCCGCACGGCGAACTACCCGACAACCTCAACACCGAGATGGTCGACGTCGAGACAGTCGACACCGATGATGCGGACTTCCTGCAGGGCATCATCGCGGCGCACGTCGACGCCACCGATTCCCCGGTCGGCCAGCGCATTCTGGCCGACTGGCATGGGCAGCAGCGGCATTTCGTCAAGGTGATGCCCCGCGACTACAAGCGGGTGCTGCAAGCCATCACCGAGGCCGAGCGCGACGGAGTGGATGTGGACAAGGCGATCATGGCGGCTGCGCATGGCTGATCCGACCGGCTTTCTCAAATACACACACCGGAAATTGCCGAAGCGACGTCCTGTCCCGCTGCGCCTGCGCGACTGGAAAGAGGTCTACGAGGAATTCGACAACGAGACGTTGCGGCAACAGGCGACTCGTTGCATGGACTGCGGTATTCCGTTCTGCCACAACGGCTGTCCTTTGGGCAACTTGATCCCGGAATGGAATGACCTGGTGCGCCGGGGTCGTTGGCGCGACGCGATCGAACGGCTGCACGCCACCAACAACTTCCCCGACTTCACCGGCCGGCTGTGTCCGGCGCCGTGCGAGCCGGCGTGTGTGCTCGGCATCAACCAGGATCCGGTGACCATCAAGCAGATCGAGCTGGAGATCATCGACAATGCCTTCGACGAAGGCTACGTGGAGCCGTTGCCGCCGCAAACGCTGACCGGCAAGAACGTTGCCGTCGTCGGTTCGGGCCCGGCCGGTCTGGCCGCCGCTCAGCAGCTGACCCGCGCCGGTCACAGCGTGACCGTCTTCGAACGTGATGACCGTATCGGCGGCCTGCTGCGCTACGGCATCCCCGAGTTCAAGATGGAAAAGCGGGTCCTGGATCGGCGGCTGGCGCAGATGCGGGCCGAGGGCACCGAGTTCCGTGCCGGCGTCAACGTCGGGGTCGACATCACCGCCGAGCAGCTGCGCGCTGATTTCGATGCGGTAGTGCTGGCCGGTGGCGCCACCGCTTGGCGTGAGCTCCCCATTCCTGGTCGCGATTTCGACGGCATCCACCAGGCGATGGAATACCTACCCTGGGCCAACCGCGTCCAGGAAGGCGATGACGTGCTGGGGTCCGACGGGCAGCCGCCGATTACCGCCAAGGGCAAGAAGGTCGTCATCATCGGCGGCGGCGACACCGGGGCCGACTGTCTGGGCACCGCGCACCGCCAGGGTGCGCTCAACATCCACCAGTTCGAGATCATGCCGCGTCCGCCGGACAGTCGCGCGCCGTCGACTCCCTGGCCGACGTACCCGCTGATGTATCGGGTCTCCGCCGCGCACGAAGAAGGTGGCGAGCGGGTGTTTTCGGTAAACACCGAGGAATTCGTCGGTGAAGACGGCCACGTGACCGCGCTCAAGGCGCACGAGGTGGCCATGCAGGACGGCAAGTTCGTCAAGGTCGAAGGTTCGGACTTCGAACTCGAGGCGGATCTGGTTTTGCTGGCGATGGGATTTGTCGGCCCGGAGAAGCCCGGTCTGCTCGACGATCTCGGGGTCGAATTCACCGACCGCGGAAACGTGGCGCGCGGCGACGACTACGAAACCTCGGTGCCGGGCGTGTTCGTGGCCGGCGACATGGGCCGGGGCCAGTCGTTGATCGTGTGGGCGATCGCCGAAGGCCGGGCCGCGGCCGCGGGTGTAGACCGCTATCTGATGGGCTCCACCGCGCTGCCGGCCCCGATCAAGCCGACTGCCGCGCCGCTTCAATAACCACACCAGTAACATCAGAAACACGCCGGTGATTGCTCGGCGCGTCGCCCGCTGTTTGCCAGACGTCGGGTGTCTAATGAGGTTCTGTGGGCTCCGTCACAGCGATGCGTTGTGGAGTTCCGCCCGAGTTGTCCGATCGCAGGGAGTGTCGCTGTGCGTAGCAACCCAGTACCCCGGTCACGGGTGGGGCGAATCGCCTGGTCGTGGTTCCGTCATCCGCTAAAGAGTCACGAGTTTCCCGCCAGGAACGAGCGCCTAGTCACCGCTGAAGAGCTGTTGCGCTTTGCGATGTGATCGGCAGCTGGTTGCGCCCACTCGGGCGCAAAGAGTTTGCTCAACGATATCGAGTTGTTATCTGGGCCCAGATGCCGAAAGCAGCCCCGATTCCCGGATCGCCTCCGCGAGCGGCTGGAGAACCGCGGGGTCGTGCGGTGGCGAGATATACACGATCCCCAGGTCCAGTCCTTCGGCCGCCAGTGCGGCCGCATTGTCGATGACCTGCTCGTAGTTTCGTTCCGGGTCCAAGCGCAGGTGGGCCGACAGCGTGATCTCCTTCGGATCGCGACCAATGTCGGCGCAATGTGCGGCCAGCACGTCACGTTTGCGGGCGAACTCCTCGGCCGGACCGCCGACGAAGTTCCAGTGCTGGGCATAGCGGGCGGTGATCCGCAGCGTCCGCCTTTCCCCGCTGCCGCCGATGCAGATCGATGGGTGCGGCCGCTGCGGGCCCTTGGGTTCGTTGCGGGCGTCCTTGAGCTGGTAGTACTTGCCGTCGAAATTGGTGGTCTCCTGGCTGAGCAGGCCGACCAGCACCGCGCACGCCTCCTCGAATCTGTCGAAGCGTTCCTTGATGCTGCCCAGCTCGATACCGTAGGCGCCCGACTCTTCCTCGTTCCAGCCGGCGCCGATGCCCAATTCAAGTCGTCCGTCGGAGATGATGTCGAGGGCGGCGGCCATATTGGCCAGCACCGCCGGGTGCCGGTAATGGATGCCGGTGACCAGGGTGCCCAGCCGCAGCCTCCGGGTGGCCTGTGCGAGTGCGGTCAGAGTCGTCCAGCCTTCCAAGCATGGGCCGCTCGGGTCGGAAAAGATCGGGTAAAAGTGATCGAAGGTCCATCCGGATTCGTAGACGTCGATGTCGTCGGCTTCCTGCCAGACCGCCAGCATCTGGGCCCACGTGGTGTTTTGCGGTGAGGTCTTGAATGCGAATCGCATGAAGCCGACGGTAGTCCAGCGTCCAACAAGCGCAATTAGACTCGGGTGAACGATGAGCTACGCACTCGGAATCGACACCAAACTCACCCTGCTGGCGGCCGGATTGATCTTCCTGCTGGCGCTTGTCCTCGGGGTGTGGAAGTACCGCCAGATCATGGTGAGCCAGCAGCGCCGGGCACACGTCTATGTTGATATCGCGCATCGCGCGGCGCTGCTGTACGCATTTGCGACGCTGTTGATCGCTGTCTTCGTCGAACTCAGCGCCTGGCCGGCGTGGGTCAACCTGACGGCCGCGATGGTGGTGGTGTTCTTTTTCGTCGCCGCGATCGGGACCTACATCTGGCACGGGGCCCGGCGTGACACCGAAAACCAATTCGATCCTCCGGCATCGGGAGCACGGCTGGGCATGACCTTGCTCATTCTCGGCGAAATAGGCGGATTCGCAGTGGTTTTCGCCGGCTTCATCGCAGGGCAGCTGACGTAAATGGATCCGGTAACCGCGCTGCGCCAGATCGCCTACTACAAGGACCGAAGCCGCCATGACCCGCGGCGCGTCATGGCCTACCGCAATGCCGCCGACATTATCGAGAAACTGGACGACGCTGCACTCGAGCGGCACGGCCAGGCAAACAGCTGGCAGTCGCTGTCGGGCATCGGGCCCAAGACCGCCAAGGTCATCGACCAGGCATGGTCCGGCCGTGAACCCGACCTCCTCGCTGAATTACGCACTGCTGCTGAGGATCTCGGTGGGGGCGAGGTGCGCGCCGCGCTGCGGGGCGATCTACACCTACATTCGAACTGGTCCGACGGCTCGGCGCCGATCGAGGAGATGATGGCCACCGCCGCGGAGCTGGGCCATGAATACTGCGCGCTGACCGACCATTCGCCGCGGCTGACGATTGCCAACGGCCTGTCTCCGGACCGGTTGCGCAAGCAACTCGACGTGATCGACGAACTGCGCGACAAGTTCGCCCCGATGCGCATCCTCACCGGAATCGAGGTCGACATCCTGGAAGACGGAAGTCTGGACCAGGAACCGGACCTGCTGGACCGGCTCGACATCGTGGTGGCCAGCGTGCACTCGAAGCTGGCGATGGATGCGGCCGCAATGACGCGGCGGATGATCCGCGCGGTGTGCAACGGTCACGTCGACGTGCTGGGCCACTGCACGGGCCGGCTGGTCTCCGGCAACCGCGGTATCCGGCCCGAATCGAAGTTCGACCCCGAGGCGGTGTTCACCGCCTGCCGCGACCACGGCACCGCGGTAGAGATCAATTCCCGCCCCGAGCGTCGGGACCCGCCAACGCGCCTGCTCAACCTCGCCTTGGAGATCGGTTGCGTGTTCAGCATCGACACCGACGCCCACGCGCCCGGGCAGCTGGATTTCCTTGGTTACGGTGCGCAACGTGCTCTCGATGCCGGTATTCCGGTCGACCGTGTCATCAACGCCTGGCCGGCCGAGCAGCTGCTGGAGTGGGTGTCAGTCCGGTAGCCGCGCCATCTCCACGCCCGGGTCGCGGCCCATCAACACCGCGCGGGTCAGCGCGGATTTGCCGAAGCGGCGCCGGATCTGGTCCACCGCCTGGTCGAGTACGTCCGGCGGCTCGCCGTCAAACGGCAGCATCAGTTGCTGGGCGCCGCAGCGGTCGATACCGGAGACCGCGAAGCCGACCAGGGTCAGTCCCCGCCGGGCGATGTCGGGCGCGGCAGCCGCGAGCAGCCGCCGGGCGGCCGCCAGGATAGGCTGCGTCGACGCGGTCGCCCACGGCAGCGTGTGTGACCGGGTAGCGCGGCTGAAGTCGTCGAATCGCAGGCGCAGCACCACGGTCCGGCCGGTGCGTCCGGCGGCGCGCATCCGGTCGGTGATCCGGTCGACCAGGGTGATCACCACCGCGTCGATCTCGGCGGGCGACATGCTGCTGCCGGCTCGCCCCAGCGCTCGTTGGGCGCCAACCGAGCGGCGCCGCACGCCGACGGTCACCCGGCGGCGGTCGATATTGCGCGACAATGCATATAGTTGTCGGCCCATCGCGCCGCCGACCATCGAGCCCAACGTGGACTCGCTGAGTTCGGCGACGTCGGCGACCGTATCAATGCCATGCGCGTGCAGCTTGTCTGCGGTCACCGCGCCCACGCCCCACAACCGGCGCACCGGCAGCGGATGCAGAAATGCGAGTTCCCGATCCGGCGGCACCAGGAGCAATCCGTCGGGTTTGGCCTGCTGGCTGGCGACCTTGGCGAGGAACTTCGTCCGTGCCACTCCGACGGTGATGGGCAGGCCGACCTGCTCGCGTACGTCGGCGCGCAGCCGCGTCGCGATCTCGACCGGGGTCCCGCAGAGCCGGCGCAGCCCGCCGACATCGAGGAAAGCCTCGTCCACCGAGAGCGGTTCCACCACCGGTGTGCAATGCCGAAACACCACGAAAACCGCCTCGCTGGCCCGGGTGTAGGCGCTCATCCGCGGCGGCACAACCACGGCGTGTGGACATAACCGTCGCGCCTGGGCCCCACCCATGGCCGTGCGCACGCCGTAGGCCTTGGCCTCGTAGCTGGCCGCCAGCACAACCCCGCCGCCGACGATCACCGGGCGGCCCCGCATTGCGGGGTCGTCGCGCTGCTCGACGGAGGCATAGAACGAATCCAGGTCCGCGTGCAGGATGCAAGCCTCACTCCGCACGAACATATGTTCGCATGCGGGTATGACAGCCGAAGGTGCTGCGGCCGGTACGCCGGCTGCGCAAGGTAACATCGGCAGGCGGGGACGGGGAGGCCCTCTAGCGGACAAGGTGATGGCCGCATGACCACGAGCACCCGGGTAAAGCCTCCAGGCCTGTCGCATTCCGCGCTGTTCTATCGCTCTGAGCCGGAGTACCTGGACGCGGTGGTGCCGTTTGTTCTCGACGGGCTGTGCAACGACGAGCCGGTGCTGGTCGCAGTCCCCGAACGCAAACGTGCTGTGCTACGCACCGCGTTGGGCAGCGCCTGCCAGAAGGTCACGTTGGCCGACTTGACCGATGGCGGTCGCAATCCCGGCCGGATTCTCACATGCTGGTGACGTTGTCGCAGGACACCAACACCAAATTGCGCGATGTCGCCGGTCAGTTGCTGGACCAGCTGTCCGGACCTGCCTCGGGTCGAACCCGCCGCGGCATCCACGACGCGATCGCAACCGTGCGGAACCGGTTACGCCACGATTGACAGTCGGGATTAACGACCCTCGCCGTAGATACTGCTGACCCAGATGTGCACCAGCGTGTCCAGCACGTGCGCCTCCGGGACACAGGGCTGTTCGGCGGCAAAGGAAGCGAACAGCGTCCGTTCGTTCATCAGATTGAGCGCGGTGGCCAGTTCCAGGGCGGGCAGGGTTACCGGCGCGGCGGCGCGGTCGCGCTCTGTCTCGATCACCTCGGCGGTGTAGGAGATCCACTTCTGCATGAACGTCGACCACAGGTGCCGCACCTCGGCGTTGGTTGCCCGAGCGGCCTGACCGGCCCGGGTGACCGCCTTGTGCGAACCGAATGTCTCGAAGAAAACGTTGATCCCGGTACGCCACATGGTGTCGCGGTCGGCGTCCGCGGCCTGGATCAGGTTTTCCAGCGCGGTGTCGGCCTCGGTGACCACCCGGTCCAGCAGCGTCAACAGCACCGCTTCCTTGGACGGGAAATAGAAGTAGAACGTCGGCCGCGAAATGCCTGCCCCCTTGGCCAGGTCGTCGACCGAGATGTCAGCCAGTGGACGATCTTCCAACAGCTTTTCAGCGGTAACCAGGATGGCCAGTTCACGATCGTCGCCGGATGGCCGAGCGGTGCGCCGGCCGCGATGCAGCGACGCCGGACCGGTCGGGGAAGTGGCCACGACCCGCAGCTTACCGTGTGTCGATAGTTTCGACACTACGTTGACGCATTCAACAGCGCGTTGATAGCGTGGTTCCATGACTGAGCATCTTGACGTCGTCATCGTGGGGGCGGGTATTTCCGGCGTGAGCGCGGCCTGGCATCTGCAGGACCGCTGCCCCACCAAGAGCTACGCCATCCTGGAAAAGCGGTCCGCCATGGGCGGCACCTGGGACCTGTTTCGCTATCCCGGCATTCGCTCCGACTCCGATATGCACACCCTGGGCTTCAGGTTCCGCCCCTGGACCGAGCGTCAGGCCATTGCCGACGGCGAGCCGATTCTCGAGTACGTCAAGGGCACCGCGGCCATGTACGGCATCGACAAGCACATCCGGTTCGACCAGAAAGTCGTCAGCGCCGACTGGTCGACGGCCGAAAACCGCTGGACCGTCAATATCGAGACCAATGGCACCCGCAGCCAGCTCACCTGCTCATTCCTGTTTCTGTGCAGCGGCTACTACAACTACGAACAGGGCTATTCGCCGAAGTTCCCCGGCGCGGCGGACTTCACCGGCGCCATCATCCATCCGCAGCACTGGCCCGAGGACCTCGACTACGAGGGCAAGAACATCGTCGTGATCGGAAGTGGCGCCACGGCCGTCACTCTCGTTCCGGCACTTGCGGATTCGGGTGCCAACCACGTCACGATGCTGCAGCGTTCGCCGACCTACATCGTCTCCCAGCCGGACAGTGACAGCATCGCCGACAGACTCAACCGCTTTCTGCCGGAAAAGCTTGCCTACTCCGCGGTTCGGTGGAAGAACGTGCTACGTCAGGCGGCGGTGTACGGGGCCTGCCAGAAGTGGCCGCGGCGGATGCGGAAGATGTTCATGGGCCTGGCCGCGCGCCAGCTTCCCGAAGGTTATGACGTGCGCAAGCACTTTGGCCCGCACTACAATCCGTGGGACCAGCGGTTGTGCCTGGTGCCCAACGGCGACCTGTTCCGTGCCATTCGCCACGGGCAGGTCGAGGTGGTTACCGACACCATCGATCGGTTTACCCCATCCGGAATCCGGCTGAATTCCGGACGTGAACTTCCGGCCGACATCATCGTCACCGCAACGGGTTTGAACCTACAACTCTTCGGCGGGGCGACCGCCTCCGTCGACGGAGAACCGGTGGATCTCACCAAGACGATGGCCTACAAGGGCATGATGCTGTCCGGGATACCCAACATGGCGTATACGGTCGGCTACACCAATGCCTCGTGGACACTGAAGGCCGACCTGGTGTCGGAGTTCGTCTGCCGCGTGCTGAACTACATGGACGCTAATGGATTTGACACTGTGATGGCCGAGCATCCGGGTCCGGATGTCGAGGAACGGCCGTTCATGGAGTTCACTCCCGGTTACGTGCTGCGCTCGATCGACGAACTGCCGAAGCAGGGTTCGCGAAAGCCGTGGCGGCTCAATCAGAACTATCTGCGCGACATCCATCTGATCAGGCGCGGCAAGATCGACGACGAAGGGCTGCGCTTCTCCAAAAAGCATGCCCCCGTGCGGGTTTAGGTTTTCACAGGGAGACGACGACAATGCCGTCGTCGTCGCTGTAGACGACTTCGCCCGGCGCGAATGTCACGCCACCCAAAGTGACGTCGACGTCGCGGTCTCCGGCGCCCGTCTTGGCACTCTTACGGGGATTGGTGCCCAGCGCTTTGATGCCGATGTCGATGCCGCGCAGTACGACGGAATCGCGCACCGCGCCGTGAACCACCAGGCCCGCCCAGCCGTTGGACCGGGCCAATTCGGCGATGACATCGCCGACAAGTGCGGTGTGTAACGAGCCGGCGCCGTCGATCACCAGCACGCCGCCAGCTCCCGGCTGGGAGAGCACGGATTTCAGCAGGGCGTTGTCCTGAAAGCAGCGCACCGTGCTGATCGGCCCGGCGAACTCCGTGCGCCCGCCGAACTGACGGAATTGGAGGTCGCAGCTGCGCACCTCGGGTCCGATGTCGTCGACCAGATCGGCCGTCGGCCGAAACGACACGTGGCGCATCGGCCTAGTGGCGGCGCAGCTGTCGCACCAGCAACATCGCCAGCAGGCTTAGCACGACGGCCACCAACAGCGGGACGGTGAAGCTGTTCGACGACTGTTCCAGGTCTCGGGAAAGTGGGTCATTGGCCCGGTCGACAGTTGACTTCGCTTGTGCTGCGGTATCTTTGGCCGCGGCGGCAAGTTCACCATTGGTTTTCGCCCGTTGCTGGACCCCGGGTGGCGCGGCGGCCATCGCGGCGGGCGCGGGTTCCGGGTTGTCGGCGGGCGTTTTCTTGGCGGGGGCTTTCTTGGCGGGCGCCTTTTTGGCCGGCGTTTTCTTGGCGGGGGCTTTCTTGGCGGGGGCTTTCGCGGCCTTCTTGGCGGGCTGCTTCTTGGCCGGTGGTCTCGGTGTGCCGTCGGGTTCGCCGTCGGGTCGATCCTGCGGGTCTGCCATCCGGCCGCTCCTTTGCAACTTCTCTGTTTGCTTTGGGTCGCTCACTGAGTCGCGAGGCACTCGGGTCCCATCATGCCAGGACCCGGTATGCCGCCATCTCGCCTACCTGGGCGCGCCGGCCGGCTACGGCCGGCGCCGCATCGCCCACAGCGCCCCGGCAGCGACTGCGGCTATCGTGCCGACGGCGAAGGGCCAGGTAGGAACGTCGGCGTCGGTGGTGGACTCGGCTACCGTCACCGGGTAGCTGTCCCGAAGGCGTGGCCGCCCGGTCACGGCCGGGCCGGTCATCTGCGGCTCAGCGGTAGGCCACCCGGTGCCTGGATGCTGGATACCGGTCAGGCTCACCCGGGTCGGACCCGCGGATGCGCGGACGGGGTCACCGCAGGCGCCAGCCACCGTCAGGGGCGCGGCGATCGTCAGGGTGACCAGCAGCAGGGCGTACCACGCGACACCGAGCAGATGCTTCATGATCGCCGGCGCATTTCAGGTCAGCCCCAGCCGGGCCATCAGGTCGGCCTCGATGCCGTCGAGCTGTGAGGAGATCGCGGTGTGGGCGGCTCGGCGCCGTTGCGCAGGCATGTTCTCCGCCGCCGTGATGGCCGCTGACAGCTCGGCGAGCCGTTCGCTGATGGCCGCGACGAATTGTTTGGTCTCCGCGTCCTTCGGCTTCTTTTCCTGGACCATCCGCAGCGATTGCTCCGACCCGGCGATCCTGGCCGACAGCCGGGCGCCGTGCCCGGAGAACTGTCCAACCTGAGCCAGTGGAACCCCGAGTTGGTCGGCACGACGCTGATCGATCAGCCCGCGCGCGGCAATGGCCGCCCGGTATACCACCGGCGCCAATATCGGGGCCAACAGCCGCGACACCGTGAGCGCCCGGCGAATTCGGGTGGGCGACAGCAACTTACCCTCGCGCGCGGCTTTGAGCTGGGTCTCGGCGACCTTCAGTGCCGCACGATCGCTGTCTCGCTGCGCCTTGAGCTGCGCCTTGAGGGCCTTGTCCGCCGCCTTGCGCTCGTACTTGAGGCGACGGAGCGCGTTCTTCGCCGATAGCCTGGCCTCGAGCTTGGCGCGTGCCCTGATCGCGCGGGCTTCGGCGCGACGAATCGCACGGCTCTTTCGCTTGCGGAACAGGCCCATTCCCGGCCGCCTCCCGGTTCTCGTGGACTATCGCGGTGCGTGCGCGATCGTTGGGCCAACCCTAATCCGCGTCGGGCATGGGCAACCCGTCAGGTCGGTGGCTGCCGGCTCTTACGCGTCGAGCCGTTCCGCGCGGCGCAGTTCGTCGATACGGTCCACGATCTGTTGCTGCGCCTGCGCCGACAACCCATGGGAGCGCTCCGCGATACGGCGCACGCCGTCGTCCCGCATCGCTGCCAGCCACTGCAATTCCTTGTCGATTTTCGCGTAGTAGTCGTCGTCGGTGAAGTAGGCCGCCCTGATGCGGAAGAAGTTGGCAAGGGCGGCCATGGTAGCCGACGACGGGTTGGTGCGGTTGCCCGAGCGTAGCTGGGACAGGTAGGGAGCCGACATCGTGATGCCCTCCGCCTTGAGCGCGGCGATCACCTCCGCGGAGGTGTGCGGCCCGCGTCCGGGTGGATACACCGTGTCGAACAGACGGTTCAGGCGGGCAGCGAACGTCGTGCTCATCGATATGACCTCCACCGGGCTGCAAGATCGAACGGTTACCTATCTTTATTTGCTGATCATGGTAGCGACAGTTATGTCCACAACCAAGTGCAAACCTGAGCGGATTGAGTGGCGGCGTGCTGGAGGCGCGATCAGGATGCCCTCGACGAGCGTCCAACCGATTCGGTGAGGTGTCCACAGAATGAACGGATTTCACAGGCTATCCGCAGAATACATCGCGTGGGGGCGATCGGCGAGCCATCGGGCCGGGCGTCCGGGACCGGTGTACGCGCACCTCGACAGGTGAATGCATTCAATGTCGGGCAACCAAGGCCCAACGGCGCAGTGCTCGGCCACTCCTTTGCTGTCGAGGTCTACTGCGGGGCCGGGCGCAGACCGGCGGTGTCACCGCCGGTCCACCGGAGCTGCCCGCAAGCGGTGGTCGGCATCGCTGAACCGTACGGGGTCCGGTAGGTGCCGTTCAGCAGGGACTCAACCGGGCTGGGCGGACCTCGTGGTCACCGCGGAGGCCTTGCGGCGCCGCCGAAGAGTTTGCGCTGTAACCCCGGCCGCCGCGACGATCGTCACCGCCGTCACGCCGATGGCGACCGAGCGCCACCCGAGTGCGCCGTCGAACAGCATCCACAAGCCGAACAGCAGGAACAACAGGCTGGCCAGAACATGCAGCAGCTGCTCGGGCAGCCGCTGGTGCAGCAGTAGTCCCGCACCGATTGCCAGGCCGTCGGCCAAGATCATGCCCAGGGTGGAGCCAATCCACACACCGACCCAGTCGTGATCGCTGGCCAGGGTCACCGTCGCCAGCGTCGTCTTGTCGCTGAGCTCGGCCAGTACGAACGATGACACCACGGTGAGCAGCGCGAACCGCGGGTGGCGCGGGGTCGCGGGCTTGTCGTCACCGGCCGCGCCTTCCCGCCAGGCCCACACCGCGAAAAGCAGGAACGCGATCGCGCCGGCGAAAGCCATCGGCCGCGCGGGGAGCGTGGCGCCCAGGAAGTGGCCGATCGCCACCGAGACGCCGTGGACCGTGAAAGACGCGATCGCCACGCCGGCCATCACCACCCACCAGCGGAACCGCAGCGCATAGGTCATGGTCACCAGTTGGGATCTGTCGCCGAGTTCGGCGACGAAAACCACCCCGAGACTCAAAAGTGTGGCTGCGAGCATTTCGGACGACCTTTCGACACGTGGTCGATGACGCCGCGGTCATCGAACATCGGTCGAAGGTCTCGCCCACCGTCTGCTCGACGGTTCGCCGGCCGGGCTTTCACCAGTATGTCGACCCGACGATTCGGGGCTACTCCCCTTCGCTAACGAACCCCAGGTTAGCGGCAGGGTTCCGGGCGCGCCAGGGCGACGACGGAGTTCGGCCAGCCGCATTCGCGGATTCGCGCCCCGAAACCATGGTTTCGAATTGGCTTATGCGGCAAGCAGCATCGCCAGGATTGCGGTGTCGGGATGGCTGATCGGGTCGACACCGACGCGACTCACCATTGATGTTATGGTGCCGTCCGCTTCGGCTTCCACCCAGGCGGCCCGGTGCTCCAGACCCAGGTGCGGCAACCCGGGCAGCAGGACACAGCCCGATGCCGCGCCGGTGCATTCCGGCAGCGACGGCGTTGTTTCCGAGGGCGGATGCAGCATCAGCAATGCCGGGGGCTGATGATCGGCGAAATATCCGGGTCTGATGGCGGATTCGCCGAACACCGTGCCCTCGGCCAGCACCAGGCCGACGGTTCCGGGAGCGGGTTCGTCGGGCAATTCTTCGCGGGCACCGAATACGGTTGTCGTGGAAAGCAGTCCGGGCCACGACGCGACTCGGACGGCAACCATCAGCAGCTGCGCCCATTCTTTGGTCGAATCAGGCCAGCGTCCAGAGATGACAAACCCTTTCAGGGCACCACGAGAATGAAAGGGAGCAACCCCTATTGGTCTATCTGACCCAGCATTCATCCCGCCCTCCGAGATGCCTCCATCCGAAATAACCACGCTGGTAGCTCGAACAACCGTTGAGTTTCAATAATCAAGCATGCGCGGGGATTTGGCGCTGCGCAACCCGACACGGCTAACCCGTGCCACGTTCGCGGGATCATCGAGAAGTCGCGATATCGAAACCGGCCAAAGACCTGGGCGCCGCGCAATAGCGCGCGGCGCCCAGGCCCTGAATATGTCGGACTAGCCGAAGATCAGGCCCTGGGTTTTTGAGGTGGCCGCGTCGTAACGCGCCTGCACGTCGGCCCAGTTCACGACATTCCAGAACGCTTTGGCGAAGTCCACCTTGACATTTTTGTACTGGAGGTAGAAGGCGTGTTCCCACATGTCGAGCAGCAGTAACGGAATGATTCCGAGCGGAAAGTTCGTCTGGTGGTCGTAGACCTGGAATATCAGCAGCTTGTTGCCGAGAGTGTCCCAGCCCAGCGCCGCCCAGCCCGACCCCTGCACCGTGGTGGCGGCGGCGTGGAATTGGGCACGAAACTTGTCGAAGGACCCGAACGCCTCGTCGATGGCCGCGGCGAGTTCGCCGGTCGGCTTGTCGCCTCCGTTGGGGGAAAGGTTCTTCCACCAGATCGTGTGGTTGACGTGGCCGGCGAGGTTGAAAGCCAAATTCTTCTCGTTCAGCAAGATCGCCGAGTGGTCTTCCTTGGCGCGCGCCTCGTCGAGTTTGGCGACCGCATCGTTGGCGCCCTTGACGTAGGTGGCGTGGTGCTTACTGTGGTGAAGTTCGTTGATCTGACCCGAGATGTGTGGTTCCAGCGCCCCGTAGTCCCAATCCAGATCGGGCAAAGCGTATTCAGCCACGGCATTCCCTCCTTCAATCGTCTGACACGTCATTCGCGTGGGTTCCGCCACGCGGCGGGCTGACGTAGTCAACCCTGCTGCATGACCGCGCGCGCCGCAAGAACAGCCCCCATCATCGGGAACGGCTCGAACAGTTCCTTGAAATACCCAGGGCATACCCGGGCGGCGGGGACTTAGTACAGCACCAGGAAGACCAGAACCGCGAGCAGCGCGAGCGCGATCAGTCCGGAACGAAGGGCGGCGATGACATACGCGTGGTTCCAGGCGGGCGAGCCCGAACGCGAATTCGACGGTGGCGTCGACCCCGGACCGTAGGAGTGTGTCGCCATCAAACGCCTTCCACCTGCATGGTCATCCCGCCTCAGTGAGGTGAGTCACAATGAACATCGCGTCGCAGATCATAGCGCCTGGTACACGGGTTGAAAAATTCCGCGACGAACAATCCCGGCAGTGCCGCCGGGTGATGGCGAGACCGCTCCCGCGGGCGGTCGAAACCGCTGCCCGCCGCCCCCGTGGGTGAGTGGGGCCGGACAACCCTGACGGTTCGCCACCGCAGCGCCGGCAAGTCGCGTGACCCAGACGACGGCGCTTCGCCCGACATAGCTCCGCACTTCGCTCGCGACGGCGCCGGGCTGTCGATCGGCGCGTCCCGGCAGCGCCATGTTATCCACAGTTCGACGCGAACCGGGCCGATAGAGACGGCATCGAGATGGACCACTGGCTGTGGATAAAGCTGTGGAAACTGTGGATAGGTCGCGGCGGGGCCTTAGTAGCTGTCCAGGTCCTGTCCAGGTCCTGTCCAGCTCTCGTCCAGGGTCGCGCAGACTGGCTGGCCGGGGGCCCGGGCCGCCGCTGTCCCGCTCCACCCCGTGCCGGGAGGGTGCTTCCCCGATCCGGTTTGACGCCGTGCTGTGCGTGGTGCCGACACGCTATTAGGCTGGTCCGGTGATCCAGGTGTGCTCCCAGTGCGGCACTCGGTGGAACGTCCGCGATCGTCAGCGTGTGTGGTGTCCACGGTGCCGGGGGACCCTGATGGCGCCGCTGGCCGACCCGTCGGCGGGTGACCCCCGGTGGCGTTCGCCCGTGGGCCCTCAGCCGGCGCCTAACCCCATGCAGCGCACTCCGGTGCGGCTGCCACCCGGGTTTCGATGGATCGCGGTACGCCCGGGCGCCCCGCCGCCCCCTCGGACCTGGCGACGATTCCGCGGGCCCACGCCACGCTACGCCGTGATGCCGCGTTGGGGTCTGGCGGACCGACTCCCTTCGACCGCACCTTCGCCTACGCAGATACCGGAAAAGTCCGGGCCGGCCGCACCGACAGTGCGGTCCGTGCTGTTCGCCACGATCGTGGTGCTCGGCATCGCCGCACTGGTCTATGCGGTGCGATACGTGCTGCTCATCGTCAATCGCAGCCTATTGCTGAACTCCCTGGTGGCTGGCGCCGCGCTGTGGCTGGGGGTGCTGGCCAGCGTGGTCGCGCTCGTCGCGATGCTCGGCTGTTTCGTCGTGCTGATTCGCTGGTTGATCGCTCGTCGGGCCGCCGCCTTCGGGCATCATGGCATGCCCGAGCACCGCTCGTCGCGACAGTTGTGGGCAGGTTGTCTGCTGCCGTTGGCAAACGTGTTCTGGGCGCCGGTGTACGTCATCGAACTGGCGGTGGTCGAAGACCACTACCAGCGGCTGCGCCGGCCCATCGTCGTGTGGTGGATCGCCTGGGTGGTCAGCAACGCGGTATCCATCTTCGCCATCGCCACCAGCTTTTCCAGCGACGCCCAGGGCATCGCCAACAACACGGTTATGACGGTCGTTGGCTACGCGCTGGCGGCAGCCGCCGTGGCCGCTGCCGGCCGGGTGTTCGAAGGGTTCGAGCGAAAACCGGTCGAACGGCCGGCACACCGGTGGCTCGTGGTGCGCCCGGATGGCCCGCCCCGGCAACCCGCCCCGGCAGCAGCCGGTGCAGTTGAGCTGCAAGGGCAAGAACCGGCAGCATAATGGGTATGACCTGGGCCGACGAGGTGATCGCCGGGCACCCGTTTGTGGTTGCCCACCGTGGCGCGTCCGCTGCTCGACCGGAACACACGCTGGCCGCGTACGACCTGGCGCTCAAGGAGGGCGCCGACGGCGTGGAATGTGACGTGCGGCTAACCCGTGACGGCCACCTCGTCTGTGTGCACGACCGGCGCTTGGACCGGACCTCGACCGGAGTCGGGCTGGTCAGCACGATGACGCTGGCCGAACTGCGCGAGCTGGAATATGGCGCCTGGCACGAAAGCTGGCGTCCGGACGGCACTCACGGCGACACCAGCCTGCTAACCCTGGACGCGCTGGTTGCGCTGGTGCTGGACTGGAACCGGCCGGTGAAGATCTTCATCGAGACCAAGCACCCCGTCCGGTACGGTTCGCTGGTCGAAAACAAAGTGCTGGCACTTCTGCACCGCTTCGGTATTGCCGCACCCGCCTCAGCCGACCGGTCGCGCGCAGTCGTGATGTCGTTCTCGGCCGCGGCGGTCTGGCGGATCCGGCGGGCCGCGCCGCTGTTGCCGACCGTGCTACTCGGCAAGACCGGACGGTACCTCGCCAGCAGCGCGGCCACCGCCGTCGGGGCGACCGCGGTGGGACCGTCGCTGCCGGCGTTGAAGGACTACCCGCAACTCGTCGACCGTGCGGCCGCCCAGGGACGGGCGGTTTACTGCTGGAACGTCGACGAATACGACGACGTCGAATTCTGTCGTGAGGTCGGGGTGGCGTGGATGGCCACTCACCACCCCGCCCGCACAAAGGCCTGGCTACAGCAGGGGCGCACCGGCCAGGCCGGCGGCTAGAGGCTACCGCCGGCGGCGCGCGGGGCGCCTGAGGCGGAGGGCGCCCGGCTCACTTCGCGGGCGACGAAGTTCTCCAGCTCGAACAGATTGGATCCGGCCCGGTCGGCAATCCGCAGCAGGGTGGACATCAGCGACATCTCTTCAACCTGTTCCTGCAGGAACCACTGCATGAACTGCTCGCCGAGAAAGTCGCCCTCGTCACGGGCCACCGCCGCCAGCCGGCTGACCTGGTCGGTGACGGCACGCTCCTGTTCGAGCGCCAGCGCCACCGCGTCGCGCGGTTCGTCGAACTGGTTTCGGACGGTGTCGACGCCCGGAATTTCGACGCGAAGGCCGCGCTCAAGCAGATGTTGCACCAGCATCATCGCGTGATTGCGCTCTTCGACCGCCTGGCCATAGAAATGCTTCGCCAATTGCGGCAAGTCCTCGCTGTCGAAATAGACCGCGATCGCAATATATTGCTGCGCGGTGGTGAATTCGTTGAAGATTTGCTCCTGCATTAACGCATGAAATTTGGTCTTGTGTCCGTCGTAGTCAGTCATGCGACCAGGTTAATGCAGGTAGAACCTCGTCCGCAACGAAGGTATCACTTAGTGAGGAAAGCTTTTCCTAAGTGCTCCGAGGCCGCCAATAACGCTCTTCACCAGGGCAGGTTTGCCTAACTATAGCAATTCTGGTGGGCGTTATTCCGGGTGGCCGTCGCGCAAACGATGCGGGACGTCTCTCCCGATCTGATCGACATTCTGGGTCCCGGCTTCCCCGGCTTTCTCGGCTTTCTCGGCTTTCTCGCCCCGAGGTGAAACAGGGTGCGCTGAGCATCGGGGCGTGTCGTCGCGGCGGGTTCACGTTCGACGCGTCCGGTAGAGCCGGTGAAGTCGCTATGGTTGGCCGTCGATCGCGGAAGCCGGCACCGGAGCGTCCGAAGCGAGCGCGTCGAACAATTCCCGGGCCGCGTCGTGATTCCATACCACCACCGAGCCAACGTCGCTGTCGGTGAACTCGCCGATCGGAACGGTCAGCGCGGTGGTGTGTCCGCGCAACGCCCATCCCAGGCGGGCCAGGTCGAAGACATGGGTGTCCTGGTCGACGGTCAGCGCCCCGGCGGCTGCGTGTGGCACCGCGTACCAACGCCATGGGTTGAGCCATACCGCGGGGCTGGCGGCGCGGTGCAGCAGCGCTGCCATGAACTGGCGTTGGTTGAGCATGCGGTCCAGATCGGCCCGCGGTGTCGCGCGAGACCGGACGTACCCCAACGCCCGTCGGCCGTCCAGTTGTTGACAGCCGGCCGGCAGGTCGACACCGGCCAATGGATCGCGGATCGGCTCGCTCAGGCACACGCTGACCCCGCCCAGCGCGTCGACCAACTCGGCGAAGCCGCCGAACCCAATTTCGGCGTAATGGTCGACGCGCAAGCCGGTGGTCTGCTCAACCGTTTGCACCAGCAAGGGCGCGCCACCCGTCACGAAGGCGGCGTTGATCTTGTCGCGACCGTGACCTGGTATCGGCACCGAGGAGTCGCGCGGTATCGACACCAACGTCGTCGGGGTGCTCGACCCGAACTCCGGCACGTGCACCAGCAGGAGGGTGTCGGTGCGTCCGGTGCCGACGTCGCCGCCCGTGGCGAGGTTCTGCTGTTGCTCGGCGGTGAGGTCCTGGCGGCTGTCGGAACCGACGAGCAGCCAGTTCGTGCCGCGGCCGCCCACCGGGCGGTCGGCGTAGTCGCTGAACACCGGCTCGCGGCGCAGCGACGTGTCCAGCCACAGCGCGCCGCCGAGGATGCCCGCCCCGGCCAGTAACAGAACGACCAGCATGCTGAGTGTCACGATCCTGCCCCAGCGCCGCCTGACCCGGTTGCGGCGCGCCTTCGGCGCCACCGGCCGCGGGGGCGTCGAAGCGGCGGGACCGCGCTGCCGTCCGCGCCGGACTGTCGGGGATGGCTGTGGGTCAGTCGTCGCTGGTGCGGGTTCCGGCTCGAGCCGGGGTCTGCCCGGTGGCCGGGACGGTGGGTTTTCGCGACGGATAACCTGTGACGGCTCCGGCTGCGCCGGCCGTTGCTGCATCGGTCTTCGGGGTCTCCCGCGCTCCGGTGATCGATCGCCGTTCACCTGGACAACGTACGTGGCCGGACCCGGCAATGCGGCCGGCCGCAACGGCGTGCTACGAGGCGCGGCACCGGCGGGCGCGCAAGCCGTTGACGAAGGGGCACCCCATCAACACCCGGATGGCCTGCCCCAGCCCGTTCATGTCGTCCACCGGCCGGTGGAATGCCAGCCGGATGTCACGGTCGCCGTCGTCACCTTCGACCCGAAATTGCACGCCGTACCGGTCCAGGCCGAGGGGACGGATCGGTCCGCGTCGCCATCGGGCCGGCAGCCGGGAGACCAACCGGGCGACGACGTCGCCATGGACGGTCGCCAGATGCCACAGCAACGTGGATTCGATCTCGCAGAACGGGTCGGGCCGGGCGGCCAGCAGGTCCGCGACACTGACCGGCGAGGCGCCGGTGGTGTCGGTCACGACCACCGATTCGGTCTCCAGCCGCAGCAATGCGTACCGGTTCTGCCGCAGGGCGGGGCCGGATCGTGGAGTCTCGACCTGCAACAGGGCCGGGTCCGGGTTCTCGGTGGCGATCGCGTCCAGCACCGAGGTCACCGCTCCCCACGGGACCCGCTGCAGGCGGCCGCGGATCCACACCAGCGATCGGACCGGCTCCCGGACCGGCAGCGGGGCGTAATCGGTGAGTTCGAGCAGGGCCTGGGATCCGCAGCCGGGCCCGTAACCGGCCGCGGTGGTGCGGTCAGCGGGAACCGCCACGGCGAAGGAGCCGTCGGACATCAAATGGTGCAGCGGCGCGGCCATCGGTTGGTCGGGCTCCACCGCCAGCAGGCCTGCGCCGGCCCGCGCGCAAATAGAGCGAATGCGCTCGGCGGTCGTGGGCGTCGGGCTGGTGGTCGGAAACATCGCGGCGGCTCCTCAATAATTAGGTAAGCCTAACTTAAGCTACTCGGCTCGTCCGTCGCAAGGACCCGATGCGCCACTAGTGTTGTCAGCGTGGTCTGCATCGCCTACCTCGGTCCGGAAGGGACGTTCACCGAGGCGGCGCTGCTGCAGATAGCGGCCGCCGGGCTGGTACCCCGCCGGGAAGCGGAGCTAACGGAGCTGCCGCAGCGGCTGCCGGTCGAAAGCACCCCCGCCGCGCTGGATGCCGTCCGGAACGGCACGGCGGATTTCGCCTGCGTTCCCATGGAGAACTCGATTGACGGGTCGCTGGTGCCCACTTTGGACAGCCTGGCCATCGGTTCGCCCCTGCAGGTGTTCGCCGAGACCACCCTCGACGTGGCCTTCAGCATCGTCGTGCGGCCCGGCCGCAGTGCCGCCGAGGTACGTACGCTGGCCGCTTTTCCGGTGGCGGCGGCACAGGTACGGCAATGGCTGCGCGCGCATCTGCCCGGCGTCGAGATGTGCCCGGCGTATTCGAATGCCGACGCGGCCCGCCAGGTGGCCGATGGGCGGGTCGATGCGGCCGTCACGTCGCCGCTGGCGGCCGCCCACTGGGCGTTGGCGTCGCTGGCCGACGGCGTCGTCGACGAATCCAGCGCCCGGACCCGTTTCGTGTTGATCGGCCGGCCGGCCCGACCGCCGGCGCGCACGGGAGCCGATCGCACCTCGGCGGTGTTGCGGATCGACAACGTGCCCGGCGCACTGGTGGACGCGCTGACCGAGTTCGGCATGCGCGGCATCGACCTCACCCGGATCGAATCCCGGCCCACCCGCACCGAATTGGGCACCTACATGTTCTTCGTGGACTGCGTCGGCCATATCGACGACGACGCCGTCGCCGAGGCACTCAAGGCGTTGCACCGTCGTTGTGCTGATGTGCGATACCTGGGTTCCTGGCCGACGGGGCAAGCGGACGGCACGGCGCCGCCGCCACCCGACGATGCATCGATCTGGCTGGCTCGGCTCAGGGAGGGCCAGCCGGCCCCGTCCCGGGAGTTTGGACGATGAGCGGTCGTCTGGTGCTGCTGCGGCACGGTCAGTCCCACGGCAACGTCGAACGCCGGCTGGACACTCGGCCACCGGGCACGGCGTTGACGCCCCTGGGACGCGAACAGGCCCGCGCGTTCGCGCTCGGCGGCCCTGCTCGGCCGGTCCTGCTTGCGCACTCGGTAGCGGTCCGTGCGTCGGAAACGGCCGAGGTGATCGCCGCCGAGCTCGACTTGCCGCCGCTGCGGCTCGACGGCATCCACGAGGTGCAGGTGGGAGAGCTGGAAAATCGCAACGACGACGAGGCCGTCGCCGAATTCAACGCCATCTACGACCGCTGGCATCGCGGTGAACTGCATGTGCCGCTGCCCGGTGGTGAGTCCGGCGAAGACGTCTTGGATCGCTACGTGCCGGTGATCACCGAACTACGGATGCGCTACCTGGACGACGCCGCCTGGGACGGTGACATCGTGGTCGTCAGCCATGGCGCGGCAATCCGGCTGACGTCGGCGGTGCTGGCCGGAGTCGACGGCACCTTCGTGCTCGACAACCATTTGGGCAACGCCGAATGCGTGGTGCTGGCTCCGATCACCGACGGGCGCTGGAGTTGTGTGCAGTGGGGAACCCTCAAGCCGCCGTTCTACCCCGACCTCACGCAAGGCCCACCCACACCGGTCATCGACGCGGTGACGTCAAGCACCGACCCGATGGGGTGATCCGACCGCTCCGTTAGGCGCGTCAGCGCATCGGCAGCCGACCGCGTCGCAGTCGATGACGAACGTGTGCACCGATATCTCGGGTCCGTCGCAGTCGGTTTCGGTGCATTCGGCCCGGCCCAGAGCATGACGAATGATGGTGCCGTGGCAGTGATAGACGCCTGTCCGGCAGTCGCGACAGACTGTTCTCATGAAGCGTTCTTAGCACCAGGGCCGGACAAATCCGGGATGCCGCGCCCGTCGCCGGGCGGGTTCGGTCAGCCCCACCCCAGTTCGTCCAGCCGGGCATCGTCGATGCCGAAGTGGTGGGCGATCTCGTGGATCACCGTGATCGCCACCTGGTCGACGACTTCGTCGGCGGATTCGCAGACATCCAGCAGGGCGTCGCGGTAGATGGTGATCGCGTCCGGCAGTGCTCCGGCATAATCGGAGTCGCGCTCGGTCAGCGCGACCCCCTCGTACAAGCCCAGCAAGTCGTGGTCGTCGGGGTGGCGGTCGGCGACCAAGACGACCACGTTGTCCATCGCGGCTGCCAGTTCGGGCGGGATGAGGTCGAGTGCATCGGAAACCAGTTCGTCGAACCGCTGCGGGTCCATCCGCACCGCCACGGGCTAACCTTCCGGCGCGGGTTCGGCGGGTGCGGGGGCTTCCGGTGGTGGGGCCGCCGACGGCGCCCCGCCGTCGGCCGGCGGGACGGCGGGTGCTTGGGTGGTGGCCGGGGCGGCGGGTGCTTGGGTGGTGGCCGGGGCGGCGGGTGCGCGAGACGGTGTCACCACCGGCTGTTGATTGGGCAGGTGCTGGTTGCCCGGCGGTGTGACCGGGATCTCCTGGACCGGGGCCGCGGGTTGCGTGGCCGGCACCTGCACCGGGATCGGCGGCAGCGTGAGCCGCTCCTCGGGGATGTCGGGCGGCGGTATCGGGGACTGGCCGTTGATCAGCAGCGGTCCCCTGGCGCTGTTCACCAACGTGGCCCAGCCTCCGTTGCCCAGCGTCGCACCGATGCTGCACGCGACCTCACGGCTCCCCGCCGACCAACTGGACAGCGACAGCGTCGGGTAGATCAGGGTCAACGTGGTGGTGCGCAACTTGATGGGCGCCAGGTAGGCGTCCGTCATCCGGGTGCAGTTGTCCTTGATATACGCGTCCTGCTCGGGTTCGGCGGGCAGCGCGTTCGGGAACTTCTCGGCGAGGTTGACCGTGCCGGTCACCTCCATCGCGTGCGCGGCCGTGCAATCGACCGGAACATCGACCGGTTGGTTGGTGTTCGAGTCGATGGCCAGGCAGGTGCCGGCCGGCCAGACCTTGGACTGGTCAAGGTCGGCAACCTTGCCTTTGAACAGGGCCTGCTGATTGTTGGGGCCGGGCAACTGCAGGCCGCACAACATGCGGCGCTCGCCGGCTTGTCGCCATGCCCGGTCACCGGACCACAGCATGCTGATGGTGAACTTGCTGTTCGGATCGAACTTGGTGCCAAGGTAGCGGCGTACCGCGGCCTCGCACTGCTCCTGGCTGATTTGCTGGATGCGTGCCGGCGACGGGGGGGCGGCGTTGGGCCCGTACTCCGAACCGGGGAAGGTCCGCATGTCGATGGACTCGGCCACTTCGAACCGGTGGTCGTCGGAGCAGTTGACGATGGTCGCGGCCTCCGGCATGGCGTCGGGCCAGGTCAGGCAGTCGCTGCCGGTGGCGCGGTTGAAGGCGGCGTTGCTCTTGGCGCCGGTGCTGGGCACCGGGTTGTTGTCGATGTAGCCGGCAAGGCGCCCGGGACCGGTGGTCACCGCGGGAATGGCGGTGACCAGCCCGGCGATCAACAGGGCACCCAGAGCGGTGAGCAGCAGCGCCCGCCGCGTCGCCGACGCCTGCAGAGCACGGGGCCAGCGGAAGCCCGCCCGTGGCGGCTCCGTTTGGGCCGTGGCGGCTTCGCCGTCCGGTGAGCTGTCAGGTGGCAGTTGCTTCTCGGGCGCTTCCAACATCCGTTCCATTCTGACAGGGCCCACCCAGTCGGGTGACCAATGTTGCTGATGTGAGACCAGGGCCGACCCCGGCCATCTGACGCCACCGGGCTGTGCGGTCAAAAGTAGTCTTGCGCCCGTGATCGACCTGAAGCTGCTCCGGGAAGACCCCGACGCCGTCCGCCGCTCCCAACTCAGTCGCGGCGAAGACCCGTCGCTGGTGGACGCCCTGTTGACGGCCGACGCCGCGCGGCGCCGCGCGATCGCGGCCGCGGATGCGCTGCGTGCCGAACAGAAGGCCGCCAGTAAGAGTGTGGGCGCCGCGTCCCCAGAGGAACGGCCCGCGCTGCTGCAGCGCGCGAAAGACCTCGCCGAGCAGGTCAAGACCGCCGAAGCAAACCAAACCGAAACCGAGGCGGCGTTCATCGCGGCACGCCTGACGATCCCCAACGTGATTCTGGACGGCGTCCCCGCCGGGGGGGAGGACGACTACGCGGTGCTGGACGTCGTCGGCGAGCCCCCTCGGCTGGACGACCCGAAAGACCACCTGGAACTCGGCGAGGCGCTGGGATTGATCGACATGCAGCGCGGCGCGAAGGTGTCCGGATCGCGGTTCTACTTCCTGACCGGGCGGGGTGCGCTGCTGCAGTTGGGGCTGCTGCAGCTGGCGCTGCGGTTGGCCGTCGACAACGGCTTCATCCCGATGATTCCACCGGTGCTGGTGCGCCCGGAGGTGATGTCCGGCACCGGATTCCTGGGTGCCCATGCCGAGGAGGTGTACCGGTTGGAGGCCGACGACCTCTACCTGGTGGGCACCTCGGAGGTGCCGCTGGCCGGCTACCATTCCGGCGAGATTCTGGACTTGTCCGCCGGGCCGCTGCGTTACGCGGGGTGGTCGTCGTGCTTCCGGCGCGAGGCGGGCAGCTACGGCAAGGACACCCGCGGCATCATTCGGGTGCACCAGTTCGACAAGGTCGAAGGCTTCGTCTACTGCACACCCGGCGACGCCGGGACCGAACATCGACGGCTGCTCGCCTGGCAGCGCGAGATGCTGGCCCTGATCGAGGTGCCGTATCGGGTCATCGACGTCGCCGCGGGCGATCTCGGCTCGTCGGCCGCGCGAAAGTTCGACTGCGAGGCGTGGGTGCCGACCCAGGGCGCCTACCGCGAGCTGACCTCGACCTCGAACTGCACCACCTTTCAGGCACGCCGGCTGGCGATTCGTTACCGCGATGCCAACGGCAAGCCGCAGATCGCGGCAACGCTCAACGGCACCCTGGGCACCACCCGCTGGCTGGTCGCGATCCTGGAGAACCACCAGCAGCCCGACGGCAGCGTGCGGGTCCCCGCCGCATTGGTCCCGTTTGTCGGCACCGAGGTGCTCGAACCCTAGTCAGGCGTCGACGGCCTGGCGCGATCGTTCGTGCCGGCGCTGCCGTTCGATGGTGGCGAAGTAGAAGGCGAGCGGGAAGGCAAAGCTGGTGAAGAAGCTGGCCACGAAGAACAGCCACGGGCGTTTCAGACCGCGCCGATGGCCGTCGACGATGGTAAACACCGGTAGCAGAACGACATTCGCGATGAGGTAGTCCTGATTGCCCGAGCCTGCAGCCGGGTTTGCGAATTGCAGCCGAAGGAAGTTCGGATAGCTGCCCGGTCCTGAGACCAGGTTGCCTTGACCGTGCGCGTCGAGCACGAAATGGATGTTGAAATACCAGCCCAGCGCGATCGAGGCGATGCCGGCGAGGTAATACACGCATTCCAGTGGCGAGAGCCAGGGGCCACCGGCGGGGCGGGCATAGATCTTTGGGTTAGACACGATGATCCACGCGATGCTGGCGAGCCCGAGCAACGCATGGACAAGGAGCGACACCATGCGCGCAGTCTCACCGCGCTTGAAGGTTTTGTCAATATTGACAGAGCAGGGGGTACGGTACTGCCATGGTCCGGCCCGCGCAAACGGCGCGCAGCGAGCGCACCCGGGAAGCGCTGATCCAGGCTGCGCTGGTGCGGTTTCTCGCCCAGGGCGTCGAGGAGACCTCCGCCGAGCAGATCGCGGCCGACGCCGGGGTATCGCTGCGGACGTTCTATCGCCACTTCCGGTCCAAGCACGATCTGTTGTTCGCCGACTACACCGGGCTGCACTGGTTTCGTGCGGCGCTAGCCGGCCGGCCGGCCGGCGAGCCGATCATCGACTCGGTGCGCGCGGCCATCTTCGCATTTCCCTATGACGTTGAGGCCGTGACGAAAATCGCCGCGTTACGGGGCGGCGAACTCGATCCCGGTCGCATCGTCCGTCATATTCGCGATGTCCAGGCCGACTTCGCCGACGCGATCGCGTCACAGCTGCAACGCCGCAGCCGCGTCTCGGAGCCGTCACCCGACGAACGATTGCGCGTCGCGGTGACGGCCAGGTGTATCGCGGCCGCGGTGTTCGGCGCGATGGAGGTGTGGATGCTCGGTGATGACCGGTCCCTCGGTGAGTTGGCTCGCATGTGTCACACCGCGCTGGAATCGCTGCGAGCCGGCATTACCGGGGCGTGGGTGGACGCTCACATTTCGTCATAATTGACAAAACATTGCGGCCGTGCCAGCGTGCCTACCGGAGGGCAGGAGCATGTCTGATTACGACGCGATTGTCATTGGTGCCGGGCACAACGGGCTGACCGCGGCGGTGCTGCTGCAGCGGGCGGGGATGCGAACCGTGTGTCTGGACGCCAAACGCTACGCCGGCGGGATGGCCGCCACCGTCGAACTGTTCGACGGGTACAGCTTCGAGATCGCCGGCTCGGTGCAGTTCCCGACGTCGGCGGCGGTGGTGAGCGAACTGGGCCTCGATACCTTGCCGACGGTCGACCTGGACGTGATGTCGGTGGCGCTGCGCGGTATCGGCGACGATCCGCTGGTGCAGTACACCGATCCGGTGAAGATGTTCGCCCACCTCAACCAGGTACACGGGACGGACACCGTCACCGGAATGGCGGGGCTGCTGGCGTGGAGCCAGGCGCCGACACGCGCGTTGGGCCGCTTCGAGGCCGGCACGCTGCCGAAGACCTTCGACGAGATGTATGCCTGCGCCACCAACGAATTCGAACGCTCGGCCATCGACGACATGCTGTTCGGATCGGTCACCGACGTGCTGGACCGCTACCTGCCGGACCGCGAGAAGCATGCCGCCCTGCGCGGCTCGATGACCGTGCTGGCCGTCAACACCATCTATCGCGGGCCGGCCACGCCGGGCAGCGCCGCCGCTCTCGCCTACGGGCTCGGCATCCCCGATGGCGACTTCGTGCAGATGAAGAAGCTGCGCGGCGGCATCGGGGCGCTGACCGCGCATCTGTGCCGGCTGCTGCAGAGCCACGGCGGCGAGGTCCGGCTGCGAGCCAAGGTGGCCGAGATCCGCGTCGGGGGCGGCCGGGTAAGTGGCGTGCGCACCGAGGCCGGTGACCTACTGAGCGCCCCGATCGTGGTCTCGGCGATCGCGCCGGACGTCACGCTCTGCGAGCTGATCGATCCCGCGGAGCTGCCCGCCGGCGTCCGAGAAAGGTACGCGCGCATCGATCACCGCGGCAGCTACCTGCAGATGCACTTCGCCCTGGACGAGACTCCCAGCTTTGCCGCGCCGTACCAGGCGCTCAATGAACCGGTCATGCAGGCATCGATCGGTATCTTCTGCACCCCGGAAGAAGTGCAGCAGCAGTGGGAGGAATGCCGTCACGGAATTGTGCCGGCCGACCCGACCGTCGTGCTGCAGATTCCGTCGCTGCACGATCCGCAGCTGGCTCCGGAGGGCAAGCACGCCGCGTCGGCGTTTGCCATGTGGTTCCCGATCGAGGGCGGGGCGGATTATGGTCAGGCCAAGGTCGACATGGGTCAGCGGGTCATCGACAAGATCACCCGCCTGGCGCCGAATTTCGCGGGCAGCATCACCAGGCACACCACCTTCACGCCCAAGCACATGGGGGTGATGTTCGGCGCTCCGGGCGGTGACTACTGTCACGGGCTGTTGCATCCGAACCAGATCGGCCCCAACCGGCCGGGTCCGAAAGGCTATATCGGGCAACCTATCCCGATCGACGGGCTCTACCTGGGCAGCGCGGGATGCCACGGCGGGCCCGGAATCACGTTCATCCCGGGCTTCAATGCCGGCCGTGCGGCCCTGGCGGGGTTATAGCTCGCCGAACGTGTTCTCAGCGCGACAAATTCGCGAAAATCTCGCAGTGGCTACACGTTCGGCGAGGGGTTAACCGCCTTTGCGTTGCCCGAGTAGCTCGTCCAGCAGCGCAACGAAATCGACCGGACGCGCGGGTGTGAAGGCAGGCTTCCACCGCGCGCCCGGTATGTCCAGGGTGATCAACGTCGACTTGAGGGGCCGGTTGACGTCCAGCGGTAGCCAACGCTGCAGGTCCGAGCTGCCCCAGATACGGAACCGATGGGTGAGCAGGCCCAGCGGTTCGGCCTTGTAGCCGCGGATGTCGTCTAGTGCGATGACCTTGGCCGTGCCGGAGGGAAAGTGGTACCGGCGCAACGTGAGCGCGGCACGGTCCAGCTGGACCACGCCGTCGTCGTAGAACTGCATCATGTGCGTTTACTCCGCAGCTGGTGCCCGCGGGTGGTCAGGCAGTGGCCGTCCTCCAGCCGCCATTGCCACCCGTGCAGGTTGCAGGTCAATGTGTTGCCTTCCACCACACCGAATTTCGAAAGATCGGCCTTGAGATGAGGGCAGCGCCGCTGAATTTCCCAGCCGTCCAGGGTGATCGATGCGCTGTCGTCGTGAGTCTCGGCGAACCAGCCGTCGGCGTAGGTGATCCGCTCGTCGGTCAGGCACTTGAAGAATGTGTAGAGGTATTCGTTGTAGCCACCGACTCTCCAGGCCCGAAACCGGGTGGACAAGAAGATGGTGTTGACCCAGTCCGGTTCATTGTCGCGCAGCACGGTGCGGACTAGCTCGGGTGCGATCGCGAACCCGTAGCGCATCTTTTCGTCGGGAATCGGTTCGCGCACCGTCCGTTTCGGAAAGTCCAAGACGACGGTCTCGGGGCCCAGGACCAGTTCCACCGGGTAGCCGATGCCGTCGCAGATCTGGTCGCTCTGCGTCATGATCGGTTCGAACAGCGCGCGCAGCGGTTCCAGCAGCGGCTCGCCGACCGCGGGTGCCCAGCTGGCCCGTTCGGCCGCGACGACGGGTGCCATCCGTTCGGCATAGTCGGCGATGTACTTCGCCTTGCCGGTGGTGAAGATGGCCTCGACCTCTTCGACGGGCAGCGGATGGCTCAGCGAGTCGAGCGCGGCGCCGGTGAACTGCGCAACCGACCCGGGCATCATCAGCAGGCCGCGATCGTGGCCGTGCGCCCGCATCTGGTCCAGGAACACCATCTGGTCGGGGAAGATGTTGGCCGGATCGCTGCCGTCGTCGTTGAGGTCGCGCAGCTCGGGGTCCAGGAAGCACGGTGGTCCGGCCGACGGAATCACCCAGGTGGCCCCGACCTGCGCGATGTACTGGCGAGCCCGGTCCATCCCGCGTTGCCGCTTCTGGGTGCCGAACGCCTCCTTGGCGCGCGCCGGCATGTCGTAGACCATGGGGTACCAGATGGCGCCCGAATACTGCAGCATGTGCACGTCGATCGGGCCGAACTCGGCCGCCAATACATCCAAATCGACCGGCCGGGCATCGTTCATATTGAAGGCAGTCGTCTCGCCGTCCGAAACCACCAGCGCCGAATCCCCGATCGGGCCATCGGCCGGGGCTCGCAGCGCGATGATCATGATGTCCAGCGCGCCCCTGGGCCCGCTGAGCCGGTGCTTGACCGAGTCGGTGGTGTCGAAGAAACGGTGAAACCCTAACTTCTCCAGCTCGTTTCGCAGATCGGGCACCGGAAAGTCCGGCAGCAGCACCACCGCGTCCTTGTTGACGTGGGCCCGCAGGTTCTCCACGTCGAAGTGATCCTTGTGGAGGTGGGAGACGTACAGATAGTCGCAGGTGCCCACGGCGTCCCAGTCCAGGGTGCTGTTATCGGGAAACGGGAACCAGGAAGTGAAGTATGCCGGGTTGAGCCATGGGTCGCACAGAATGCTGCCCGCGTGGGTCTGGATCAGAAAGCCGGCGTGGCCGATGCTGGTGACCTGCACAAATACCTTTCGCACGGTTCAGAGAGATCTACCTGCTGCGCGCCTGCGGGCGCCGAAATGCAGCATCGAGCTTAGCTTGCGTCGATATCCTCGGCCTGCCACAACCGGCGGTAGTAATCCAGGCGCAGCGGGTCCGGCTCGACTCCGTAGGCGGCGAAGAACTCCGCGTCCCAGTCCCGCCCGGGATAGTTCCAGCCCAGTGACAGCGTTGCTACCGCGATATCGGCCCACCGATCGGCCACGCCCAAGGCGTCGACGTCGACGTGTCCGCAGCACTGGCCGTGCTCATCGAGCAGCGTATTGGGTGCACACGCATCGCCGTGACAGACCACCAGCCGATCGACCGGCGGAGGGTCGCCGAGCTTTGCCCTCCGGGCCGGGGCAAGCGTGGCCAACCGGCCGGTCGCCGACCAGTCGAACGGACACGACGGCACCGGCAACGTGTCGTGCAGTGTGCGCAACCCCACAGCAATCGCGCACACCGCCACTTCAGGTGCCGCCAGCCAGCGGGGGTGCACCGCCGAAACACCGGGCAGCCCGCCGGTTCGCAGCCACGCCCGGTCTCCGTCGAGCCCGAAACCCAAAACCGGCGGCACCGGCGTGTACTGCGCAGCCCAGTGCAAGCGTCGTGCTTCGTCGGCAAAGTCCACCGTGCCCGCTCCGGCAACCTTGACGAATTCGGTGCCGGGACCGATCCGGAAGGTGATGCCGCCGAGTTCATTGGTCCAGACCGCGCGCACGCGCCGGCCGGCAGCAAATCTGCGGACAACCGCAGGCACGGCCGGCGGTGACGTCGGGAAAGACATGGGAAGGGAAGGCCGCCTCTCCTTGCCCTCTTTTCGGGGCCTGTTTTTTCCGGCTTCAGCCTTGGCGGCCCGGAGCACTAGGCTGGACAGCTGTGGAGCCGGTATACGGGACTATCATTCAGCTTGCCCGCTTGACCTGGCGCATCCAGGGTCTCCGGATCACCGTCACCGGTGTGGAGAATGTGCCGGCCAGCGGTGGCGCCGTCGTCGCGATCAACCACACCGGATACCTGGACTTCACCTTCGCGGGTTTGCCCGCTTACCAGCAGGGCCTCGGGCGCAAGGTGCGGTTCATGGCCAAACAGGAAGTCTTCGACCACAAGGCCACCGGCCCGATCATGCGTCGGCTGCGCCATATCCCGGTAGACCGGCAGGAGGGGGCCGCCTCTTACGAGGCGGCGGTCCGGATGCTCAAGGATGGTGAGCTGGTCGGAGTCTATCCCGAGGCCACGATCAGCCGCAGTTTCGAGATCAAGGAATTCAAGTCGGGTGCCGCGAGGATGGCGGTTGAGGCCGGCGTGCCGATCGTTCCGCACATCGTGTGGGGCGCGCAACGGATCTGGACGAAGGGCCACCCCAAAAAGCTGTTGCGTCCCAAGGTGCCGATCGCGGTCGTCGTCGGCGAACCGATCGAACCGACACTGGGCACCGCCGAACTGAACAGGTTGCTGCACTCGCGGATGCAGCATTTGCTGGAACGGGCGCAGAAGCTGTACGGACCGCATCCGGCCGGGGAGTTCTGGGTACCGCACCGGCTGGGTGGCGGCGCACCATCGCTGGCTGAGGCGGCCCGGATGGACGCGCAGGAGGCGGCGGAGAAGGCGGCGCGCCGTGCGCAGCGCGCCGGTCCGGCCGGGGCCGCGGAGCAGTGACCCATGGCCGAACCGACCTATCGCAGCCTGGAGATCCTGGCCAAGTTGCTGGTGCTGGCGACCGGAACCCGCATCACCTATCTCGGTGTGGATAACGTGCCCGAGCGGGGCGGTGCCGTGGTCGCGATCAACCACACCAGCTATGTCGACTGGCTGCCGGCCGCGCTGGCCATGAATCGCCGGCGCCGCCGGATGAGATACATGATCAAGGCCGAGATGCAGCGGGTGAAGGTGGTCAATTTCTTGATCAAACGCACCCGGACTATCCCGGTGGACCGGGGCGCCGGCGCCGGCGCCTATGCGGTGGCAGTGCAGCGGCTCAGGGAAGGTGAACTGGTCGGCGTCTATCCAGAGGCGACGATCAGCCGCAGCTTCGAGCTCAAAGGTTTCAAGTCGGGGGCCGCCCGGATGGCGCTGGAAGCAGACGTCCCGATTGTTCCCGTTATTGTTTGGGGTGCCCAGCGGATCTGGACTAAAGGCCATCCCCGGCGCATTGGACGCACCAAGGTGCCGGTCATTGTGCAGGTGGGACCGCCGTTTCCGGCCCGCGGCGATATCGCGCAGACCGACGCTGCTCTGCGGGAGGCGATGACCGGGCTGCTACACCAGGTGCAGCAACGGTATCGGCATCCGCCCGGGGCGTATTGGGTGCCGCGCCGACTCGGTGGCGGTGCGCCGACGCCGGCCGAGGCGGCCCAGTTGGAGGCTGACGAGGCGGCGGCGAAAGCCGCCAGCCGTGCGCCGCATCAGTCGCGGTAGCGGTGGAAGGAGAACATTAGAAATGGCAGAGCCATTTTTCCGAATGATGGAGTTTCTTGTCCCATCGATTGTCGCGGCCAACGGAAACAAGATCACCTACCACGGCCTGGAGAACATTCCGGAGCGCGGCGGCGCCTTGATCGCCCTCAACCACACCAGCTACGTGGACTGGATTCCCGCCTCGATCGCCGCCAAGCAGCGCCGGCGACGGTTGCGGTTCATGATCAAGGCCGAAATGCAGGAGGTGAAGGCGGTCAACTACGTGATCAAGCATGCCCAGCTGATTCCGGTGGACCGCTCCGAGGGCGGCAATGCCTATGCGGTGGCGGTGCAGCGGCTGCGCGAGGGCGAACTGATCGGATTGCACCCGGAGGCGACCATCAGCCGCAGCCTGGAACTGCGGGAGTTCAAGACCGGGGCGGCCCGGATGGCGTTGGAGGCGCAGGTGCCGATCGTTCCCATGATCGTCTGGGGTGCACACCGTATTTGGCCCAAAGATCAGCCAAAGGACTTGTTCCGCAACAAGGTTCCGATCACCGTGGCGGTCGGGGCGCCGTTGCGGCCCCAGGACGATGCGGTGACGCTCAACGCCACGTTGCGTCAGGCGATGGAATCGATGCTGTATCGGGTGCAGGAACAGTATCCGCATCCGCCGGGAGAGTACTGGGTGCCCCGGCGGCTCGGTGGCAGTGCGCCGAGCCTGGAGGAGTCGAAGGCCTTTCGCATTGCTGAGTTGGCTGAGCGAGCGCGAAAGCGTGAGCAGGCCCGCATCACATCGCCGAGTCGCAGCAGAATTGCCGAACTGGCCCAGCGAGCGCGCAGGCGCGGGCACCACGGAGTGGCCTCGCCCAGTCGCAGCAAAGGCGTACCGCTCTGACGACACCGCCGGGCCCGCCGGCGCTCATCGCGTGCGACGTCGACGGCACTCTGCTAGACGACGACGAAACCGTGACGGCGCGCACCCGCGCGGCGGTGCGCGCCGCGGTTGCCGGCGGTGCGACGTTCATCCTGGCCACCGGCCGCCCGCCGCGCTGGGTGCGGCCGGTTGTCGAAGCACTCGGTTTTGCGCCCATGGCGGTGTGCGCCAATGGCGCGGTCATCTATGACCCCGCCACCGATCGAGTGGTGTCGGCGCACACCCTGTCCGTGGACGCTCTAGCCGCACTGGCCGAGATTGCCCGGCGGGTCATCCCCGGTTCCGGGCTGGCCGTCGAGCGCATCGGCGACCGTGCGCACGATACGGCGACCCCGCAATTCGTCAGTTCGCCGGGCTACGAGCATGCCTGGCTGAACCCGGATCACACCGAGGTGTCGATCGAAGATCTGCTCAGCGCGCCGGCGATCAAGCTGCTGATCCGCAAGACCGGCGCCACCAGCGCGGAGATGGCGGCCCGGCTGGCCAAACATCTCGGGTCCGAGGGTGAAATCACCTATTCGACCAACAATGGGCTGGTCGAGGTGGTTCCGTTGGGCATCAGCAAGGCCACCGGTGTGGCGGAGATCGGCCGGCCGCTGGGGATCGCCGAGGCGGACGTGGTGGCTTTCGGTGACATGCCCAATGACGTGCCGATGCTGCTGCGGGCCGGGCTCGGGGTGGCGATGGGCAATGCTCATCCCGACGCGCGCGCCGCGGCCAATGAGGTCACCGCTCCCAACACCGACGACGGCGTCGCGCGGGTGCTGGAGCGCTGGTGGTCCTGATCCGGACGGCGCCGCTGATGTGGGAGACTGCCCGCGTGCCGGCGTACCAGCCCGATACTCGCGCCCTGGGCGGGAAATGTGTCGCCACGCCGGGCCAATTACCCGGACCGGAGGAGAGCTAGTGGGGCCGGAACCAGACCCACCCGTCCGCGGCCGACCCGACGACAACCAGAGCGGGACCGCCGGGCGGCGCGAGGATGCCCAACCGGCACCGGAGGATGAGCCCGCCGCTGCTGCCGAGCGTTCCGACGAGACACAGCCGGTGGTGGAAAACGAGCCCGTCGCGGCGGCTGAGCGGGCCGACGAGGCGCCGCGTGCGCCGGACGTCGATTCAGCAGCGGACGCACCCGCCAAGCGCCGGGCCGGCGGCAGCATCCAGTATCAGGACGCGGAAACCGCGCGGCCGCGTCCCCCGACGCCGGCCGAACTGCGGGCGCGACGGAAGTACGAGGACAAGCAGCGCGAGATCGAAGAGGCTCGGCTCGAGGCGGAGGCCAAGCGCGCCAAGCAGAAGCGTGTCCTGATGGGCGCCGCGGCCGGTGTCGGGGTGGTGGGTCTGGTGGCTGGCCTCGGGTATTGGTTGTTGACGCCCGAGCATGTCACCGCCCAATGTGTCCAGGACGACCCGAATGGTCAACCGGTGATCGTCCCCGACAGCTACTGCACCGGCCATACCGCGGGACTCAACGGCTTCTTCTTCTACGGCGGACATCAGTACCGGTACTACTACGGCAGCTCCGGGACGGTCGGTCAACGCCCGAGCGGTGGCACCACGGTTGCGCCGAAGGGTGCCACGATCACCACCAAGTCCGGTACCACCATTTCGCGCGGCGGGCTCGGCGGCAGCGGCGGCAAGGGCGGCGGCGGGAGCAGCGGCTCGTGAAACGCGCCAGGACACAGCCACGTCCCAACTGGCGATCCATCGTCGAATCGCAAGGCCTGGTGTACGGCACACCCGCGCGCGATGCGACCGGCGCCGACCGGCCGTACTGGGACGAGTCGGTGTACTACGAGTTCGACATGGACGAGATCCTGGCGCTGGAAGCCGACGTCGAACTGCTGCACTCGATGTGCCTGAATGCCGTCGAGCAGGTGGTTCTGATGGAGCGGTACGCCGATTTCGGTCTGCCCGAATGGAGTTGGCCGTCGATCGCCGAATCGTGGCGGCGCTCCGATCCACATGTTTACGGCCGCTTCGACTTACGTTACGACGGTCGCCGGCCGGCTGTATTGCTCGAATACAACGCCGACACCCCGACCACACTGCTGGAAGCCGCAATCCTGCAGTGGTACTGGCTGAAGGATAAGTTCCCCGCCGACGACCAGTGGAACTCGTTGCACGAACAGCTCGTCGACCGCTGGAAGGCGGTCGCCGAGCTGTTGCCCGGCAACGAACTCCACTTCACCTGGTCGGGCGTGGAAGCAACCGGCGAAGACCAGATCACGACGACGTACCTGCAGGAGACCGCGGCTGAAGCCGGTTTTCAGACCGTCGGCTTGATGATCGAAGACGTCGGCTGGGATGCCGCGCTGCAGCGATTCGTCGATCTGGAAGAGGCGCCGATCGAGGCCATCTTCAAACTGCACCCGTGGGAATGGGTGCTCGATGACGAGTTCGGCAAGCACGTGGTATCAAGCCTGCCGCAGACGATGTGGATCGAGCCGTTGTGGAAGGCACTGTTATCCAACAAGGCGATCCTGGCGGTGTTGTGGGAGATGTATCCCGGGCACCCGAACCTGCTGCCCGCCTACATCGACGACCCGCACGAACTCACCGAATACGTTCGCAAACCCAAGCTGGGTCGCGAAGGCGCCAACATCACGATCGTCGGCGCCGGTATGCAGACCGCCACCGGCGGCGTCTACGGCGAAGAGGGCTTCGTCTACCAATTGCTGGATCCGCTACCGGAATTCGACGATATGCGTCCCGCGTTGGGCGCCTGGATCGTCGGTGACACGTCGGCCGGTCTCGGTATCCGGGAGACCGCCGGACTGGTCACCGACGATGGCGCCGCCTTTGTCCCACACCGGATTCCGCTGAAGTGAACATGTCCGCCGGATGAACTTTCCGCTGAACTGAACGGAGCTGATCTTCGATGACGACATCCATCGTGGCGCTGCATTCGGACTACTGGAGTTGGCTCGGTCGCGGGGTCGGCGCCGTCGTCTTGTACTCGATTCTGGGCCTGGTGCTCATGATCATCGGGTTTCATGCGATCGACTTCACGACGCCCGGGCCGCTGCGCAAGATGGTTCGCGCCGGAAAGCCCAACGCCATCATTGTGGCCGCCGCCGGGATGGTGAGCATGGCGCTCATCGTGGTGCTGGCGATCTATTCGTCGTCGGGCAGGCTCGGCGAGGGATTGCTGGCGTCAGCGACCTTCGGCGTCGTGGGCATCGCCGCGCAGGTGGTGATGATGCGGATCGCGACCCTGGTCATCGGAATCGACATGGATACGCTGTTCCAGGCCGACGAATACAGCTACGAGTGTCTTATCGTGGCGGCGGCGCAGTTCGCACTAGGCATCGTGGTCGCGGTGGCGATTCTGTGAGGCGACAGCGAGTTCCGCGCAGCCGCGGAAAAGTGCGAGTGGACTTCGGGCTAACCTGCGTCTCGACGACAACCGCCGTGGGTCTTAGAGTCTTGCGGGGTGGTCTCTTTCACCACCTAGCCGCGCAGTGATTTGGGTGCAACCGTGCAGCCGGCCAGCGAGTCGGCGTCGATGGTGCGGGGCCGGTACGCCAACCCGGGCAATCGCGCCGTCATCGCCGCGATGGGATCTTCGGGAATGGGACCGCAAAGGCCGGACAGAAAGGCCCACTCGTGCTCGTCGCTACCGAAATAGACCACGGTGTCGAAGGTTTCGTGAAAGCGCCGCCAAGACCGGCGCAGTGACGCGTTGCGCCACAGTGTCGGGCAGCCGGCTTGGGACACGACGACATGGCCGATTGCGCGGCATCGCCTGAGGAAGTCGACGTCGTACAACCGGTTGTGCTGGGCGGGCCCGGTGCGCTCGTCGGGCAGATCGAACACGACGACGTCGTAGCATTCGGTGGACTGCTGCACGAACTCCCATCCGTCGCGGTAATGCACGGTGACCGGGCCTAAACCTCTTTCAGCCTGGTGCAATTCGCTGACCGCGTAGCCGTAGGGCAGGTGCTCGGCGCAGAGCCGAACGGCATCGCGATCGATGTCGACGTGATCGACATGCGATGCCCCGGCCGCGACGGCCAGCTGACTCACCACGCCTTCGCCGGAACCGATGACCAGTACTCGGTCGATCCGCTCCGCCAGCAGCAGTGCCGGGACCAGCAACGCCTCGTGATACACGAGCTGGCTGAACTCGGTGCTCTGCCGTTCGCCGCCGCTGAACAAGGTGACACCCTGCGCCGTTCGCCCGATCACCAATTCCTGGAACTCGGTACGCACATCGCAGATGACGTCGTCGACCTGCCAATGTCGGCTCAGCCCCGGCGCCAGCTCCTCGATGATCGTGCGGGCTATGCCGGGTCCGGTATCGTTCGTGAAATACGTTGGCAACGGCGAAAATCCATTGAATCCCGCCGAGGCGTAGCTCGCGGTGTAGGCTCCGGCGTCCTCGATCTGGACACCGTCGCCGGCGCGCAGCGTCACCGGAAGGGCATAGCTTCGGTAGAGCACGTCGTCGCCGTCGCAGGTCGGTCCGGCCACCACGGCATCGGCGGCAGGGTCGCCGTCACGGTCGGTACGCAGGCGATATCGGAGGTATTCGTTCTCGGTCTCGGCAAGACCGCCGTAACGGCCGATGTCGAGGTACACCCAACGCCGGCCCTCGGTACCGGTTCGCACCGAGACCACCTCGGCGGCAATGATGCCCGCCGAACCGACGAGCAACCGGCCCGGCTCTACCACGAGCCGGGGACGATCGGCGCCGAAATAGCGCGTCAGCGCGGAAGTAATGGTGTCAGCAAGGACCGGCAGCTTCGGCGCATCGGTCGCATACGGGATCGGGAAACCGCCCCCGGCGTTGACCTCCAACGCGCCCCCATACTGTTCGAAAATGTCTGCACAACAACGTATCCCAAGATCCCACGCTGCGGGGTCGAGTTGTTGGGAACCGACGTGGAAGGCGATGGCGGCCGGGCGCAACCCCAGTCGCCGGGCACGCGTCAGCAGATTCGCGGCCCCGTCGGGAGCACACCCGAATTTGTGCCCGAACGGCGTGACAGACGACGGAAACGCCGGCGCGATACGGCATTCCACGCTGGCTCCGGGAGCATGCTCGGCGATCGCGGCCAGATCTTCGGGGGTATCGAATACGAACCGCCGTACCCCGCCGGCATACGCATGGCCGACCGCGGCCGGCTTCTTGATGGTGTTGCCAAACGCCAGCAGGCTACCGTCGATCCCGGCGGAACGGCACGCGTGGATCTCACCGACCGAAGCGACGTCGAATGCGGCGCCTTCGCCCGCGAGCAGCCGTAGGATGGGTTCGCCCGGGTTCGCTTTGACCGCATAGCGAATCGAAGCCTCCGGCAGGGCGGCTCGCAGCGCTTGGAGGTTGTCGCGCACCCGAGCCAGATCGATCGTCAGATATGGCGTCTCGCGCACACGACGCAGAGTAGCCGGACCTCAGTTCACTGGATGCGTTGGGAGCGAGAAGTGTTCGGGAGGTACCATGGGGCCGCTCGGGGGTTGGGTCGACAGCGGTGATGTGATCCCGTCGACGACCTCGGTGATGTTGCCGGTGAGCCGTTCGAAGTTCAACACTCCGTGCTGGAAGTTCTGCGTGATCCGCAGCGGCTCCTGTATCTCGGCGCTGGTCGGCAGGCCAAGCGGCCCGCGTTCGTAGCTCAGCGAAGCCCAGGCGTCGTAAATCGCGCCGGTGACCGGCTGCGCGCCGGTTTCGGGTGACCAGTACATCGCTCCCTTGGCGAAGGTTACGTACCGCGCCGCTCCGGCCGCCTCGGCCTCCGGCGAGGTCGGTGCGCCCAGCACGCTGTTCATCCCACCCAGCGCCTGCCAGCGTTCGTAGATCACGCCGCCCTCCAGCGCCTTGAGCAACTCCTCGGGGGGGTCGTTGAAATGTGCGGCGATGTCGCGGATTTCATCCATCAGGGCGTAGCCGGCATTGCCCGGGCAGTCGGTGTTGCCGACGTCGCGGTGGGTGAAGACAGCCGGCAACCGCGCTATCGCACCAGCCGGATAAGTGGTATAGGAGCTGCCGGCAGACTCCAGTTCCACGGTGCCCTTGGGGTCGACGTCGTCCATGCCCAGCCGCCAGCCGAGCAGTCGCCCGACGGCGCGGAGTTGCAGCGGTGTCGGCGCCACGTCGTCGAAGTTGCCGATCATCGCCACGCCCCAGGTGTCGCGGTTGAATCCACCGGTATGGAATGCCTCGACCGGTTTGGTGAGGCCCCCGGCGCTGCCCTCGAACACCTGGCCGTACTTGTCGACGAGCGCGTTGTAGGCGATGTCGCACCAGCCCAGCGTCTTGCTGTGATACGTGTAGATCGCCTTGACGATTCCGGCCGACTCCAGGGGCGAATAGTCGTTGCTGCCGGCGGTGTGGTGGACCACCGCGGCACGAACCGCCCGGTCGTATTGCGGGCTGCCGCAGCGCAGCGATTCGTCGGCTCCCCATTCCGCGCGGCTGATGATGGGCGGCGCCTGGCCGGGCATGGTGACCCCGGTCGGTGGTGTCCATTGCGTCCGGGCCGGCGCCCGCGGTGGCGAGATGAGGATCGCGGAGATGTTCTGACCGAACGGCTGCTCCTTGGTGGCCGGACGATAGCCCAGGCCGGCCGGGTTCGTTTCGGCAGCGACCGGCGGCTGGGTCACCGGCGCGTCGACCGGGCGGGTGACCGCGACTTGGACGGTCGTGGTGCTGCCGACGAAGACCGGATCGGTGCTGCGCGGCCCCTCACCGGGGTCGGAGCCTGGTGAGTCGGGCGCCGCGGTTTCATACTCGGCTTGGTACCAAGGCCCCCACGATCCGTCGGGGCGTTTGGCCCGCACGCGCGTCGAGGTACCGGCCAGGTCACCGGTCAATGCGACCAACGAAAACGGCGTGTCCTGAGTCAGTTCGCGTACCGTGACGCCGCCGCCGAGGCCGATCAGCGGCTGCTCGACGAGCTGGGTGTCCGGCGCCGGCGGTCGCTCATGGGTGCTGTGAGGAGGACGGTTCAGCACCCACGAGACGATGACCGCCGTGGCGGCGACAGCGGTGACCAGCATTGTCGGGGCACGGCTGCGAGACGCCACCAGCTGATGTTACTTGTGTGTCTAATGTTTCTAATGAGACGACACGGTATTTGTGTGGAAAACCTGTCGACGACACCGCAGAGTGTTGACGTGCTGGACGGTCTGGCGTCCGGGGCTACTCTGCGGTGTCGTCAGGTGACAGGTCCCTAGGTTCTTCTCGAGGCTGCCGGGCTTCAGGCGACCGGTGTGGTCGGCGCTACCGGTGGTGCCACCACCGGTGCGGCGGCCGCCGGCACCGCGGGCGGGGCCACGGCGGGTGCACCGATGGCAGGTGCGCCAGCCGCCGGCGCCGCCGCGCCGCCGTTCTGGATGGCCTGCATGATCGACGGCATCAGCACCCCCTTCAGCAGGTCGATGGCCTGCCCGGCGCCCAGCTGATTGGCCGCCTGCATCACGTCGTTGAGGAGCCCGCCGCCGCCGCTGCTGCCTGCTCCGCCGCCGGTGCCGATCGGGCTGGTCGCCGGCCCGTAGCCGGTTCCCGGCCCGTAGCCCAACGACGGGTCTCCCAGGATCGGGTAGGTGCCGTCGGCCCCCGGGTCCAGCCCGGCCGGTGTCGTGATGGGAATCTCGTTGGCGCCGCCGCCGAGTGCCGGGTCCAGCCCCGTCGGGCTGGTCAGGCCGGGCGTCGCTCCGGTGGGGCTGGTCAGCGCGGGATTCACCGCTGTCCCCGGTGTCGGTGGCGTCAACGTGGTACCCGGCAGGGCCAGCGATCCCGGTGTCGACGGCGTCAAACCCGTCGGGCTGGTCAGGCCCGGGCTGGTCAGGCCCGGGCTGGTGAGACCCGGACTAGTCAGCCCCGGGCTGGTCAGCCCCGGGCTGGTGAGGCCCGGACTGGTCAGGCCCGGACTGGTCAGACCGGTACCGGCGGCACTGCCGCCGGTCAGGCTCGGCACCGGCGGCAGGTTGATACCGAACTGCGAAAGCCCTTGCGACAGGGCCGACATCAGCTCACCGGGCAAATCGGCCACGCTTGCCGCACGGACAAACTCGTGGTGCTCGGGCGGTTTGCTTCCCGCGGTCGATTCGTAAACGAGAAAGTATGCACAAGGACTCGCAACTGCCAGGGCCGCGACTGCGCTCATGGTGGTCGAGAGCTTGCGTCGGCGTCGATTCGGCACGGAAGTCTCCTCAATCTGGACTATTTATCGCGTCGGCTCCCTGCCCGTCATCGACGGAAGGAAACCCACAAGGTCGATGGTACGAGTGAGGTTTATGTGACTAGAGTGGCTATATCGAATCGTGAGGCAATCGCACCAAAGGTGCGATGTTGCGCTGGCGACGGACATGAGAACCTGCGTACTTGCCCAAAACCTGCGAGAACCCTCACTCGGGCGAGCCGCCAAGTCGGGTTTTGGCGGCGGGGTCGGATAACCTAGGCAACCGATGACCGCACGTTTCGACCTCTTCGTCGTCGGTTCCGGATTCTTCGGCCTGACGATCGCCGAGCGCGTGGCTACTCAACTCGGCAAGCGGGTCCTCGTTGTCGAGCGCCGCCCGCATATCGGCGGCAACGCCTACTCCGAGCCGGAGCCACAGACCGGCATCGAGGTTCACAAGTACGGTGCGCACCTGTTCCACACCTCCAATAAGAAGGTATGGGACTACGTGCGGCAGTTCACCGACTTCACCGACTACCGGCATCGGGTGTTCGCGATGCACAACGGGCAGGCCTACCAGTTCCCGATGGGTCTGGGCCTGGTGTCGCAGTTCTTCGGCAGATACTTCACCCCTACCGAAGCGCGCCGGCTGATCGCCGAACAGGCCTCCGAAATCCACACCGCCGACGCGCAGAACCTCGAAGAGAAGGCCATCTCACTGATCGGCCGACCGCTCTACGAGGCGTTCGTCAAGGGCTACACCGCCAAGCAATGGCAGACCGACCCCAAGGAACTACCCGCGTCCAACATCACCCGGCTGCCGGTGCGCTACACCTTCGACAACCGGTATTTCAGCGACACCTATGAGGGCCTGCCGGTCGACGGGTACACGGCGTGGCTGCAGAATATGGCCGCCGACGACCGCATCGAGGTCAGATTGGACACCGACTGGTTCGACGTTCGCGACGCACTGCGCGCAGCCAGTCCGGATGCCCCGGTCGTTTACACCGGTCCGATCGACCGCTACTTCGATTACGCCGACGGCCGGTTGGGCTGGCGCACCCTGGACTTCGAGGTGGAAGTGCTGCCCGACTGCGGTGATTTTCAGGGCACGCCGGTGATGAATTACAACGACCTCGACGTCCCGTACACCCGCATCCACGAGTTCCGGCACTTTCACCCCGAGCGCGATTACCCGACGGACAAAACGGTGATCATGCGCGAATACTCCCGGTTCGCCGAAGCCGACGACGAGCCCTACTATCCGATCAACACCGAGGCCGACCGCGCCCTGTTGGCCGCCTACCGGACCAGGGCGAAGTCCGAGACCGCGGCGGCGAAGGTCTTGTTCGGCGGTCGCCTGGGCACCTACCAGTATCTGGATATGCATATGGCCATTGCCAGCGCTTTGAGCATGTACGAAAACGTCCTTGCGCCGCACCTGCGCGACGGCGCCGATCTGGACGGAGGCGCGCGGGTATGACCGCCGACAGCCTGCTGTCCCGCATCATCCTGCCGCGGCCGGGCGAACCGCTCGACGTGCGCAAGCTGTACCTGGAGGAGTCGACCACCAACGCGCGGCGCGCGCACGCCACGAGCCGCACCTCGTTGCAGATCGGCGCCGAGTCAGAGGTGTCGTTCGCCACCTATTTCAATGCGTTCCCGGCCAGCTACTGGCGACGCTGGTCGATCTGCACGTCTGTGGTGCTGCGCGTCGAGCTCACCGGAGCGGGGCGCCTGGACGTCTACCGAACCAAGGCCACCGGTGCGCGCATCTTCGTCGAGGGGCGGGCGTTCGCCGGCGCTCAGGACCAGCCGCAGGTCGTCGAGGTCGAAGTGGGGCTGCAACCGTTCGAGGACGGTGGCTGGATCTGGTTCGACATCACCACCGACACCGCGGTCACCCTGCTCAATGGTGGCTGGTACGCGCCCATCCCCGCCCCGGGCACCGCCAACATCGCCGTCGGCATCCCCACCTTCAACCGCCCCGCGGATTGCGTCAACGCGCTGGCCGAACTCACCGCAGACCCGCTGGTGGACCAGGTGATCGGTGCTGTGATCGTGCCCGACCAGGGCACCCGCAAAGTCCGCGACCATCCGGACTTCCCCGCCGCCGCCCAGCGGTTGGGCGGGCGACTCTCTATTCACGACCAGCCCAACCTCGGCGGTTCCGGTGGCTACAGCCGGGTGATGTACGAGGCGCTGAAAAACACCGACTGCCAGCAGATCCTGTTCATGGACGACGACATCCGCATCGAGCCGGACTCCATCCTGCGGGTGTTGGCCATGCACCGCTTCGCCAAGGGCCCGATGCTGGTCGGTGGGCAGATGCTCAACCTGCAGGAGCCCTCGCATCTGCACATCATGGGCGAAGTCGTCAACCGCTCGAACTTCATGTGGACCGCCGCCCCACATGCCGAATACGACCACGACTTCGCCGAATACCCGCTGGGCGACAAAGAGGACAAGAGCAAGCTGCTGCACCGGCGCATCGACGTCGACTACAACGGCTGGTGGACGTGCATGATCCCGCGCCAGGTGGCCGAGGATCTGGGCCAGCCACTGCCGTTGTTCATCAAATGGGACGACGCCGACTACGGCCTGCGGGCGGCCGAACACGGCTATCCCACGGTCACGCTGCCCGGCGCGGCGATCTGGCACATGGCCTGGAGCGACAAAGACGACGCCATCGACTGGCAGGCCTACTTCCACCTGCGTAACCGACTGGTGGCGGCGGCGATGCACTGGGACGGTGACATCACCGGCCTGGTCCGCAGCCACCTCAAGGCGACCCTGAAACACCTTGCCTGCCTTGAATATTCGACGGTGGCAATTCAGAACAAGGCCATCGACGACTTCCTGGCCGGCCCCGAGCACATCTTCTCCATCCTCGAATCGGCGCTGCCGGAAATACACCGCATCCGCAAGGCCTATCCCGATGCGGTCGTGCTGCCCGCCGCCAGCGAGCTGCCGCCGCCGTTGCACAAGAACAAGGTGATGAAGCCGCCGGTGAACCCCCTGACCATTGGTTACCGGCTGGGCCGGGGCATCGTGCACAACCTCAAGTCCGCCGACCCGGCCCACCATGCGCGCCCCGAGTTCAACGTGCCGACCCAAGACGCCCGCTGGTTCCGGTTGTGCACGGTCGACGGGGTCACGGTCACGACAGCCGACGGGTGCGGAGTGGTCTACCGTCAGCGCGATCGGGCCAAGATGTTCGCGCTGCTGTGGCAGTCGCTGCGCCGCCAGCGTCAGCTGACCCGGCGCTTCGACGAGATGCGCAGGGTCTACCGCGCCGCGTTGCCCGTGCTGTCCAGCAAGCAGAAGTGGGAGACGGTGCTCTTCACGGCGGAAAACCAAGAGCACCGACATGCCTGAAGCCCGTCCGCTGGAGGCGCCGGCGAGCGGCGAAGTCGCTGCAATTGTGGCCGTACAGTCAGCACTGAATGAGCGACCGGAGGCGCTGACGGTGGCCCAGGGGCTTTCCTACTTCGGCGAACACAGCATCGGCTGGCTGGCCTTGTCGGCACTCGGCGCGGTGCTTTCCCCGCGGAGACGCCGGGGCTGGCTGGTCGCCGGTGGCGGCGCCTTCGCGGCCCACGCGGCCGCGGTATTGGTCAAGCGGGTGGTCCGGCGCAAACGGCCCCATCACCCGGCCGTAGCCGTGAACGTCGGCACGCCAAGTCAGTTGAGCTTCCCGTCGGCGCACGCCACCTCCACCACGGCCGCGGCCATCCTGATGAGCAGGGCCGCCGGCCTGCCCATCGGGCTTGGCGCGGCGGCGCTGGTGCCACCGATGGCCCTGTCCCGAATACTGCTGGGGGTGCACTACCCGAGCGACGTCGCCGCCGGTGTGGCGCTCGGCGCCGCCGTCGCGGCCGTTGCAGTGCGACTCGACGTCGGCCTGCAGAGGGGTGTGTCGATATGAGTGAAGACGTGGTGACCGGGCCTCCGGCCAACCTGGTTGTCGGTGTCGTCAAGGCGATGCGCCCGCGGCAGTGGGTGAAAAACGTCCTGGTGCTGGCCGCGCCGCTGGCCGCGGCGGGCCGCGGCGTCCGATACGACTACGCCGAGGTGCTGACCAAGGTTTCGGTCGCATTCGTGGTGTTCAGCCTGGCCGCCTCGGCGATCTACCTGATCAACGACGTGCGCGATGTGGAGGCTGATCGCGAGCACCCCACCAAGAGGTTCCGCCCGATCGCCGCCGGCGTGGTGCCCGAATGGCTGGCCTACGCGGTCGCGGCGGTGCTGGGGGTGGCCTCGCTGGCCATTGCCTGGTGGCTTACCCCCAGCCTGGCCGTGGTGATGGCCGTCTACCTGGCCATGCAACTGGGGTACTGCTACGGCCTCAAGCACCAAGCGGTGATCGACATCTGCATCGTGTCGTCGGCGTATCTGATCCGCGCCATCGCAGGCGGTGCTGCTGCTGATATTCCGCTGTCCCAGTGGTTCTTGCTGACGGCGGCGTTCGGGTCGCTGTTCATGGTGGCCGGCAAGCGTTACGCCGAGCTGCAGCTGGCCGAGCGCACCGGCGCGGCGATCCGCAAGTCGCTGGAGAGCTATACCAGCACCTATCTTCGATTCGTCTGGACGCTCTCGGCCACCGCCGTGGTGGTGTCCTACGGGTTGTGGGCGTTCGAACGCGACCGCTACTCGGGGTCGTGGTATGCGGTGTCGATGGTCCCGTTCACCATCGCGATCCTGCGCTACGCCGTGGACGTCGACGGGGGGCTGGCCGGGGAGCCCGAAGACATCGCGCTGCGCGACCGGGTGTTGCAGTTGCTGGCGCTGGCGTGGATAGGAACAGTTGGGGCCGCTGTTGCCTTCGGCTAGTTCGAGATTCAAGGCCCTACGGGCCAGCGCGCTGGCCCGCAGGCCCGCAGTCCGGCGGGTCAGGTGGCCGGCCTTTCCCTATGAGCCGGTGGTCCGGATCAGTCTGTGGGTCAGCGTGGCGGTGGTCTGCGTGCTGTTCGGATGGGGTGCGTGGCAACGACGGTGGATCGCCGACGACGGGCTGATCGTGTTGCGCACGGTGCGCAACCTGTTGGCCGGCAACGGGCCGGTGTTCAACATGGGTGAGCGGGTGGAGGCCAACACCTCGACAGCGTGGACCTATTTGCTCTACCTGGCCAGCTGGGTGGGCGGGCCGATGCGGCTGGAATATGTGGCGCTGGCCGTGGCCCTGGTGCTGTCGTTGCTGGGGGTGGCGCTGCAGATGCTCGGCACCGGAAGGTTGTATGCACCCAGCCTGCGCGGCCGCCGGGCGATCATGTTGCCGGCCGGCGCGCTGGTCTACATCGCGGTGCCACCGGCGCGAGATTTTGCCACCTCAGGGCTGGAAAGCGGGCTGGTGCTGACCTATCTCGGGCTGCTGTGGTGGCTGATGGTGTGCTGGGCGCAGCCGCTGCGGGTCCGTCCCCACGGTCGGGTGTTCATCGGTGCGCTGGCCTTCGTCGCGGGATGCAGCGTGCTGGTCCGACCGGAGCTGGCGCTGCTGGGCGGTCTGGCCTTGATCATGATGCTGGTCGCGGCGCGGACCTGGCGCCGCCGGGTGCTGATCGTGGTGGCCGGCGGCTTTCTGCCGGTCGCCTACCAGATCTTCCGGATGGGCTACTACGCGTTATTGGTGCCGGGTACCGCGCTGGCCAAGGACGCCGCCGGCGACAAGTGGTCGCAGGGCATGATCTATCTCTCGAATTTCAGCCGGCCCTACGCCCTGTGGGTGCCGATCGTGCTCTTGGTGCCCCTTGGCCTGGCTCTGATGCTGGCTCGTCGCAGGCCGTCGTTCCTGCGTCCGGTGGTGGCGCCCGACTACGGGCGGGTGGCGCGGGCGGTGCAGAGCCCGGCTGCGGTGGTGGCCTTCATGGTCGGCAGCGGCCTGCTGCAGGCGCTGTACTGGATCCGGCAAGGCGGCGATTTCATGCACGGCCGCGTGTTGCTGGCGCCGCTCTTCTGCTTGCTGGCTCCGGTGGCGGTAATTCCGGTGTTACTGCCCGATGGCAAGGACTTCTCCAAGGAGACTGGTTACTGGCTGGCCGGTGGGGTCAGCATCCTCTGGCTGGGTGTGGCGGGCTGGTCGCTGTGGGCAGCGAATTCGCCGGGGATGGGCGACGACGCCACGCACGTCACCTATACCGGCATCGTCGACGAGCGCCGCTTCTACGCGCAGGCCACCGGACACGCCCATCCGCTGACCGCCGCCGACTACCTCGATTACCCGCGGATGGCCGCCGTCCTGACCGCGCTCGACAACACCCCCGAAGGCGCGCTGCTGCTGCCGTCGGGCAACTACAACCAGTGGGATCTGGTGCCGATGATCCCGCCGGGAACCGCTCCCGGTATCCCGGCGACTCAAAAGCCGCAGCACGCGGTGTTTTTCACCAATTTGGGGATGCTGGGCATGAACGTGGGTCTCGACGTCAGGGTGCTCGACCAAATCGGGTTGGCGAACCCGCTGGCTCAACATACCGAGCGGTTGAAGCACGGCCGGATCGGCCACGACAAGAACCTGTTCCCCGACTGGGTGATCGCCGACGGTCCGTGGGTGAAGTGGTATCCGGGTGTTCCGGGGTACCTCGACCCGGCCTGGGTGGCGCAGGCGGAGGCGGCCCTGCGGTGTCCTGCGACCCAGGCGGTGCTGAACTCGGTGCGCGCGCCGTTGACCGTGCGTCGTTTTGTGTCCAACGTGGTGCACTCCTTCGAGTTCACCAGGTACCGGATTGACCGGGTGCCGCTCAACGAACTCATCAGGTGCGGGCTCGAGGTGCCCGACGTGCCGCCGGCCCCGGCTCGGGAGTGATTCGGGGTCAGCGATCCGGCCCGAATGCCGGGGCCGCGCGGGCCGTACCGCGAAGAATTTCGGCCCATCTACGATCGGGCGTCCGCTACGCGGGTGCCGCGGCGTGAGGCGAGACTGACAGCAACATCACATTTGAGCCGTCACCAGCGGCCACCGGACCCCGGGCACATGCGGAAACGAGATCTCGGGCCGCCGCATCCGGCGCGAAAATCATCCGGAATCGGGGCCCGGTAACGCTTTCGGCGCGGTGCTCGATGAGAGAACCGACCCCAAGTTGTGGTTGACTACACGGGCACTGCGACGCCGAGCGCGCGCAGTCTGACGTAGTTGAGGATGCGCCCTATCCACCGGATGCGCCTAAAAGATTGAGGATGAGGAAGCAAGGATGAAGCTTGTTGACAGGTTTCGTGGCGCCGTGACGGGTATGCCGCGCCGACTCATGGTGGGAGCCGCTGGCGCGGCCCTGCTGGCGGGTCTGGTCGGTGTCGTTGACGTCACTGGCGGTTCGGCGACCGCGAATGCGTTCTCGCGGCCGGGCCTGCCGGTGGAATACCTGCAGGTGCCCTCGGCGGCCATGGGCCGCGACATCAAGGTCCAGTTCCAAAGTGGCGGGGCGAACTCGCCGGCGGTGTACCTGCTGGACGGCATGCGCGCCCAGGATGACTTCAACGGCTGGGACATCAACACCCCGGCGTTCGAGTGGTATTACCAGTCGGGCCTCTCGGTGGTCATGCCGGTCGGCGGGCAGTCCAGCTTCTACTCGGACTGGTACAACCCGGCCTGCGGTAAGGCCGGCTGCACCACCTACAAGTGGGAGACCTTCCTGACCAGCGAGTTGCCGCAGTACCTATCGGCCAACCGGCAGGTCAAGCCGACCGGCAGCGCTGCTGTGGGTCTGTCGATGGCTGGCTCGTCGGCGTTGGTCCTGGCCGCGTACCACCCGGCGCAGTTCATCTATGCCGGATCGCTGTCGGCGCTGCTGGACCCGTCGCAGGCGATGGGGCCGTCCCTGATCGGTCTGGCCATGGGCGACGCGGGCGGCTACAAGGCCTCCGACATGTGGGGTCCGAAGGATGACCCGGCGTGGCAGCGCAACGACCCGACGCTGCAGGTGGGCAAGCTCGTCGCCAACAACACCCGCATCTGGGTGTACTGCGGCAACGGCAAACCGTCCGACCTGGGTGGCGACAACCTGCCCGCCAAGTTCCTCGAGGGCTTCGTGCGGACCAGCAACTTGAAGTTCCAGACCGCCTACAACGCGGCCGGTGGGCACAACGCCGTGTGGAACTTCGACGACAACGGCACGCACAGCTGGGAGTACTGGGGCGCGCAGCTCAACGCGATGAAGCCGGACCTGCAGCACACGCTGGGCGCGACACCCGGCGGCGGCAACGGCACCACGCAGGGCACCTAGACGCCCTGGGCGCCGCAACGGCGTCCGATAACCGGCAGTCAACGGCGGCGGCCCTTCGGGGTCGCCGCCGTTGGTCATTTCTGCGTTATCTCCCCTTTATCCCGTTGTGTGCGGTGTGGTTAGCTACCTTGCGGGCCGGGGCGTGCCTCGAACCCGCCGCACGGTCGGGCGCTGCGGGCACGCAGCGATACACGATGGAGGTGGACATGAGGGGTCTCTCGGTGTTGCTACGGCTGCTCTGCGTTGCGGTGGTATCGATCGCGTTGGGCGGTGTCACCGCGGCTGCTGGATCGTCGGGCACGGCCAAAGCCGCCCCCTACGAGACCCTGATGGTGCCGTCGGGCGCGATGGGCCGCGACATCCCGGTCGCGTTCCTGGGCGGCGGCCCGCACGCGGTGTATCTGCTGGATGCCTTCAACGCCGGCCCGGATGTCAGCAACTGGGTTACCGCAGGTAACGCGATGAACACCCTGGCCGGCAAGGGAATCTCGGTGGTCGCCCCGGCCGGCGGTGCCTACAGCATGTACACCAACTGGGAACAGGACGGCAGCAAGCAGTGGGAAACCTTCCTGTCCAGCGAGCTTCCCGATTGGCTGGCGGCTAACAAGGGCCTGGCACCCGGTGGTCACGCCGCCGTCGGCGCATCTCAGGGCGGCTATGGCGCAATGGCGCTGGCCGCGTTCCACCCGGACCGGTTCGGCTTCGCCGGATCGCTCTCCGGATTCCTGTACCCGTCGAGCACCACCACCAACGGCGCGATCCTCGCCGGGCTGCAGGAGTTCGGCGGTGTGGACGGCAACGGCATGTGGGGTGCCCCACAACTGGGCCGGTGGAAGTGGCACGACCCGTGCGTGCATGTCGCTCTGCTGGCGCAGAACAACACCCGGGTGTGGGTATGGAGTCCGACCAACCTGGGCGCCAGTGATCCTGCCGCCATGATCGGTCAGGCCGGCGCGGCGATGGGTGACAGTAGGTCGTTCTACCAGCAGTATCGCAACGTCGGCGGGCACAACGGTCACTTTGACTTCCCTGGCGGCGGCGATAACGGCTGGGGCTCGTGGTCGGCACAGCTGGGCGCCATGTCCGGCGATATCGTCGGCGCGATCCGCTAGCGAGCCGACGGGCGGATCCACCTAGCCGGCCCCGGGGCACGCGCGGCGGGAGCATCGTCCGGGACGGAACTACGTCACCAGCCGGTACCGTGTATGGGGTGCAGCAGAGGGCCGCGCCACCGTGTGCCGACGCGGTGTGGTGACTTCGGGCGGCTCGGGCGGCGGGCACGCGCGACACTGCCACCGCCCGCACGCTGTGCTCAGACTTACCGACGCTGCTAGCAGGAGAACATGGCTACCAACTCCCGGCGCAGAAGACGCCGCCAACGAATCCTCGCCTGGGTTGCGGCCGGCGCCCTGGCGTCGGTCGTCGCACTTGTCATCGTCGCCGGCGTGGTCATGCTGCGGCGCCAGGAAGTACCGCCCAGCGCGGTACCGCCCGGGGTGCTGACCCCGGGTCCCACCACCTCTCACCCACGCAAGCCCCGGCCCGCTTTCCAGGACGCGTCCTGCCCGGACGCTCAGTTGATCTCCGTGCCGGGTACCTGGGAGTCGTCACCGCAGGACAATCCGCTCAACCCGGTGCAGTTCCCGAAGGCGTTGCTGCTCAATGTGACCGGGCCGATCTCCCAGGATTTCCCCGGGTCGCGGGTGCAGACGTACACGGTTCCCTACACCGCGCAGTTCCACAATCCGCTCAGTTCCGACGGTCAGATGTCCTACAACGAAAGCCGGGCTGAGGGCACTCGGGCGATGGTGCAGGCCATGACGGACATGACCAACAAGTGCCCGTTGACCAGCTACGTGATCATCGGCTTCTCGCAGGGGGCGGTGATCGCCGGCGATGTGGCCAGCGATATCGGCAACGGCCGCGGCCCGGTCGATGACGACCTGGTGCTGGGCGTGACGCTGATCGCCGATGGCCGTCGTCAACCGGGGGTCGGCAACGACATCCCGCCCAGCCCCCCGGGTGAGGGCGCCGAGGTCACCCTTCATGAGGTGCCGGTGCTGTCCGGGCTCGGCCTGACGATGACGGGGGCACGCCCGGGCGGTTTCGGCGCGCTCGACAGTCGCACCAACGAGATCTGTGCCCAGGGCGATCTGATTTGTGCCGCCCCGCAGGAGGCATTCAGTCCCGCCAACCTGCCGACCACCCTCAACACGTTGGCCGGCGGGGCCGGCCAACCGGTCCACGCGATGTACGCCACCCCCGAATTCTGGAACTCCGACGGGCAGCCGGCTACGCAATGGACGCTGAACTGGGCTCATGACCTCATCGACAAGGCGCCGCATCCCAAACACGGCTGAGATGGGACGGGTGGCCCGAACAACCGCGGGCGGGGACGGGCCCAGGCACCGCAGCACCCGGGTGCTTGCAGATTGGGGCAGCGGCACACAGCCGCCAGTGCCCCGATCGTAATGGGATCAGCGGTACCTTGTGATTTGGTCTGACGCCTCACGGCCCGTAACATTAAGAGAAATTTAAGAGCATGTGGATGACCCTGTGGGGTCGTAGCTGGCAACGATCGGCGCGCCCGCGAGTGTTCGCGCCGATCAGGGGCTGGATCGTGCACGGATGTAACTCGTCGGCGGAGCCGACCAGGATGTAAACCCTGTCGGCGTAGCCGACCAAGCAGTGTTGTGACAGGAGAGGGCGGCATGGCGTACCACAACCCGTTCATCGTGAATGGACGAATCCGGTTCCCGGAGAACACCAATCTGGTGCGTCATGTCGAAAAATGGGCGAAGGTGCGTGGCGACAAGCTGGCCTACCGGTTCCTGGACTTCTCCACCGAACGGGACGGCATCGAACGCGACATCCTGTGGTCGGAATTCAGTGCGCGCAACCGCGCCGTCGGCGCCCGGCTGCAACAGGTCACCCAGCCCGGCGACCGTATCGCCATCCTGTGCCCGCAGAACCTGGACTACCTGATCTCCTTCTTCGGCGCGCTGTACTCCGGCCGGATCGCGGTGCCGCTGTTCGACCCGGCCGAGCCGGGCCACGTCGGCCGGCTGCACGCGGTACTCGACGACTGCACCCCGTCGACCATTCTGACGACCACCGACTCCGCCGAGGGGGTACGCAAGTTCATCCGCAGCCGCTCGGCAAAGGAGCGGCCCCGGGTGATCGCCGTCGACGCGGTTCCCACTGAGGTCGCGTCCACCTGGCAGGAGCCCGACGCCAACGAGTCCACCACGGCCTACCTGCAGTACACCTCCGGATCGACCCGGACTCCGACCGGCGTGCAGATCACCCATCTGAACCTGCCGACCAACGTGCTGCAGGTGCTCCATGCACTGGAAGGGCAAGAAGGCGACCGCGGTGTCAGCTGGCTGCCGTTCTTCCACGACATGGGCCTGATCACGGTGCTGCTGACGTCGGTGCTGGGCCACAGCTTCACCTTCATGACCCCGGCCGCGTTCGTGCGCCGACCCGGCCGCTGGATTCGCGAACTCGCTCGTAAGCCCGGCGAAACCGGGGGAACATTCTCCGCCGCACCGAACTTTGCCTTCGAGCATGCGGCGGTGCGCGGTCTGCCCCGCGACGACGAACCACCATTGGACCTGAGCAACGTCAAGGGCATCCTCAACGGCAGCGAGCCGGTGTCGCCGGCGTCGATGCGCAAATTCTTCGAGGCCTTCGCGCCGTACGGTCTGCCCGAGACCGCGGTCAAGCCGTCCTACGGTCTGGCCGAGGCGACGCTGTTCGTCTCGACTACCGCGCCCAACGAGCCGCCGACCGTCATCCACGTCGACCGCGACGAGCTGAACAAGCAGCGTTTCGTCGAGGTGCCCGCCGACGCGCCGAACGCCGTCGCGCAGGTTTCGGCCGGCAAGGTCGGCGTCGACGAATGGGCCGTTATCGTCGACGCGGACACCGCCAGTGAGTTGCCGGACGGGCAAATCGGCGAGATCTGGCTGCACGGCAACAACCTGGGTATCGGATATTGGGGCAAGGAAGAAGAATCCGCTCAGATATTCCGCAACATCCTGAAGTCGCGGATCAGCGAGTCGCACGCCGAGGGCGCCCCCGACGACGGACTGTGGGTGCGCACCGGCGACTACGGCACCTACTTCAATGGACACCTCTATATAGCGGGCCGGATCAAGGACCTGGTCATCATCGATGGCCGCAACCACTACCCGCAGGATCTGGAGTTCACCGCGCAGGAGTCGAACAAGGCCTTGCGGGTCGGCTACGTGGCCGCCTTCTCGGTGCCCGCCAACCAGCTGCCGCAGAAGGTGTTCGACGACCCGCACGCCGGGCTGAAGTTCGACCCCGAGGACACCTCCGAGCAACTGGTGATCGTCGCCGAACGCGCTGCCGGTACGCACAAATTGGAATACCAGCCTATCGCCGACGACATCCGTGCCGCCATCGCCGTCGGACATGGGGTGACCGTGCGGGACCTGCTGTTGGTGTCGGCCGGTACGATTCCCCGGACCTCCAGCGGCAAGATCGGACGGCGCGCGTGCCGGGCTGCCTACCTCGACGGCAGCCTGCGCAGCGGCGTCGGTTCCCCGACGGCGTTTGCCACCGAGTCCTGAGGTACCCATGGCTGACATAGACCAACCGCAGGAGAACCTGCCCGCCGACAAGACCGGGATGCGCGCCGGCGACGATGCAGTGGGGGCACTCCCCCGTGAGCCGGAGGTACCCCCACCCACTTTCGGGGGAGAGCGGCGCATAACAACCGTCCCCGAGATGCGGCAGTGGCTGCGCAACTGGGTGGGTAAGGCAGTCGGGAAGTCGCCGGACTCGATCGACGAGTCGGTGCCCATGGTGGAGCTGGGGCTCTCGTCGCGCGACGCCGTGGCGATGGCGGCCGACATCGAAGACCTGACCGGCGTCACGCTGTCGGTCGCGGTGGCCTTCCAGCATCCGACCATCGAGTCGCTGGCCACCCGGATCATCGAAGGCGAACCCGAAACGGCTGATGACGGCGTCGACGTCACCGACTGGACCCGCAACGGTCCCGCCGAGCGGGTCGACATCGCGATCGTGGGCCTGTCGACCCGGCTGCCCGGCGACATGAACACCCCCGACGAAACCTGGCAGGCGCTGCTCGAGGGCCGCGACGCCATCACCGACCTGCCCGAGGGCCGCTGGACGGAATTCCTCGAAGAACCGCGACTGGCCGAACGCGTGGCCAAGGCGCGCACCCGCGGTGGCTACCTGAAGGACATCAAGGGTTTCGACTCGGAGTTCTTCGCGGTGGCCAAGACCGAAGCCGACAACATCGACCCGCAGCAGCGGATAGCGCTGGAGCTGACCTGGGAGGCGCTCGAACACGCCCGCATCCCGGCGTCGAGCCTGCGTGGCGGGGCCGTCGGCGTGTACGTCGGCGTCTCCAACAATGACTACAGCTTCCTGGCGGTATCGGACCCCACGGTCGCTCACCCGTACGCGATCACCGGCACCGCCACCTCGATCATCGCCAACCGGGTGTCCTACTTCTACGACTTCCGCGGCCCGTCGGTCGCGGTCGACACCGCCTGCTCGAGCTCGCTGGTGGCCACCCATCAGGCGGTGCAGGCCCTGCGAATGCGCGAATGCGACGTCGCGGTGGCCGGTGGGGTCAACGCGCTGATCACCCCGGTGGTGACGCTGGGTTTCGACGAGATCGGACAGGTGCTGGCCCCCGACGGCCGGATCAAGTCGTTCTCCTCGGACGCCGACGGCTACACCCGCTCCGAGGGCGGCGGGATGCTGGTGCTCAAGCGGGTCGACGACGCCCGCCGAGACGGTGACCAGATCCTGGCCGTGATCGCCGGCAGTGCTGTGAATCACGACGGCCGGTCCAATGGCCTGATCGCGCCCAACCAGGACGCCCAGGCCGACGTGCTGCGCCGGGCCTACAAGGACGCCGGGATCGACCCGTGCACCGTCGACTACATCGAGGCCCACGGCACCGGCACCGTCCTCGGTGACCCGATCGAGGCCGAGGCGCTGGGCCGCGTCGTCGGCAAAGGCCGGCCCGCCGAGCGGCCCGCACTGCTCGGCGCGGTGAAAACCAATGTCGGACACCTGGAGTCGGCCGCGGGTGCGGCCAGCATGGCCAAGGTGGTGCTCGCGCTGCAGCATGACAAGCTGCCGCCGTCGATCAACTTCGCCGGGCCCAGCCCCTACATCGACTTCGACGCGATGCGGCTGAAGGTGATCGACACGGTTACCGACTGGCCGCGGTACAGCGGCTACGCGGTGGCGGGGGTGTCGAGCTTCGGCTTCGGCGGCGCCAACGCGCACGTGGTCGTGCGTGAGACGTTGCCGCGCGACGTGGTGGAAAAAGAGGCGCGGGAACCCGAGCCCGAGCCGGCGGCGCCCGCCGAGGCGGCGCCGTCCGAGACGCCCGCGCTGGAAGGCCACGCGCTGCGGTTCGACGACTTCGGCAACATCATCACCGACGCACGCGCTGCCGACGAGGACGAGGAGCCCGAACTGCCGGGTGTCACCGAAGAAGCGCTGCGGCTCAAGGAGGCCGCGCTGGAAGATCTTGCGGCACAAGACGTTTCGGCACCCTGGATTCCGTTGGCCGTGTCGGCGTTCCTGACCTCGCGTAAGAAGGCCGCCGCCGCCGAGCTGGCCGACTGGATGGAAAGCCCCGAAGGTCAGGCGTCGTCGCTGGAGTCGATCGGCCGGTCGCTGTCGCGGCGCAACCACGGCCGCTCCCGCGCGGTGGTGCTGGCCCACAATCACGAGGAAGCGATCAAGGGCCTGCGGGCGATCGCGGCGGGCAAGCAGTCGCCGAATGTGTTCAGCGTCGACGGGCCGGTGACCAACGGTCCCGTCTGGGTGCTCGCGGGCTTCGGCGCCCAGCACCGCAAGATGGGCAAGAGCCTGTACCTGCGCAACCCGGTGTTCGCCGAGTGGATCGAAAAGGTCGACGCGCTGGTCCAGGACGAGCTGGGATATTCGGTGCTCGAGCTGATCCTGGACGACTCGCAGGACTACGGCATCGAGACCACCCAGGTCACCATCTTCGCGATCCAGATCGCGCTGGGTGAGCTGCTCAAGCATCACGGCGCCAAGCCGGCCGCGGTGGTCGGGCAGTCGCTGGGCGAGGCGGCGTCGGCGTACTTCGCCGGCGGCCTGTCGCTGCGCGACGCCACCCGCACCATCTGCTCGCGCTCGCATTTGATGGGCGAGGGCGAGGCGATGCTGTTCGGCGAGTACATCCGGTTGATGGCGCTGGTGGAGTACTCCGCCGACGAGATCAAGACGGTGTTTTCCGACTTTCCCGATCTCGAGGTGTGCGTCTACGCCGCACCCACCCAGACCGTGATCGGCGGACCGCCTGAGCAGGTGGACGCGATCATCGCCCGGGCGGAATCCGAGGGCAAGTTCGCCCGCAAGTTCCAGACCAAGGGCGCCAGCCACACTCAGCAGATGGATCCGCTGCTGGGTGAGCTGTCCGCGGAGCTGCAGGGCATCAAGGCGATGAGCCCGACCTGCGGGATCTACTCGACGGTGCACGAGGGCAGCTACATCAAGCCGGGCAGCGAGCCGATCCACGACGTCGACTACTGGAAGAAGGGGCTGCGGCACAGCGTCTACTTCACGCACGGCATCCGCAACGCCGTCGACAGCGGGCACACCACCTTCCTGGAATTGGCGCCCAACCCGGTCGCGCTGATGCAGGTTGGTCTGACCACGGCCGCCGCCGGTCTGCATGACGCCCAACTGATCCCGACGCTGGCCCGCAAGCAGGACGAGGTCGAGTCGATGATCTCGACCATGGCCCAGCTCTACGTGTACGGCCACGGCCTGGACATCTGGACGCTGTTCAGCCGGGCCACGGGCCCCGAAGATTTCGCCGACATCCCGCCGACCCGGTTCAAGCGCAAGGAGCACTGGCTCGACGCGCACTTCTCCGGCGACGCCTCGGTGATCATGCCGGGCAACCATGTCGCGCTGCCGGACGGCCGCCACGTGTGGGAGTACGCGCCGCGCAACGGCCAGACCGACCTCGCGGCGTTGGTCAGAGCCGCTGCGGCCCAAGTGCTTTCCGACGCACAGCTGACGGCCGCCGAGCAGCGTGCGGTGCCCGGCGAGGGCGCCCGGCTGGTGACGACGATGACGCGCCATCCCGGTGGTGCGTCGGTTCAGGTGCACGCCCGTATCGACGAGTCGTTCACGCTGGTCTACGACGCCCTGGTGGCCCGGGCCGGCTCGGAGTCGGTGTTGCCTGCCGCGGTCGGGGCCGGCACGGCGATCGCGGCTGCGGCGCCGGTGGTGCCTCACGTGCCTCAAGCGCCCGAGGAGCCGGAAGCCGACACGCTGACCGACAGCCTGACCACCCGCTATCTGCCCTCCGACATGGGCAGGTGGTCGCCGGATTCCGGTGAGACCATCGCGGATCGGCTGGGCCTGATCGTCGGGTCGGCGATGGGCTACGAACCCGAAGACCTGCCGTGGGAAGTGCCGCTGATCGAGCTTGGGCTCGACTCGCTGATGGCGGTACGGATCAAGAACCGCGTCGAATACGACTTCGATCTGCCGCCGATTCAGTTGACGGCGGTGCGTGATGCCAACCTCTACAACGTCGAGAAGCTGATCGAGTACGCCGTCGAGCACCGCGACGAGGTGACGCAACTCAGCGAGTACCAGAAGAACCAGACGGCCGAGGAGATTGCCCGGGCGCAGGCCGAATTGCTCAGTGGCGCAACGGTTTCCACGGTGACTGCGCCGGCGCCCGACCCGCAGGCGGAACCGGAAACCCAAGCACCGCCGGGATCGGAGGTTCCTGTCCCGCCGCCGCCGACGGATCCGTCGGGCCCGTCGGATCCCTCGGGTAACGGGCAGCCAAACCTCAAAGGTGCCGCGGAGGCGCTGAACTCCGAAGCGGTCGCCAAGGCGCTCAACTCCGACGTGCCGCCGCGCGATGCCGCCGAACGGGTCACCTTTGCCACCTGGGCGATTGTCACCGGCAAGTCACCGGGCGGCATCTTCAACCCGCTGCCCAAGTTGGACGACGACAAGGCCGCCAAGATGGCCCAACGGCTCTCCGAGCGTGCCGAAGGCCCGATCACCGCCGAGGACGTGCTGACGTCGGCCAACATCGAGGCGCTGGCCGACAAGGTGCGCACTTACCTGGAGGCCGGCACGATCGACGGGTTTGTCCGTACCCTGCGGGCCCGGCCCGAGGGCAGCACCAAGCCGCCGGTGTTCGTGTTCCATCCGGCCGGCGGCTCGACCGTGGTGTACGAGCCGTTGCTCAACCGGCTGCCGGCGGACACCCCGATGTACGGCTTCGAGCGGGTCGAGGGGACCATCGAAGAGCGTGCCGCGCAGTACGTTCCGAAGCTGGTCGAGATGCAGGGCGACGGGCCCTACATTCTGGTCGGCTGGTCGCTGGGCGGGGTGCTGGCCTACGCCTGCGCGATCGGACTCAAGCGGCTGGGCAAGAACGTCGCGTTCGTCGGCCTGATCGATGCCGTGCGGGCCGGCGAGGAGATCCCGCAGACCAAGGAGGAGATCCGCAAGCGCTGGGACCGCTACGCCCGCTTCGCCGAGAAGACGTTCAACGTCGCCATCCCGGCGATCCCCTACGAGCAGCTCGAGGAGCTCGACGACGAGGGCCAGGTCCGGTTCGTGCTCGACGCCGTGCGGGAGTCCGGCGTGCAGATCCCGGCCGGGATCATCGAGCACCAGCGCACGTCGTACCTGGACAACCGCGCGATCGATACCGCGCAGATCCAGCCCTACGACGGGCATGTCACCCTCTACATGGCCGACCGATACCATGACGACGCGATCATGTTCGAGCCGCGCTATGCCGTTCGCCAGCCGGACGGCGGTTGGGGCGAATACGTCTCCGACCTCGAGGTCGTGCCGATCGGTGGTGAGCACATCCAGGCCATCGACGAGCCGATCATCGCCAAGGTGGGCGAGCACATGAGCCGCGCGTTAGGCAACGTCGAGGCTGAACAGAGGGCCCCTAAGTGAGCACGAAGACCACCGCCGAGCTGCTGGCCGAACTACGCGAAAAGCTGGAGCTGGCCAAGGAGCCCGGCGGTGAGAAGGCCGCCGCCAAGCGCGACAAGAAGGGCATTCCCAGTGCTCGCGCCCGCGTGTACGACCTGGTGGACCCGGGCACCTTCTTCGAGATCGGGGCGTTGTGCCGCACTCCGGGCGACCCTAACGCACTCTACGGCGACGGGGTGGTGACCGGGCACGGCCTGATCGACGGCCGCCCGGTCGGGGTCTTCTCGCACGACCAGACGGTGTTCGGCGGCACGGTCGGGGAGATGTTCGGCCGCAAGGTGGCCCGGCTGATGGAGTGGTGCGCGATGGTCGGCTGCCCGATCGTCGGCATCCAGGACTCCGGCGGCGCCCGCATCCAGGACGCCGTCACGTCGTTGGCGTGGTACGCCGAGCTGGGCCAACGCCACGAGGCACTGTCCGGGGTGGTGCCGCAGATCTCCCTCATCTTCGGCAAGTGCGCCGGGGGAGCGGTGTATTCGCCGATCCAGGACGACCTGCTGGTCTCGGTGCGTGACCAGGGCTACTTCTTCGTCACCGGACCCGACGTGATCCGTGAGGTCACCGGCGAGGACGTCACCCTCGACGAACTCGGCGGCTCCGACGCGCAGGCCCGCTACGGCAACATCCACCACGTGGTGAACTCCGAAGCCGAGGCGTTCCAGTACGTGCGCGACTTCCTGTCGTTTTTGCCGTCCAACTGCTTCGGCAAGCCGCCGGCCATCAATCCCGGGCTGGAACCGGAGATCACCCCGACCGACCTGGAACTCGACTCGATCGTGCCGGACTCCGACAATGCGGCCTACGACATGCACGAGATCCTGCTGCGCATCTTCGACGACGGTGACTTTCTGGACGTCGCCGCCCAGCACGGGCCGGCCATCATCACCGGGTACGCCCGGGTCGACGGGCGTCCGGTGGGCGTGATCGCCAACCAGCCCATGCACATGTCCGGGGCCATCGACAATGAGGCTTCCGACAAGGCGGCGCGGTTCATCAGATTCTGTGATTCCTTCCAGATCCCGCTGGTGTTCGTGGTCGACACCCCCGGATTTCTGCCGGGAGCCGAGGAGGAGAAGCGGGGCATCATCAAGCGCGGCGGGCGGTTCCTGTACTCCGTGGTCGAGGCCGACGTACCGAAGGTGACCATCACGGTCCGCAAGTCCTACGGCGGCGCGTACGCGGTGATGGGCTCCCGGCAGCTGACCGCCGACTTCAACTTCGCGTGGCCGACCGCGCGGATTGCGGTGATCGGTGCCGAGGGGGCGGCGCAGCTGCTGATGAAACGCTTCCCGGACCCCAATGCGCCCGAAGCGCAGGCGATTCGGAAGTCTTTCATCGAGAACTACAACCTCAACATGGCGATTCCATGGATCGCCGCCGAGCGCGGGTTTATCGACGCGGTCATCGATCCGCACGAAACCCGGCTGCTGCTGCGCAAGTCCATGCACATACTGCGGGATAAGCAGCAGTGGCAGCGGCTAGGCCGTAAGCACGGGCTGATCCCGGTGTAGCCCGGTGGCGCTACAGCGTGAGGGCGCCCGCCACAAGTTCGTCGAAGCGCTGCAGCGCTTCGTCGGATTCGGTGTCGAGGCCGCGCAATGGGCCGCGATCGGCCAGATACCGCTGCGCGTATAGCCGGGCGACGAGCGCCTTGCGGTCGGTGCCGCGGGCGGCCCGCTCCCACGCCGCCTGCTCGGTGAGCAACGCCCCGGCATAGACGTCGCCCATGAACTGCGCCAGCGGGTACAGCCGCGCCTCGGCCAGATCCCGGTCCAGCTTCGTCCACGCCGTGATCGCCGCATCGAGATCCTCGATGCGCCGCGACACCAGGCGCGTCGTGTCGTCATCGTCGGACACCGACACCGCATCGCGCATGCGGGCCAGCAGCGGCTCGTGCGCCCGCGACTGTTGCATGCCGCGGCGCACGTCCAGACACAGGATGTTGTCGGAACCCTCCCAGATGGTGTTGACCTGCGCATCCCGCAAAATCCGGGCCACCGGCCAAGTCTCGATGTAGCCGTTGCCGCCGTGCATCTCGACCGCGTCGGACGCGGCGGTGAGCCCGAGCCGGCACACCCGCAGCTTGGTCACCGGTACCGCGATACGTTGCCGAATCGCTTGGGGCTGACGGTGATTAGGGGCGCCGGTGCCGTCGAAAATCAGCGCCAGCGCGGCTTCGACGTCGACGATCATCTCCGCCAGCTTGCGCCGGATCAGCGGTTTGTCGATCAACGCCTCGCCGAACGCCCGCCGCTGGCGGGTATAGCACAGCGACTCGACCAGGGCACGGCGCGCATTGCCGACGGCGAACGATGCGGTGCCCAGCCGTAACGTGTTGGTCAGTTCCATCATGCGGCCAAGTCCCTTGCCGTCGGCCGGCCCGGAATCAGCCTGCGGTTCACCGGACAGCAGAAAGGCTTCGGCGTCGACGAACTCGATCTCGCCGGAGGCGACCGAGCGGGTCCCGAGTTTGTCCTTCAGCCGCCGGACGCGCACGCCGTTGCGGGAGCCGTCCCGACGTGTCCGCAACACCAGGAACGACGCCACCCCCCGGGTCGAGTCGGGGGCGCCCTCGGGTTTGGCCAGCACCACAAACGCCTCCCCGGCGCAATTGGAGGCAAACCATTTGAAGCCGTTCAGCAGCCAGGCGTCGCCGTTGCGGGTCGCGGTGGTTTCCAGCGCGCCCAGGTCGGAGCCCCCGGTGCGCTCGGTCATCAGCTGTGCCGCCTCGCCGTCCCACTCGCCGGAGTTGAGTTTGCCCAGGACGTAGTCGCGCACATCGGGCGGCGCGTAGGCCGTCGCCAGTGACCGCACCATGTTGCCGCCGGTGCCCAGCGCGCAGGCCATCCCGATGTCGGCCTGGTTGAGCAGATAGTTGGAAGCGAACAGTGGCAGCGACGGGCTCACGCCGGCCCGCTTGGCGTCGTCGCGCAAGGCTTGCTGGGCGTGCAGAATGGCCCGCTTGGACCGGGTGAACGATTCCGGCATCACCACCCGGCTGATGTCATGGCCCCACCGGTCGTAGCGTTCCAGCTGTGGGGGATTGCGGTCGGTCTCCTCGGCCCAGCGCGTCACCGGGCCGCCCATCAGCTCACCGATGCGGGTCAAATGAGACTCGGCGACCCCCAGTTCGTCGGGCTGCAGGTAGTACGCCATGGTGAACTGCAGCGTGGGATCGGTGAGGTACCAGTTGAGACCGGTGGCGCCCTGGTAATTCTCGGTGCGGTAGCGCCCGGCTTTTTCCGGTGTCGAAAACGGCAGCCGGTCCACAGCCTCCAGCAGGTATTCGCTCATCCCGCGACACTATTACATAGGTTTTATATATGTCTAGACGTCTCGAACACCGGTTCACGGACACCTCAAACGACTTGCGGCGCAAAGACATACAGCTGCTATGCGGGCTCAACCGGGGTGAGCCGCGGACCCGCCACCGCGTACGCGAACCGAACTTATGTTCCCTCGTTCAGGCTTCGCTGCAGGACCGCCAGCCACGTCGCGAAATGAGGATCGTCGCGTTCCAACAGATATATCGCCGGGTGGCGACCGAAGTGCACACCCACCGGCCGATCCGGTTGAGCGGTGTCGAGCCTGACCACCACATCCTGTTCCACCGCCGACGAGCCACTGTCGGCGGTGGACGGCGTGGTCGTACCGGGCGACGACGCGGCCGTACCACCCCCGCTGGGCATGCCGCATCCGCTGACGAGCACCGCCGTCGCCGCTGCCCGGCCGACGATCCGGGCGCGCGTCGAGGCGCTGCGGGGCTTGCTCACGCGGCGCGCGGCAGATCCGGCCTTGCCGTGGCTGTGTGTTGTGTCGGCCTGCTGGGCGTCGGCGCCCAGCCGACGTAGGTCAGATACAGCCCGACCAGCGTGGCGACCAGGCACAAGCTCACCCACACGGCCTGCGCGCCGATCATGCTGTTGGCAAGCGACACGAAAGCCCTGGGAAATGCCAACAGCAAGAGTCCACGCAGCGTGACCAGCCAGCCCAGCACGGACACGATGATCGCCGGGGCTCCGCGCCACGATTGGTGACCGGCCACCATCACCAAGCCGAACAGTAAGACGAACGCCCCGGTCACCCAGGTCCACAGGGAGTTCGCTTCGAACTGCGAAAGCAGGGTCTGCATGTCGGCGGCACGCACCACGGCCGTCAGGTCGACGATCACCAGGAAGGGTCCGAGCACCCGGGCGAACATCCGGGTTCGGGACTGCGAATCAGGTGAGACGTTCATGGCCATACCTCCATCCGACGCCATTGACGAATCACCTTGAATCGCATCATGAGACGGCCGGCGGCGGTAGGGACCGAAGTCCCGCGGGTCTCCGGCATTCGTCAGTCAAGCGCGCGGGCGGCCCGCATGGGCTACATGGGCACCAGGAACTCGGAGGTATAGAACTCGGCGGGGTCTTGGGAATTGGGGTTGGGACGCTCGACGATCACCCACACGCCCGTCGTACCCTGTCGCACCGTGTCCTGGACGGTCACCGTCCCCGTCCCGCCCGCGTCGAGGTCAAGGCTGGCGAAAGCGGTGCCCGGGGCGCCGGGGCCGCACGAGCCAGTGGCCGGGCGCGGCGCCTGGATCAGGCCGACGTCGTAGTGCATCCCCGGTTGTGCGGGGTTGATCAGGTGTACCTCGGCGACCGCCTGCGATCCCGCTCGGTGGATCAGCGCCGAGCCGGTGCCCGTAGGCGGCGAAACCGCCGGCAACCTCGGCGCGACGGAGGTGCGGCTGTAATCACATTGCCGCATCGCGGCCCCCAACGCCACCCTGGTGGGCCCGCTCGCCCCCGGATTGGCCGCCGCAGCTCCACCCGTGATCAGCGCTGCCGGGCACGTCACCAAAGTGATTGCTGCCGTGTACGTCAAATTCCGCATCAGCCTGCGCATGGCCCCCACCGTCTTCATCTATTGGTTTGCCCGACCCGCACTAGATATTGACGGCATTGGCGCCGCCGAAACCTCATTGGATTGGCAGTTGGTTCGGCGTGCCCGCCGCCGCAACTGGTGTATAACCACAGCGGCGGGCCGCGGTGCCCGGAGCTCTCGGAGGAGTCGGATGGTCAGCGTGATTTCCACAGCGAAACCAGGCCCATGACAGGCGAATTGCGGATTTCGCGGCGACAACTCGGTGCCGCCATGAGTGCCATTCTCGCGGGCGGGCTGATTGCGGTGGGTACGCGCGAGCACAAGTCGGCGAACTCCGCGGCACCGACAGTCTCGGCGCAATCGCTGGGGTACACCGTCAACGTCAACAAGCCCGGCGGTGCACCCGGCTATGTATTCTTCGTCTCCGGAACAACGGCCGCCCATCTTGGGGCCGGGTCGCGCCCCTGTGTGCTCGTCGTCGCCGACAAGGCCGGACATGTGGTGTGGCAGCGCCAACTTCCGGCCGGGGAGACCGCCGGCAATCTCCGCGTCCAGCACTACCGGGGCAAGCCGGTGCTCACCTGGTGGCAGGGCCGCAAGCAGTGGGGCCACGGCCTCGGCGCCAGCTACATCGCCGACGACCATTACAACGTGATCAGCGCTGTGACGCCCGGCGGTGAACTGTCGTCGGATATCCACGAATTCCGGCTCACCCCGGACGGCCGCGCCCTGATCACGTCCTACCCGGAGGTGGCGGCCGACCTGACGGCTGTCGGCGGACCCAAAGACGGGCGGCTCTACAACTGCACCGCCTCGATTGTCGACGTGGCAACGAAACAGACGCTGTTCCAATGGGATGCGTTGAGCCACGTCCCGATCAGCGACTCGCCGGCGAAATACACCGCCGGTCAAACGCTCGACGTGTACCACATGAACTCGATCGCGCTGGACCCGGCGGGCAACCTGGTGATCAGCATGCGCGCCCTCTCCACGGTTTTCAATGTCGATTGCCGCACCGGCGCCATCAACTGGCGACTGGGTGGTAAGCAGTCCACGTTCGCCCTCGGCGACGGCGTCGACTTCGCCTACCAGCACGACGTGGAGATGCCCGACGCCAACACGATCACGTTGTTCGACAACCACTTCGAGGGCAGCCTGGGACAAAAAGACGGCGGCTCCGTGCCGACCAGCCTGAAATGGATTCGCCTGGATTTCGATGCCGGCCGCGCGACACTGCTTCGCGCTCAGCGGCATCCGGGGGATCTCAGCGTGGGCGCCATGGGCAACCTGCAGCAGCTGCAGGGCGGCAACACCTTCTCCGGATGGGGCACCGCCGAACACATCTCCGAGTTCACCGCGGGTGGAGAGATGGTGTTCGACGCCAGCTTGCCTGGCGGTACCTATCGGGCGTTCCTCGACGAGTGGACCGGCGATCCCGTCGAACCCCCTGAGCTGACCTTTGCCGGCGATACCGCCCACGCCGTGTGGAACGGCACCACCAGGGTGAACCGGTGGCGGTTGCTGCACGGCCGGGAAAGCAACACCATGACGCCACAAACCACCGTCGCCTGGGCGGGCTATGACACCCCGATCCCGCTGTCCGGGAATTCCGATGGCTACTACCAGCTAGAGGCGCTGGCCGCCGACGGCGCCGTCGTCGGCCGGACCGCGCCGATCACGCGGTGAGCGGGCCGCGAGTCTGCGGTCACGTCGTCGAAACTGCGGCCAGCGCGTGCGTCGAGCGGCTGAGCCCGCGCTGGGCGCAGGCTCGGCCTCAGGGGCCGATGCGGATCTTGCCCGGCGACCACAACCCGCCGCGGGTCGCGGTACCCAAGTCCAGTTGCGCCGGCGGGGCATCGACCAGGGTGTCGAACTTGCGCAGCGATCCCCAGTCGCGGGCCCAGTCGCGCGACAGATAGGTCGCCATGACATGGGCGCGCAGCAGCAGGTCGGTGATTCCCAGCAGGCCGCCGTTGACGCCGTCTTCCCAGGTGTCGGTGTCCAGTTTCTTGGCGTTGTAGTCCGGCGTGATGCGGAATTTCGGGATTTCGGTGACGCCGTTGACGTGCAGCATCGGCTGTTGACACGGGAACGCCAGCCCGACCGCCCAGTCCAGCAGCACCGGTTGCGTGGAGCCGACGTACTCCTGCAGGGAACGCAGCTCCGGCACCCGCGGCGGGGTTATCGCGATCCAGTCCTCCGGGGTGAGCGACAGGTCCTCGGCGACCACTCGGACCGCGACGGCGTCGGCGGGCATCGTGTCGCGGGCGAACCGCAGATTGCGCCAGGCCTTGGGCTGTTCCCCGTACAGGTCGTCGGGCACCAGCCGTCCGGCGGGCACCAGCGCGCCCGGCCCGGGCCGGGCGTATTCCAGCACCACCGTCTGGCCGGGGGTGTAGCCGTGCAGGACGCTGTGCCCGGCGATCTTGCCGGCGGCGGTCACCACCACCAGCGGATGTCCGTCGTCCGGCTTGGGCAGTAGGTACCAGGCCGACGCGAGCCGGCTTTGCTGCTGCGGACCGGTGGTGTAGGTGCCGGCCAACGGAACGCGCGCGGGATCGAGCTGGTAGGGCAGCGGGACCGTGGATCCGTTGATGCCCGCGGTCTTGAGCTTGGTGGGCGCGTCCCAGTCGTAGTCGGTGCCGGGCTGGTTGGGTTTCATCACGATCGCCTCGGCCACGGTGTGCTCCGGCACGCCGTTGGGGGTGAAGCCCGTCGGGTTGGTGCCGCCCAGCGGCCCCAGCGGGCCGTAATCGCCGGGCAGCGCGGTCATGAAGCCGTTGTTGGGGTCTGGTTCGACGAGCACGTCGTCGGCCAGGCCGCAGCCGCCGACGAACGCCCGCAGGTTGGACCAGCCGTTGGAGTAGGTGGGGTACTGGCGCACGATCCCGGCCACCATCGACGCGACGAAGACCAGCGCCATGAAACCCGCGGCCAGGGGGACCGGCGCTTGAGAAGGCCAAGTCAGTGCCCGGGCCAGGCGGCCCTCACCGCTGCCCCGGGGTGCGAAATGCAACCAGGCCGCATACACCAAGGCAATGGCGAACAGCGCGAAAAAGGTTGTGCTGACGGTTATTCCGCCGATCTTCGGCATGGCGCTGTTGAACGGTACGCCGTAGCTGGAGACGTACCACCAGCCGTTGGTGGTGGCCCAGCACAACGCCAGCATGAACAGCACCGCCGCCAGGAACGCCATCCGGTTGCGCGACCAGCGCAGCACTTGTGGTGACACCAACACCGTCGTCAGCGCGGCCATTGCCGCCCCTACCGCGGCGAACAGCCCGAAGTGGTGCACCCACTTGGTGGGGGTGAACATCAGGAAGAACATGGTGGCGAAGATGACACCCATCAACCGCCACGCCGGCCCGCGCGCCACGCCGGGAATTCGCTTGCGCCGCAACATGATAAACACCGCGGTGAATAGGCACAGGGCGGTGATCAAAAAGCCGAAGCGGCGCGACAGCGAGCCGTCGACGGTGGGCAGGATGAGGTAGTAGTAGCGCAGGTTTTCGGTGTACCAGGCCTGGCTGGGACCGATTTTGCCGCGAACCCTGGTGGCTTCCAACACCGTTGACAGCGTCTGGTCGGCGAACACCACGGTCAGGATGATGGTGCCGGCGGCCAGCATCGGCGACAGCAACGCCCATGTGCCGACCAGGCGGTGGCGTTTGACGAAGATCCGCAGGATCGGGCGGCCGCCGGCCACCAGCGCGGCCACCGCGATCAGCCCGGTGGGCTGCACGCCCAGCGTGAACGCGGCGGCGATGATCGCCAGCGCCGCCGGGGTGAGCCGGCTATAGCGCATCGACCGCTCGATCAGCACGTAGGTGACCAGCGAGCCCAGCGCGATGATGCCCTCGGGGCGCAGGCCGTTGTCGAACGGCATCCACGCGGTCAGCAGGACCGTGGCCGCTGCCCAGTTGGCGGCTTTGCTGGAGGTCACCGCGGGCCCCAGCCGGGGCAGCACCTCACGTGAGAGCAGCAGCCAGCACACCAGCCCGGCGAACAGGTCTGGCAGCCGCATCCAGATGCTGGCGTCGCTGACGTGGGTCATCAGCGCCAGCAGGTTGTAGTACCAGCCGAACGGGTCCTCGGGGCTGCCGAACCAGCGAAAGTAGTTGGACATATAGCCGGCGCGGTCGGCGACGCGGGCCATGCCCAGGATGTAGCCGTCGTCGGAGGAGTTGGCGCCGATGACGTGCCAGAGCAGGAAGGCGAAGATCACCACGCCGTCGAGCAGGGTGAAGGTGCGCCAGTTGGCCGGAATCCACCGGCGCATCCGCCGGCCGTCCAGCTGGTCTAGGCGCCACAGCGCGACGAGCGCGACGACGGTGGCCGCGATCGCGCCGATGATCGCCAGCAGTTTCATCGTGGTGGGGGTGGTGGAGAACCGGGTGTCGATGGTCGCCGACAGCCGTAGCCCGGGTGGCGCGGGTCCGGTGAGGTCGGTGAATACCCCGACAATTTGGGGGCGCAGGTTGGGATCGGGGAAGCCGCCGCGCAATGGTTGCCCGCCGGGATCCTTGAGGCCGACGAAGGTGGCGAACGTTCCGGCGTGCGTCGAGGTGACCTCGATGCGTGAACATCCCGGCGAATTGGCGCCGCCGACCACCGCGTCGCGCGGCACCGACAGGATCACCACGTTGCGGTCGGTGACGTCGACCCGCTGACTGCTGACGACGACGAACATCGCCTGCAGGTTGGCGTCCTTGCCCTGCTTGGGTGCGGTGCCCAGCACCACCCCGCCTTGGGGCGGCATGCCGCGCACCACCTCACACGGCACGGTGGCGGTCAGGTCGACGGGCGTCAGGGAAATCAACGGCGCCGTCACGCTATTGAGTTGGCCATTGTGTGGCCAGTTCAGCATCGCGGTGGTCTGCACGACGGGCAGCAGCGGTGTCGCGACCGACAATACGAACCCGATCAGGCCCGCGATCGTCGCTACCCAGCGGGTCAGCCGCACGTCGCGGCGCTCGTTAGTGCCGCGAGCAGCCGCAAAAGCACCCAAGATCGCCCGATTTGGGGTGCTTTTGCGACTGCTCGCGCCCTGTGTCATGGCAGCGCCCTAATGGGTCCTCGCCGGCTCCAGCCGGGCACGGTGATAGCGCCCTGCTGCACGACGGCGTTCGGCGCCTGGTCGGCCGGCACCAGCCGGTAGTACTGTTCCACCGAACCCCAGTCCCGATACCAGTCGCCGCGCAGATACGTCGAGATCGTCGAGGTCCGCAGCAGCGCCTGGGTGAACAGGAACGGGCCGCCGGTGGAACTGGACTGCCACAGGTTCGACGACACCGCGGTTTGCTTGTGGTCGGGCATGATGCGGTATTCGGGAAGTTCGGCCACGCCGAGGTGTTCGGAGAACGGCCGTTGGCACGGGAAGTTGGCTGCGGTCGCGATGTCCATCAACACCGGTTTCTGGGATCCGATCAGCTGCTGCAGCGTTTCCAGCACCGGGACCCGCGGCGGGGTGAAGGCGAACCACTGCTCCGGGCTCAGGTTCGGGTCGTAGGCGACAATGCGCGCCACGGTGGCCTCCGGCGGCGCCCAGGTCAGCGGGAACCGCAGGTTGCGCCACGCCGGTTGCGGCCCCAGGTCGATCGGGAACACCTGTCCCAGTGGCGCGATGCTGCCGTCGGGCCGGGTGAGGCCCCACTGCAGTTTCAGCGACTGGCCGTAGACGAAGTCGCCGTCCTCTTTGTAGGACCAGATGGCCCCGGCGGCCGAGATCACGACCAGCGGCCGGTCTGCGCTGCGGGCAGGCAGTTGATACCAGGCCGAGGTGGCCGTGGCGGCCAGCGTGTTCTCGCCGTAGCTGCCCATCACCGGGGTGCGGGCCGGGTCAAGGCCGAACGGCAGCGCCGCGTGCGACCCGTTGACTCCGACGGGGCCCTTGCCGCCCGCGGTGCCGGCGGAATCGGTGATGGCCGCGTTGGGCTTGTTGGGAGACGCGTCGGAATTGACCACTCCGGGTTTACTGACCACCGGGTCGGACTTCAGGTCATCGCCCACGCCCTCGGGTTTGAAACCGACCGGGTTGACGCCGCCGAGCGGTCCGGCGGGCCCGAAGGTTTGGCCCGGAACCGGTTGCAGCATACCGATATTGGGATCGGGTTCGGCCAGCACGTCGTCGGCCATGGCGCAGCTGGACAGGCCGGATTCCAGCGCCGCCAGGTTGGCCTTGGCGGTCGTGTAGAGCGGGTAGCGCAAGACCGCGCCCTTGGCCAGTGAAGCGACTTCGCCCACGACCATGATCGTCGCGACCACCAGCAGCGGGGTGGAGGCCAGTACCCGGTTGCGCCGGTTGTCCTTGACCTCGGTATGCCCGGCGTAGTCCATCCGGAAGTGGTACCAGGCGGCCAGCAGACCGGTGAGGATCGACAGGGTCAGGAACATCGAGGTCACCGGGTGGCTGGCGATGACGGGCTGGATGTCGTACCACGGCACTCCGTAGTTGCCGACGTAGAACCAGCCGTTGATGCCCGAGGTTGCCCATGCCAGCACGAACAGCAGCGCGGTGATGTAGAGCGTGAGGTTTCGCCGGCTGTGCAGGCCGATGCGGGCGACGGTGAAAGCGGTGACCCCACCCAGTGCGCCGGCCAGCCCGGCGAAAGCGCCGAACTGGATGGCCCATTTGGTGGGGGTGAACGTCAACAGCAGCAGGCCGATCGCCGTCGTACCGATGAGCCGCCAGGCCGGACCGCTGGCCAGCCCCGGCACCCGGCCGCGGCGCAGCAGCACGAACAGCATTCCGAACAGGCACAGCAACATCACCAACACGGCGAATCGCCGCGACATCGACCCGTCCGCATTGGACTCGACCGTGAGGAAGTAGTAGCGCAGGAAGTCCTGGTACCACGCGATTGTGGGCCCGACCTTGTATTTGATCCGCGCCGACTCGGCGACCGTCGCCAGCGTTTGGCTGCGGAACACCACCACGGTGATCAACGCCAGCGACGCGGCGAGCACGGCCAGCGGTGCCAGTAGCCCGTCGGCTGCGCGGCGTCGCCGGATGGTTTGCGCGATGGCCCGAGCGCCGGTGAGGAGGGGCGCCAGCGCTATCAGGCCCTGCGGCGCCAGCGTGGCTGTCAGCATCGCGACGATGACGGCCAGCGCGGCCGGGGCCAGTCGCCGCTGCGCGATCGAGCGTTCCACCAGCATCCAGGTGACCAGCACACCCAGCGCGATCAGGGGCTCGGGGCGCAGTCCGTTGTTGAACGGCAACCAGGCGGCCACGAACACCGCGCCGGCCGTCAACACCGCGGCTCGGTTGGACGCCAGGCCGCCTTTGCCCGGTCCCAGCCGCCGCAACATGAAGTGGCTGATGATCAGCCAGCAGGCGATCCCGGCCAGCGTGGCCGGCAGCCGCATCCACACGCCGGCGGTACTCACCGATGCCAGGTGGGCCAGCACGCCGAGATACCAGTCGAACGGCGCCTCCGTCGTGCCGAAGTAGCGGTAGTAGTTGGCGACATAGCCGGCCTTGGGCGCGATGCGGGCGATGGTCAGGTTGTAGCCGTCGTCCGACGAGGTGGCGCCGATGATGTGCCAGAGCAGCAGTGTGGCGATCACCCCGGCGTCGGCAAGCCAGATTGCCAGGCCAGGGAGGCGTCGAGGCGTCCGTAAACCGCCCCGGCTCTGGCGATCCAGGACCGCTAAAGCGGCAATGCCGGCCAGGACCGCCAGTGCGCCCAGGGTCATCGCGATCGTCTTGATGGCGGTGGGGTTGGTGATGAATCGGGTGTCGACGTCGACGCGTGCCGACAGGCCGGGCTGGGCGGGCACCTCCAAGTCGGTGAAGATGCCGCCGACCTGTGGCTTCTTTTCGGCCGGCAGGGTTCCCGCGGCGCCGGGAATGCCGACGAAGTCGGCGTGCGCACCGCCGCCGTCGGCCCACAGGTGAAGCACGCTGCAGCGCCCCTCGGCGATTGCCGAGCGCGATGCCACCGCTGCCACCGTGTCGCGGAAGGCGACGACCACGGTGTCCTTGTTTGCTCGCACGAACAGGCCATACTTGCCGGTGTTGAACCCGTCGGTCGGGAGTGTGGACAGCACCAGACCGCCATTGGGGGGCAGGGTGGCCATCGCCGAGCACGGGATGGAGATGTCGAGGGCGCGTGGTGCCCCGGATAGGAGTGGGGCGGTGATTTGAGTGACGTTGCCCGCTGCGGTGGTGCCCTGGGGCCACAGGATCGTCGCCGTCGTCTGCTGCACCGGAAGCAGCGGAACCAGGGCGCACAACAGCAGTCCGGCTATTCCCGAGACGACGGCTACTAGGCGGGCGATCCGGTGAGATCGCTCATTACCGTCGAGGGGCACGAGGGTCGATCGTAGGCGACGAGGCTGAGTGGCTTTTGAATGCGGGGCCGGGAAGCAGCGTGGAGGACGGGGTTCGGGTGGCCTGTTTCGGCCGAGTGTGCGGCCGGCGCGGCCACCGCGTGAAGTCGGCGCTAAGCCGTGATCTGCGTGCGGTCTCGGCGTGATCCGCGTGGGCTTTGCGGCTAGCCTCGTTTCTCGTGCGGCTGGACCCGGCCTGCGCCGTCTTGCGTGACCTTGGCGATCCAGAGGTACGTTGCCGAGTACCCCGCCACGCACGGGCGCGGAATCTGGCCGCCGATGAAGTCCTTCCGCGGGTCAACCGGTTGCGACCAGCCGCGCCACCCAGGCTGCTTAACAGCGGATCGATGAGGTCGACCACGATCCAATGCTTCGTCTCATCGGTTCCGGTGATTACCCCAAGCTTGTACGTAGTGCCACCGACGTCCACCGTGACCGGAGAGCCGAGTACCCGCTGCTCTAATGGCTTGGTTGCGTCGTCGGCAGCGACGACGACACGCTCAATATTTGTCGGAATGTCGTTCAATTCGGGCGTTGACGCTGGGTTGAGAACACGCCCCCCACCTGCCCATACGCGTTCGTTCAGTGTACAGATGTAGCGCGCGCTTGAGCCGTCTGCGCTGTCTCCAACACCGGATGAGTAATTTCAAGGGGTGTTACTGATGTGGCGGCTGTGAGTTGTAGATGAGGGTGTCCAGGATCGGCGTTGGATTCCCAACTCGAGCCTGGAGGCCCTCATGGACGCTGACCTGGACACCCTCGTTACGCACTGTACGTGACTACCGATGATTTCCTGATCGACAATCCGCAGTATCGGCCGTGGCGCCCGAAGGTCGGGTTCGCGCCTCGTCTCGGCGATGCTGAACTGGTCACTCTCGTCGTCGTCCAAGCGCTGCTCGGGTTTACCTCTGAAGCCCGGTGGCTGCGCTACCGGCGTCACCGCAAGGGTTCTGCAACGCCTCCTCGCGCTCACCGTAGCGATCTGGCACAACGACCGCACCAATCGCCCATCCTGCGACCACTGACCGCCTACGACCACTGACCCTTGGAACTACTCATCCAGTTTCGCTTGCAGAGGGTGAAGTTTACGATCAGACCAACTTGGTGGTTCAGGCTGCGGTGAACGCTGCGTTCGTGAATTGATTCAGGCTGCGGTCCAGTTGTCGCCAGGCTTGCGCCAGAGCGCTGCGAGTGGCGAGATCTGTTGGGAGCCTTGGGTCTAACTCGGCCAATCCAGGTGCGAGGACACGCCCGTAGACCTTGGTGAACAGCACCGCGACACGTCGGCCCAGGGCAGTGAGTTGGTAGCGGTGATGACCGGGCAGCCTGACGATGAGCCCTTTGCGTTTGAGGCGGCGCAGGTCGTAAGTCGCCTGCCGGCTGGTGTAGGGACAGCCCAGCAAGGCGCTGACGACCCGGACCAGGGCTGGGTTGTCGAACCCGGCGAGCAGGTGGGTGAATCCGACGACGACGGCCATCACCGGTGGCTCGCCGAAACGCAGCGCGGGTGCGTGCTGGCCGTCACTATCGGACGGTCGGGTCACCTCGATGAAGATGGCCACATCTGGAGCGGGCCGGGCATCGGCTGCTTGCGCGTCGCATAGACGCTGGTTGGCCTCATCGCCCCCGCCCAAAGGGCTTTTCGGTTTTCGGCGGTGACTCGCCGGCCGATTCCGAAGTCGCGGGTGTCGCAGATGACCGTCTCGGTGCGCAACGCCCGCTGCTCCATGAAATACTGCTTGATCCGGCTGGACTTGTAGTAGCAACTGATCGGTGATGCCCAGCGGGCCGCCGCCGTTCTTGTCCATCACCGGGGAGTTGGCCTCGGCGCCGAACCGGTCCGGCAGGATCCGCCATTTCGGCGTCTCGATAACGCCGTTTTGATGGCCGAACGGTCGCTGGCATGGGAATGCCAGCCCGACCAGCCAGTCCAGGAACACCGGATCCTTGGAGCCCACCACGTCCTGCAGTGTGCGCAGCCGTGGAATCCGCGGCGGGGTCAAGGCGATCCAGTGCTGCGGAGCCAGGTCGTCGCCGTCCGCCACCAGGCGAATCTGGGTGGCCGTGTCGGGGATGGCCGACAGCGGTGCCCGCAGGTTACGCCAAGCCGGCGCCGCGCCCACGTCGGCGAATCCTGTAGAGCCGCTGTGCTTTCCGGCGGCTGCCTGCTCATCGGTGGCCCATTGCACCCGGACTCTCTGCGGATCGAACCGGCCCGCCGCTGACACCACGAGCAGCGTGGCACGCGCAGTCAAGGGCCGATCACCAAGACCGGCAATGAACACACGCGCGCCGCTGCTGGTCGAACCGGCCTGGCGCCACCGCACACCGGACCGGCCGGGTGTGAGCCTCGCGGCGCCCCGCGGTCCACTCGGCGGCGGCTCGGGCGCGCGGCCAGCAGGGCAACCGGCGGCTGGATGACCGGTCGCTACGGCAACCCGTTGATGCCGCTTCGGCCCAGCAGCGACCCGGGGCCGCCACCGGCGCCGCCGCTGCCGCTGACCACGGTGCCGACGCCACCGTTGCCACCACCGCCGCCGTTGCCGATCAGCACGGCGTTGCCGCCGGCCCCTCCGTTGCCGCCGTTGCCACCGCCGCCGCCGGCGCCTCCGGCACCGCCGACGCCCCACAGCCGCCCGGCCGTGCCACCGGCGCCGCCGTTGCCGGCCGGCCCGCCGGCACCGCCCAGACCGCCGGCACCGCCGGCGCCGAACAGACCCGCGTTGCCGCCGCTCCCGCCGTCTCCGCCGTCACTGTTGTTGAGGGCGGCCCCGCCGGACCCGCCGGCCCCTCCACTGCCGAACAGCAGGCCGGCGTTGCCGCCGGCGCCGCCGTTGCCGCCGGCACCGAAGGGGTTGGCGTCGGTGAATCCGCCGGCCCCGCCGGTCCCGCCGGTGCCGAACAACTGACCTGCGTTGCCGCCAGCCCCGCCGGCCCCGCCATTGCCGGTGAATCCCATCCCGCCGGCCCCGCCGTCCCCGCCTGGGCCGCCGAGCAGCCCGGCGCTGCCACCCGTCCCGCCCGCGCCGCCATCGCTGATGCCCCAACCGCCGTCGCCGCCGTTGCCGCCGCCGGCGCCAAGCAACCCGCCAAGCAAACCGCCGGTGCCGCCCGTCCCGCCGCGTCCGGCGTTGCCGGACGACGTGATACCGCCGACTCCACCGGCGCCACCGGCGCCGAACAATCCGCCGGCGCCGCCCGCTCCGCCGGCGCCGCCGGCCAAACCGCTGGCCGCTCCGCCGACCCCGCCGACTCCGCCATCGCCGAACAGCCACCCGCCGGCACCCCCGGTCCCGCCCGCGCCACCCACTGCGCCGAAGGCGTTCGGCTTGCTCGCTCCGGCACCGCCGGTTCCGCCGCTGCCGAACAGGCCGGCGGCACCGCCGGTACCGCCGGCCTGCCCGCTACCTGCCTGGCCCGATCCGCCGGATCCGCCGTCGCCGAGCAGCCAGCCACCGGGTGCCCCGTCGGCGCCGCTGCCCGCCGCGCCGGGCGCCCCGTTGCCGATTAGCGGGCGCCCGGTCAGCGCCTGAGCGGGTGCGTTGATCGCGTTGAGCACCTGTTGCTGCACGGTGTGCAGGGTCCCCAGCGGGGTGCTGGGGCTTGCCGGCGCGTTGAATCCGTCCAGTCCGAGCAGCAGTCCGCCGATACCACCTGCTCCGGTGCTACCCGGTGCCGGGCCGTTGCCCCCGGCGCCGGCGTTGCCGCCGTTGCCAATCAGGATCCCGTTACCGCCGTTGCCGCCGGCCCCGGCGGGTCCGCCTCCGAAGCCGGCGGTGCCGCTTTCCGCGCCGGCGCCGCCCGCCCCGCCGTTGCCCAACAGCAGTCCGCCCCGGCCGCCGTCGCCGCCGGCGCCGCCGGCGCCGAGGAAGGCGTTGACTCCGCCGGCTCCGCCGATACCGCCGGAGCCGATCAGGCCGGCGTTACCGCCGCTACCACCGGTGCCCCCGCTGCCACCCAAGCTGCTTCCGCCGTTTCCGCCGGCTCCGGCGTTGGAGAACAGCTGGCCCGCATTCCCGCCGGTTCCCCCGGAACCCCCAAGGCCTTGATCGCTGGCGCCGCCGGTCCCGCCCGCTCCGCCCTGACCGAACAACAGGCCGCCATCGCCTCCGGCCCCGCCGACGCCGCCGGCATTGCCGCCGAATCCGCCCGCTCCGCCGGAACCACCCGATCCAGTGAGCATGCCGCCGGTTCCACCGGCTCCGCCGGTACCGCCGGTGTCACCGCCGAAGCCGCCGGTTCCGCCGTTTCCGCCGCCGGCTCCGACCAGGCCGGCGAGCAGCCCGCCGGTTCCGCCGGCGCCGCCCGTGCCCCCGTCCATGCGCCCGTACCCGCCGGTTCCGCCGGCCCCGCCGGCGCCGAACAAGCCGCCGGTTCCGCCGGCGCCGCCCGCCCCGCCGTTGCCGTTCACGAACGAGGACTGCCCCCCGTTTCCGCCGGCGCCGGCGTTGCCGGCCAGCCAGCCGCCGCCGCCGCCGGCGCCGCCGGCCCCGCCCGTGCCGGTCGGATTGTTCCCGCCGGCCCCGCCGGCCCCGCCGGTGCCGAACAGCCCTGCGGCCCCGCCGGCCCCGCCGTTCTGACCGCTGTTCAGCGCGCCGGATCCGCCCGCCCCGCCATTGCCGATCAACCAGCCGCCGGGCAAACCGTTCTGCCCGGTGCCCGGGGCGCCATTGGCGCCGTCACCGATAAGCGGCCGCCCGGTCAATGTTTGAACCGGCGCGTTGACCGCGTTGATCACCTGCTGAAGCGGCGAGGCAGTGGCGGCCTCGGCGACGGCATAGACGTCTGCACTGGAATTCAACAGCCGCACGAACCGGTCGTGGTAAACCAGAGCCGCAGCGCTGACGCTTTGATAGGTCTGGCCATACTGGGAAAACAGCGACGCCAACGCCGCCGAGACTTCGTCGGCCCCTGCGGCCAACACTGCCGTCGTCGAGGCCGCTACTGTGGCGTTCGCCGATCCCAGCGACGATCCGACTCCTACCAGGTCCGCTGCTGCGGCCGCCAGTGCTTCAGGGCTGGCCAACATGAATGACATCGCATGATCCCCTTAGCGCAAGTTTGGTCACGAGCCGTCGCTGCAGCTACCACCTTCGGGCATTTCGCGCCGCGGGTCCCTCGGCCAACTAGCCGAATCGAGGGATGAAATGTGCTCCCCCAACTGGAGGAGGACCACGCAGAGGTCGGGTCTCTTGCTGGATCCGCTGCAAATGATGGCGGGCGCCGACAATTCCGAGACCGGAGTCGGACAGCCAGAGATTGCCGCTGCCGTGTTGAACTGGATGCCCCCCTCGCGACCAACCGGTCAGGCAGCGCCAACACATCGACTGTCATCGTCGTGAACGTGCGCGTCGTGTGGTCCTGGTTGCCGCCGCTGGCGTTGTGACGAAGCCGAAGTTGCCCGTGCCCAAGAGCAGTTAGCCGTGCCTGCCCGCTACGCCATCGGGGCCCACCAGACCGGCGTCACCGTTGAGTCCGGTAAGGCCCGCATTTCCGCCGAGACCTCCGGCGGCACCGGCGGCGCCACCGAGACCGCCGGTCCCGCCGCCACCGCCGACGCCGGCGGCGCCGCCCGCTCCGCCGACACCGGTGCCGGTCGGGCCGACACCTCCGGCCCCCCCGTCGCCGCCGTCGCCGCCCCTGCCGCCGTTGGCGCCAGCACCTCCGTCGCCGCCGTTGCCGCCGCTGCCGCCCTCAAGGTCGCCACTCCAGTTGGCCCCGCCCCTGCCGCCGAGGCCACCGTTGCCGCCGTCGGCACCGACACCCCCCTTGCCGCCCGCGCCGCCCATACCGCCGGCGCCACCGGCGACACCGCGCAGATCGCCGACGGTACCGGCGTTGCCGCCGACACCGCCCATGCCGCCATTGCCGCCGGCACCGCCCGCGCTGATGAGACCGGCGGCGTCGCCACCGTCGCCGCCACTCCCCCCGTTGCCGGCAAGCACGAAGCCAATGCTGTAGCCACCGTTGCCGCCGTCGCCGCCGTCGCCGCCGATTCCACCGTTGCCGCCGTTGCCGCCGTCGCCCGCGCTGCTGTCAAAACTGAAGTCGACTGCGTAGGGTTGGACGTTGCCACCGTTGCCGCCGCTGCCGCCATCGCCACCATCGCCACCGTTGCCGCCGGCGCCGCCGTCACCGCCCGAGGCGGGCCGAGAGTCCCGACGCGGTCGCACACCGTCGCCGCCGGTGCCGCCGTTGCCACCGTTCGCCCCCGTGGCGCCGTCGCCGCCCTTGCCACCGGCACCGCCCGTGGGTTTCACACCTTCGCTCACTCCGTCGCCGCCGGCGCCGCCATTACCGCCGCGCTCCCCGGGGGTTGTGCCGTTCTGCCCGGGATCACCACTCTCGCCGTTGGGAATGCCGTCGCCGCCGTCGGCGCCGGAGGCGGCCTGCCCCCCATTGGGAATCGGTTTGGGGTTGACGCCGTTTCCGCCGGTGCCGCCCTGGCCACCGGTGCCTCCGGTGCCACCGTCGCCGGCCCCGCCCATGGCGCCCCCGATGCCGCCGCCGGCTCCGCCGTCACCCCCTAAACCACCGTTGCCGCCGTTTCCGCCGACTCCGCCCCGACCGCCGTCACCACCGGCAGCCCCAGCGGATGCGCCGGTACTGACGCCGCCGATGCCGCCGGTACCGCCACTGCCGGCCATACCGCCGTTGCCACCATTGCCGCCGCCGGTCCCGTTGACGCCGTCGCCCCCGGCCCCGCCGTTGCCGCCGTTGCCACCGGTGCCACCGGTGCCACCGGTGCCACCGGTGGCACCGCCGGAGCTGTTTGCGCCGGCGGGACCCGCGCCGCCGGCGCCGCCTGAGCCGCCCGTGCCGCCGTCGCCGCCGATGCCGGTGCGGCCCGCGGTGCCGCCCGCTGCGACGCCCCCGGCACCGGCCTTACCGCCGACTCCGCCGTCGCCGCCGTCGCCGCCCCGGGAACCGACGGTGGGGCCGATGGCACCATTGCCGCCCGTGCCGCCGTCGCCTCCGACACCGCCGCGTCCACCGTCGCCGCCCATGCCGCCAGCGCCCCCGGTGCCGGCGTCACCGCCGGTGCCAGCCATCCCGCCAGCGCCGCCGGTGCCCCCGGCCGCACCTGCGCTACCGGCCGGCGCGCCAGACCCGCCGATACCGCCGATACCCCCGCGACCGCCGGCGCCGCCGGTGCCGCCGGTCCCGTTCGTCCCGCCAGAACCGGAGTTCCCGCCGCCCCCACCGTCGCCGCCTGCGCCGCCATCGAACCCGGGCCCACCCGCGGCACCCGAGCCAGCCGCAGCATTGGCACCGGCCGCGCCAACGCCTCCGTCGCCGCCCCGACCGCCGGTCCCGCCGGTGCCGGCATTGCCGACCGCGCCCACACCGCCGCCAGTGCCACCGGTACCGCTGCCTCCGCCAGCGCCGCCGGATCCGGCGTTCCCGCCCGCGCCGCCGCGTCCGCCGGCTTGCCCCTGTCCAGTGATGCTGTCGGCGCCCGATCCACCGGCCCCGCCGCCGCCCCCGTCACCCCCGGCACCACCAGCGCCGCCGGACCCGTTGATGCCGCCCACACCAGAATCGCCGCCGGTTCCGCCGGCACCGCCGTCACCACCAGCGAACCCCGCCCTACCGGTCGCGCCGGAATTAGCTGCGGCGGCGCTGCCGTCGCTACCGGCTCCACCGGTACCACCGTTGCCGCCGGTACCTCCCGTGCCCGCTGCTCCCACGACTCCGCCCGACCCGCCAGCACCTGCGGCACCGCCGGTGCCCGCGTTGCCACCTTTGCCGCCGGCACCGCCGCTGCCACCAACGCTGCCGGTCAGTGTCGCTGACCCGCCAGCTCCGCCGGCACCGCCGACACCGCCGGCGCCACCAACGCCGCCGTTGCCGTTGCCGCCACCATTCACGGCATTGCCGCCCTGACCGCCGGTGCCACCGTCCCCGCCGGCGAAACCGGCACCGCCCACGCCACCAGATCCCCCGGCCGCATCGAGTCCCGCGGCGCCGGCGCCACCTGCACCGCCGACACCGCCGGTACCGCCAATACCTGTACTGCCCGCGGCGCCGCTGGCGCCAAACGATCCGCCGGCCGCACCACCGGCTCCACCGTGACCGGCGGTGCCACCGGTGCCACCGGTGCCCCCATTGGCTCCCACGCCGCCCAGACCAGCCGCCACCCCGTCGGCGCCGACACCGCCAATGCCGCCGGTACCACCGGCTCCGCCGACTCCGCCATGACCACCCGGACCCAATATCAGCGCACCGCGGCCACCGGCACCGCCGTCACCACCGGGGCCACCGAGGCCGCCCTCACCGCCCACCACACCCGTGCCGCCGACACCGCCGGGACCGCCCGCCCCGCCCGCGCCGCCGGGACCGCCGGGCGCCAACAGGCCGCCGGCTCCACCCACTCCACCTTGTCCACCCGGGCCGCCAGCTCCCGCGCCGTCGGCTCCATCGGCGCCGGGGCCCCCGGCCCCGCCGGCCCCTCCGGCACCCCAGAGCAATTCAGCGCGTCCACCAGCCCCGCCTATCCCGCCGCCGACACCCCCGACGCCGCCATTGCCACCACCACCCAGAATCCATCCCCCGTTGCCTCCCTGGCCGCCGGCGCCGCCGCCGGCTCCGCCAGCGCCGCCCGTCCCACCCACACCGAACAGCCGGCCGCCGTTGCCCCCCAGGCCGCCGGCGCCGCCGCCCGACCCACCGGCCCCGCCCGGACCGCCACGGCCCCACAGCCCCGCAGAGCCGCCCGCCCCACCGACCTGGCCGGGGGCCCCGGCCGCGCCGGCGCCGCCATCACCGAACAGTAACCCGCCATCGCCGCCGGCAGCGCCCGGCGCGGTCGCATCGGCACCGTTGCCGATCAGCGGACGCCCCAACAACGCCTGCGCGGGCGCATTGACCTTGTTCCATAGGTTCAGTTGCGCGTTGACCGACTCGGCGGCTGCATAGGAGCGTGCGCTGCCGCCCAACGCGTCAGTGAAATCTCGGTGAAACGCCGCAGCCTGAACGCTCGACTCCTGATACACCTGACCGTGCCGGCCGAACAACGCCGCAATGCTCGTCGACACCTCGTCGGCAGCCGCCGCGGCAATGTTGGTCGTCGAGGCCGCCGCCGCGGCGTTGGCCTCGATGAGTACCGCGCCGATACCGGTCAGGCGCTCTTGCGCAGCCGCGATCACGTCCAGCGAAGCCGAGACGAATCCCATTGACGCCCCCAATTCGGAAGACTTTTTACCTGTGCGTCGAGGCGTTGGCGGCTTCGGCGAGGGCATAGGCGTCTGCACTCGCATGGAGTGGCCGAACAAACTGGTTGTGATAAGCCTCGGAGAACAGCGACGCCGACGCTTCATCGGCCCCCGCGGCCAGTACCGCCGCCATCGGGGCCGCCGCCGCGTTCGCCGAACCCAGCGACGCTCCGACACCTATCAGGTCGACTGCTGCGGCTGCCAGAGCTGCCGGGCTGGCCAAAAGCAACGACATCCCATGGTCCCCTTATCGCGAGTTTGGTTGCCGAGCCGGTGCTGCAGCTACCATCTTCGGGGAGTCGGGGCCACCAGCCCCTCGGCCAGATAGGGGATTCGCAGGATGAAATTTCATCCCCCTACTGGAGGAGCAAAGGCGGCCGCCGGGCCTAGCCCTTGCGCATAGGCGCGGGATTCCACAGACCGCTACGTGTCACCGTGCCCAGCGCCAGCCGGGCGGGCTCGGCGTCGGGGTAGTAGGGCGTCAATCGCTGCAGTGAGCCCCAGTCCCGGAACCAGTCGTCCTTGAGGTAGCTGGCCACGGTGGTTGCGCGCAGCAGGAGCTCGGTGATGCCCAGCGGGCCGCCGCCGTTCTTGTCCATCACCGGGGAGTTGGCCTCGGCGCCGAACCGGTCCGGCAGGATCCGCCATTTCGGCGTCTCGATAACGCCGTTTTGATGGCCGAACGGTCGCTGGCATGGGAATGCCAGCCCGACCAGCCAGTCCAGGAACACCGGATCCTTGGAGCCCACCACGTCCTGCAGTGTGCGCAGCCGTGGAATCCGCGGCGGGGTCAAGGCGATCCAGTGCTGCGGAGCCAGGTCGTCGTCGTCCGCCACCAGGCGAATCTGGGTGGCCGTGTCGGGGATGGCCGACAGTGGTGCCCGCAGGTTACGCCAAGCCGGCGCCGCGCCCACGTCGGCGAATCCTATAGAGCCGCTGTGCTTTCCGGCGGCTGCCTGCTCATCGGTGGCCCATTGCACCTGGACTTCCCGCGGATCGAACCGGCCCGCCGCTGACACCACGAGCAGCGGTGTCTTGCTCCGTTCCCCCTTGGGCGGCAGGCGATACCAGCCCGAACGCAGTATAGCGGGCACCTGGATGCCGGCGCGCCAACTACCCAGCACCGGCGTACGGGCCGGATCCAGGTTGAACGGCAGCCGGGCGCGGGAGCCGTTGATCCCCGGTGCGGCCGTGGTGCCGCCTTCGGTGCCGGCCTCGGTGCCGGTGACCAGCCCGTCGTCGTTGATGAAGCTGCGGTCGCCCGGACGTTCCATCACCGGGTCGGCCGAGACGTCAGCGGGAATTCCGTTGGGAGTGAACGCTTCTGAAAGGCCGGCGCCCAGCGCGTCGGCTATCGGGGCGCTCATCGGGGGCAGCATGCCTGCCTCGGGATCGAGCTCCACCAGCACGTCTTCGGCCAGCCCGCACGTCTTGCCGGTGACAGCCTGCAGGTTTGACCGGCCGACGGACCACGCCGGGTACTGGGAAATCATCCCCAGGGTCAGCGACGCGACTTCCATGATCACCAGCAGCCACGTCGCAATTGCCAACGGGGACTGGATTATCCGGGCAAGCCGTGCCCCGATCCGGGTCCTGGGCGGCCCGTCGTCGGTGTCGACGAAGTTGAACCACGCCGCCACCACCAGCACCACGACCGAGAGCTCGAGCAGCGCGGTGGTGAGCGACCAGCGCCACTTCGGGAATGAATTCGACCACGGCACACCGAAATTGGAGACATACCACCAGCCGTTGACACTGGCGAAGGACAACGCCATCACGAAGATCACCACGGCGGCGAACACGGTGCGGTTGCGTCGGGACCGCATCGCCGCCCCGGTCACCGCGACCGCGGCCAGCGCTCCCAGTGAGCCCGCCAGCCCGGCGAACACCCCGAAGTGGTGGGTCCATTTCGTCGGAGTGAACATCATGGCCAGGAACGAGATGATGGTGATCCCGATGATGCGGCGGCTGGGGCCGGCGGCCGTGCCCGGGATTCGCCCTTTGCGCAACGACATTGCCACCGCGACGGCGAGCGCAACGACCAGTGCTAGCACCGCGAAGCGGCGGGCCACCGACCCGTCGGGGCTGGCCATGAACAGCCGCTCGTAGCGGATGTGTTCGTCGAACCACTTGAGGCTGGGCCCGACGGCACGCTTGAGCAGGCTGGCCTGGGTCTCGCCGGCAAACGTCTGGTCGCGGAAGATCAGGACCGCGGTGACGGTGGCCGCAGCGAGCAACGGCGCCAGCAGCGGCAGCGCGCCGAACTGTTTGTAGCGCCGGTGCAGAATGGTCCGCAGCGGCCCGATCGCGACCAGCAGCGCGCCGATGGAGGCGATGCCGGTGGGCCCGGAGAACAGCGTCAGCGCACCGAGGATGCAGGCGATCGCCACCGGCAGCAGCCGGCTGGTGGCCACCGCGCGCTCCACCGAACACCAGGTCAGCAGGATGCCCAGGGCGATGATCGGCTCCGGCCGCAGGCCGTTGTTGAGCGGCAGCCACACCGCCAGGAACATGCCCGCCGCCGTCCACGCCGCAGCGCGGCTGTGTTTGACGGCGTGGCCGAGCCGCGGGATGACCTCGCGGCTGATCAACCACCAGCACGTCAAGGCCATCGCCAGGGTGGGCAGCCGCATCCAGACGCTGGCGGTGCTGACGTGTGCCCACATTGCCAGCAGGTCGTAGTACCAGCCGAAGGGCGCCTCGGGTGTGCCGAACCAGCGGTAATAGTTCGCCATGTAGCCCGCGTGTTCGGACACCCGGGCCATCGTCAGGATGTAGCCGTCATCGGAGGTGTTGGCGCCGACGAAGTGCCACCACACCAGCACCGCGATGACCAGGGCGTCCAGCCCGCCGGCCGACCACCAGCGCTGCGGCAGGATGCGCCGGTGACGGGTGCCATCTGCGGTGTCGAGGATGTGCAGTGCGACCAGGGCGACCGCGGTGGACAGCAGGCCGAGGATCATTGCGGCCAATTTCAGCGCGGTGGGGCCGCTGCTGTAGCGGGTGTCGACGGTGGCCGAGAAGCTTAGGCCCGGCGGTGTCGGCCCGGACAGATCGGTGAACACCCCGACGATCTGCGGCCGAAAGTCGTAGCCGCCGCGCTCCCCGCGCAGCGGTTCGCCGGGATGTTCGGCGTTGGGACCCTGTTTGAGCCCCACGAATGCGGCGGCGACCTTGTCGGCGTGGGCGGTAAACGTCAACTGCTGACATGCGGGGCTCAGCACCTGGCTCAGCGGAGCGCTGACCACCGGGACGTTGCGCACCACCAGCACCAGGTCGTCGTTGGCGCGCTGGATGAGCAACCCTCGGTCGACGGCGTTGGGGGCCTGCTTGGGCACTGTCGACAACAGCACGGTCTTGCCGGTGTTCTGCGGCCCTGCCAGTTCGGCGGCGGCCTGGCAGGGGATGGCGATGTTGAGTTCGGTGGCCACATAGCCGATCAGCGGCGCCTCGACGCTGGTGAAGGTGCCGCTTTGCGGCCAGTTCAGTTGCGCGGTGGTCTGCTTGACCGGCAGCAGCGGGGTGGCCAGCGCCAGGATGGTCCCGAGCAGGCCCGCGACGGCGGCGACGAACCGAGCGATCCGGTAGTTTGCTCCCGCGTCGCTCACGGAGGTAGATGGTAGCCGGACGACGATGCGGGCCGCGTGGGCCCGTTGAGGAGTTCGGCGATCAGGCTAGCCGGACGACGATGCGGGCCGCGTGGGCCCGTTGAGGAGTTCGGCGATCAGGCCGGGCCGGACGACGATGCGGGCCGCGTGGGCCCGTTGAGGAGTTCGGCGATCAGGCCGGGCCGGACGACGATGCGGGCCGCGTGGGCCCGTTGAGGAGTTCGGCGATCAGGCGGGGTGCAGCGCGCCCGGTGCGGTTTCGGTGGCCATCAGGCACCTGCCGCCGGTTTGCGAATAGCCAGAACGAAGGGGCCTATGGTGTCGACGTTGAAACGCGGGTCGGCGAAGAGGGCGGACTTCAACTCCACCGTGTAGCGGCGAACGTTGGGCTGGTTGGGGTAGACGTCTTGGGCGAGCCGCAGGGTGTAGGTATTACCCGCGCCGCGGCGCATCAGAAACACCGTCGGCGCCGGCCAGGGCAGCTTGTCCAGGGCGGCGACGAACTCGTCGGGGGTCTTGAGCTTGGCCCAGCTCTCGATGTGGGCGGCGCGCTTGTCGAACTGCGCCAGCGGGTTGGCGTAGTGCGACGTCAACCCCTGGAACCCCCAATAGGGGTAGTACGCCAGGAAGCTGTAGTCGGCGGTAAGCACCACGAGCTGATCGCGCGGTTTGCCGGTGACCTTTCGGATGGCGGCGTCGACCACCGGGTAGTACTTCTCGGAGCCGGGCGGGCGCCGGTCACCGCGCTGGCCGTGGCCGTCGGTGTCGGTGTAGGCGACGGTCAGGTCGGGCCGCAGCACGTCGGGAATGTCCTGGCTGAACGCGATGGCGCCGGCCAGCCCGAACGCGCCGGCCACCGGGAGCACAGCGTGTCGCCGGACGGCCAGCGCTTGTGCCGCCTCGACGAAGCCGAACACTCCCGCCGCGGCCAGCAGTACGGTCAACGTCGGCTGCAGCCGAAACGACAGCAGCGTGGTGCGCGCCAACGTGGTCAGCATCGACAGCAGCGACCACAGGTAGACGGCCAGCACACCGATGGCCAACGCGCCGGCCCGGGTCGACGACCGCGCCCGGATCACCAGCCACAGCGTGCCCAGCAGGCACAGCGCGCCCAGCAGCGAGAACTGCAGCATCGGGAAGGTCAGTTCGGCGCCGTCGGCCGGCAGGTAATGCTGGGCGCTGCCGGTGTTGCTGACCGGGTCGCGGGCCGCCCGCAGCAGATAAGGCAGCCAGGTGCTGGAGCCGATGGCCGCCGCGATGACGCCGATGACGGTCAGCCGCCGCAGCGGGTCGAGGGCCGCCGCGAGGCCACCCCGCCGCCACCGGGACCCGGCCAGCAGCAGCGCCATCAGCGCGACAGTGAACGCGCTGTAGGCGAATAGCAGCGTGTACCAGGTCGCCGCGAAGCCCAGGAAGACGCCGGCGCCGAAGATGGCGGCCCAACCCGCCGTCTTCGGCGTCAAGGCGCGTGTGACGCCATCGTCACGCTCGGCTTCGGGCGTGACTGTCGCGTCACGCTCGCGCCCGCCGCCGGCGCGCAACCCCGACCAGGTCAGCACCAGCACCGGCGGCAGCAGCACGGTGATCATCGCGGCGTACGGCTCCGGCGAACTGTAGGCAAGCGTCACCGCCGCCGTGGCGATGGTGACCAGCAGCGCGTACTCGAAGCGGATCAGCCGCCACCACAGCACCAACGCGACCGCGACAGCGACGGTGATCGAGGTGATCGCCCAGGGTTTGAACATCTCCCAGGCGGGTGTGCCGGTCAGCGCGGCGGCGCGCCCACCGATCCAGAACCAGCCAGGCGGGTAGAACGGTGGCAGGCCCAGGTAGGTCATGTCCTGCAGGGCGGGGCTGTCGGCGAGCCGGGTCAGGTACTCGGTGCGGAACTGCTGGTCGACCGAGACGCCGAATAGGTACAGCGTGGTGGCTCCCAGCGGCATGCCCAGCGTCACCACGGTGAACGCCGACACCAGCACCAGCCCACCCAGCTGCGCCAGCCGGCGAAACCGCCCGGAGTGCCACACCCAGCCGACGGCGAGCAGCCCGGCCAGACAGCCGACCTGACCGACGGTGGTCAGCGCATGCAACTGGTTGGACGAGGGGAAAGCCGGCCACTCCACCCGCGAGACGGCGATCAGTGACAGCACGGCGACGACGACGGCGACCAACGCCGCCAAGGCCATCTGGCCAATGGTGGCCAGCGCGTTGCGGGCGCCCGGCATGCTCAGATGGGCAGCTTGCGGAAGATGCTTCGCGGGATGTGTCGCAACACCATCATCACGTAACGGAATGCTGCTGGCGCCCAAACCAATTCCTTACCTTTAGCGGCCGCGGTCACCGCGAGGTTGGCGACGTACTCCTTGTCGACGGTCAGCGGAGCTTCCTTGATATGCGCGCTCATTCGGGTACGGACCTGGCCCGGCCGGATCACCAGAACCCGAACCCCAAACTCCCGCAACGCTTCTGACAATCCCAGATAGAAGCCGTCCAGGCCGGCCTTGGTGGAGCCGTAGACGAAGTTGGACCGGCGTACCCGCTCGCCGGCCACGGTGCTCATCGCGATGATCTGGCCGAATCCCTGGGCGCGCATCTTCTCGGCCAGCAGCACGCCTACCGAAACCGCTGCGGTGTAGTTGATCTCGGCGATCTGCACCGCCTTGCGCTGGTTCTGCCACAGCTCTTCGGCATCGCCGAGCAAACCGAAAGCGACGATGGCCACATCTATGTCGCCATCGGCAAAGCACTGCTCGATTACCTTCGGGTGGCTTTCGGTGTCCACCGCGTCGAAGTCGACGAGTACCACCGACCGCGCACCGGCGGCCTTCATGGCAGCGACCGCGTCGTCGCGGCCCGGGTCGTCGGGAAGGCAGGCCAGCACGATGCGCGCCGGAGCGTTGCGCAGGTAGCGCTCGCAGATGGCCAGCCCGATTTCGGAAGTGCCACCCAGCAGCAGGATGGACTGTGGGTTTCCCACGGCATCAAGAACCATTGCACACCATCTAGAGCAGCTCCAAACGTCGGGCCATGTCGGAGGCGAACACCCGCAGCGGGTCGACCTTGCGGCGCACGGCAATCCATTCGTCGATACGCGGATACATGGCGTGGAAGGTTTCGGCGGTGGTGCGGGAATCCTTGGCGGTGTAGAGCCGGCCGCCGAATTCCAGTACCCGGCGGTCGAGTTCGCTGACGAACTCGTTGAGGCCGGCCTTGATCGGGAAGTCGACGCAGATGTTCCAGCCCGGGATCGGAAAGCTCAGCGGCGCCCGGTTGCCAGGGCCGAACAACTTGAACACGTTGAGAAACGAGTAGTGGCCGCTGGCCTGGATGTCGCGGATGATCTTCTTGAACTCGTCGACCGCCTCGGTGGGAATCACGAACTGGTACTGCAGAAAACCCGCCGGACCGTAGGCGCGGTTCCATTCACCGAACATGTCCAGAGGGTGGTAGAACTGCGTCAGGTTCTGGATCTTGCCGCGGTAGGTTCCGGACTTGCGATACCACAGCTCGCCGATCGGCCCGAAGGTGTACTTGTTGGCCAGCCCGTTAGGGAACACGTCAGGGAACGTAAGTAGCTGGGGCGCATCGAATTTCAGCGGATTGCGTCGCAGCTTATCGGGCAGCTGGTCGAGTTTGGCCAGACAGCCGCGAGACACCGCCGCTCGGCCCAGCTTCGGGGGGGCGCTGATCGCGTCGAACCAGGCGCTGGAATAGGTGTAGGCGGCTTCGCTGCCGTCGCTGTGCAGGGCGATGGTTTCGTCCAGGGTGGCGGTGACGTCACCGTCGGCGATGAAGTACGCGGTCTCGGTGGGGGTCATCTCGATGGTGGCGCGCAGGATGATCCCGGTCAGCCCGTTGCCGCCGACGGTGGCCCAGAACAACTCGGCCTCGTCGCCATCCGGGGTGACCCGCCGGACCTCGCCGTTCGCCAGCAGCAGGTCCATCGACCGCACATGGTTGCCGAAGCTGCCCGCGCTGTGGTGGTTCTTGCCGTGGATGTCGCAGGCGATCGCGCCACCGATCGTGACTTGCCGGGTGCCGGGCAGTACCGGCACCCACAGCCCGAACGGCAGGGCGGCCTTCATCAGCTGGTCGAGGTTGACGCCGGCGTCGACGTCGGCCAGCTTGGTGTCGGCGCTGATGGAGTGGATGTTTTTCAGCCCGCTCATGTCGATCACCAAGCCGCCGCCGTTTTGCGCGTTGTCGCCGTAGGAACGGCCCAGGCCGCGGGCGATCACACCCCGGGTACCGGAGTCGGCCGCCCGGACCACCGCCTTGGCGATCACTTCCGGATCGGGAGTGCGCAGCACCTCGGCCACCGACGGCGCGGTGCGGCCCCACCCGGTCAGCCGGGTGGGGGTGGGGGAACTGGCGTTGCTCGACATCGTCAAAGAGGGTACCGCCTCCCGCGGTGACGCTGCGGGACGCCGACGTCCGGCAGCGGAGGTAGCTCGATCGAGTGTGCAATGCCGACCATCGATCCGGCCGCAGTCCGCTCAGCGGATCCGGAAGATCACCGCTCGCTGCACGACGAAGTTGATCACCGTGGCGGTGCCCTGCGCGATCACGAACGCGACGGGTATCGCCCACCCCCGGTAGTGCAACAGCGCCAGGCACAGATGGTTGAGCCCGACCTGCACGGCGAAGGTGACCCCGTAAAGGCCCATAACCGCGGCGAACCGCGCCCTGCTCGGCGAGGCCTGGAAGGTCCATCGGCGGTTGATCAGGTAGGCGGTGATGGTGCCGACCACGACGCTGATGAACTTCGACAGGTCAACCTGCAGGCCCACCCCTTTGTACAGCGCCACGTAGACGCTGAAGTCGACGATCGCCGCGAAACCGCCGGTGACGACGAAACGCACCATCTGGGTCGTCAGATGCAGGTGCTGATGGTGCTCGCGCGTGGGCGCGGCATCAGGCTCGGGCGGGATCATCGGGGGGAAGTCTAACCGGGCCGGCCCGCGCCCCGGGTACCTTCCGTTTCCGTGCGTCAGCCGATCAGGTGGGCAACTTCATTGCGATCAGCTCGACCTGACTGGGCCCCCGGGGGGTGGAGTAGGTGACGGTGTCGCCGGGTTGACGCCCGGCGAGCGCCTGACCGAGCGGGCTGTTGGCGGTCAGCGTTTCCGCTTCGTGGCCTTCGGGGCTCTCTTCGATGATGGAGATCACGTGCATCGTGACGACCTCACCGTCGGGAAACCGCAACGTCACCTCGGTGCCACCGGGCAGTGCGTCGGACCCGGTGTCGCGCAGCGGCCCGGACTTGAGCCGCCGGTCCAGTTCGTTGATCCGGTCCGCGAGGACGGCCAGCTCGTCGGCGCGCTGGATTGCCTCGGCGGCGTCCCCGTGGTCGCCGACCATGCCGCGGTCGTTCTTGACTTCGATCTCGAGGCGGTCGTGGCGTTGCCGTAGCCTGGCCAGCTCGGCGGCGAGGTGATCGCGTGCCGCTTCCGCCAGCCCCGTTGATTGGACTTCCTCGCTCACGTCCGCAGACCTTTCGCCCCAGGTTGCCGGTAGGTGCCGTGTGCCGATTGCTCATCGGCAATCGTGGCGTTTCAGTGTTACACCACCAACGGCTAGCCGTCACTGATATTCGCCAAGCGGATATAGCCGGTTATTCGCGCCGTTAACCATCGGGCGGCCCTGCCGCCCGATGCGGCGTGCCGTCAGGTGGTTAGGCACCTTCTTTGGCACCTCCGGTCAGCGGCGACACCACGTTGTCCGTGTCCTCGTCGTAGTCCAGTGTTCCGCCGCGCAGTGCGTCGAAGATGGCCACACCCTGCGAAACCAGCCCGGCGGCCACCTGGCTGAGCCCTTCGGCGCCGTTGAGCACGGTCAGATTCGCCCCCGCCAGGCCTCGGGCGGCCTTCTCCACGATCACCGGCAGCTGGTCGATGAGCATCCGGTCGAGTGCCACCCGATTGTGCGACGCCGCCGCCTCGGCCTGGATCTTCATTTTCTCCGCGTCGGCGACGGCCAGGATCCGGACCCGTTCGGCTTCGGCCTCCGCCGGCTTGACCACCTCGGCGACCAGTTCCTGCTGGCGCAGTTCGGCGGCGCGCTGGGCCAATTCGGTCCGCATTTCCAGCACCTCTCGCTGGGCCTGGGCTTCGGCCAGCGGACCGGCCTGCGCGGCCTCTGCTTGCGCCTTGTCGATCTCGGCCTTGTATTGCGCCTTGACGATGGCGGTTTGCCGGGCGAACTCGGCCTGCTTGCGCTGCGATTCCTGCTCGGCTTCGGCGGCCGCCTGGTTGGCCTGTGCTTGAGCGATCTGGGCCTGCTGCTGGATCGCGGCGTTATGCGGCGCCGACATCGCGTCGATGTAGCCGAGTCCGTCGTCGTCGATGGACTGGATTTGCAGCGCGTCGACGGTCAGCCCGATGCGGGCCATCTCTTCTTTGGAGCCGTCGAGCACCTCGGTGGCCAGCTTCTGGCGCTCGCGGATGATCTCCTCGACGGTCATAGAGCCGATGATCGAGCGCAGGTGACCGGCGAAGATCCGGCCGGTAAGCACCGACATCTGGTCTTGCTCGGACAGGAACCGTTGCGCCGCGGCGATGATGCTCTCGGTGTCGTTGCCCACCTTGAACGCGATCACCGCCCGGACGTTGAGCGTGATGCCCTGCTGGGTGACGCACTTTTCGGCGACTTCGGCCTCGCACATGGCCAACGTCAGGAAGGCGGCCTTTCGGAAGAAGGGGACGACGAATGCGCCGTGGCCAGTGACGACCCGGAAGGGGACGTTGCCCTTGACCTTTCCGCCGGAGATCAGCATCGCCTCGTCTGGAGCGGGCACCTTGTAGCCGAGCATCGTTGGACTCCTTACACTTTCGCGATTTCTACGAAAAAAGTTCGGTCGCCACCATCTGGGTCCAGGGCTCGACGATGACCGTTCTCGCACCCCGAACCCCAACCACAAGCACGTTGGTGCCCTTCGGCAATGGTTCGTCAGAGCGGGCCAGGAATGCCTCCCTGGTGCCCCGCACCGAAAGTATGACCTCGCCAGGACCGTCTGCGCCTCTGGTCGCCACGATCAACGTCCCAACGCAACCGATCACCGAGGCGTCGCTCACGAAGGCATCCTGCTCCTTCAGGGGGCACGGCGTCGAGTTTTTCGGCCGTAGTCAGCCCCGCGGCTGGCCGGTGACGAAAAGTGGGCGCAGATAGGACGATCGAAGCTCCCTATCAGCTGGCCGGTGAAGCGGCGGACGCCGACCCGCCGCACGCGACACACCGCTGCCCGCGGCGGTCGTCGCGTGATACCTGGTCGAGCGATTCGAACGAAAACTGCTGCTCGGATGTGGGCCGTTACCCGCCGCCAGTATCGATTCCGCCACCGATCCGCCGGCCTGTATAGTGATCGGATCGGGAATCGTTGCCGCCGTTGATGACTCAGTTCCGCTCCGGTTGACGATCGGCCGCCGCGGCCACGACCGCCGGCTCGTGGCCGGCAGGCAGTTGGGCGGTATCGCGGCGTCGGCGAAACCGAAGACGCTCAGCTGCCTTTCGACGTCCGCGCCCGGGGCGGGCCGCGCGCGGTAGCCGGGCGACAATCGCAGGTGGCTCGGACGGGTCGGGAACCGGGTCCGGCAATCTCGATCCCGACCACCCGGGCCGGACAACGGGTGAGGTCGTAGGCGGGAGCTGCGCCGGACACCACATCCGCCAAATCGCCGGCGGACCGCCCTTGCAGGTGCGGGGTGACCGTCCAGCCGCCGAACGTGACCGAAACGGTGGCGATGCACCACCGACGTCGGTATCGCTTCTGGTGCAATGCATCTCAACGTGGGTGCGGCAAGGCGGCCGGGGGTCAGACGGTGACCAGCGCCCCGTCCCGTTTCGGGGTCAGCACGAACGCGAGCAGGTAGAGCACCCCGACGACGATCAGCAGATTGCGGTAACCGGTGACCAGGGCGCCATATTCGAGGCAGCCCCCGAGAATGGAACCCAGCAGATTGATGGCGAACGCCGACTGTGCGTGCTCGGTGGCGGCGAAGCGTTTGGCAAAGGCGATGTTGGCCAGGTAAATCGGCAGGAACCCGACCACGCAGGCCACGAGCAGTCGTGGCCAGAACGGCCAACTCAGCAACCAGGCGGGGTCGATCACGTATGCCATGGCCAGGGACGCGACGATGGTCCCCCACACCACGGGAAGCAGTGGAGTGCGGAATCGCCGGGTGGTCTCGACGGCCGCCAGGACGATCACCAGCACGCAGGCGAAGACCAGCGCGTTCACCAGCCAGGTGGTGCCGAACAGCAGCGCGAAGGTGGCGATGTTCTTGGTCTCCAACAGCAGGAACGCGGCGCCCATGAAGAAGAGGTCGAAGTAGGGGCGCATCGATCGAAACGACCCGCCCAGCAGCCGGACCGCGAGCAGCGTGATCAGCATGATTCCGGCCAGCGCCCACAGATACATGGCCGGGATCGCGCCCCCCTTGTAGTAGAGGAACGGGCGGTCGTCGGTGGCGGGTGAGACGACCTCGCTCGGCGTTGCGGACGGCGCGGCGCACTTCTGATTGGCCGGATCGACCGCGACGGTGATCACCGCACGGTGACTGGCCGTCCGGTCGACGCACGGTCGGTGTCCGAACGCGGCGGCCGACGTCTCGGCCAGCCGGTCGATGAGCCAGGGCTGGCGGTAGGCGTTGTACATCGCGAAGACACCGCTCGGCTTGAGGTGCTCGTGGGCCGTCCGTAGCGCGCGATCGGTGAACAGGAACGATTCCAGGCGAATCTGCGAGGCGCCGGTGACCAGAGCCAGCGAGTCCGGCAGCGCGAACAGGATCAGGTCGTAGGTGGCGTCGGTGGATTGCAGGAAGGCCCGGCCGTCGTCGATGTGCACGCTGACGCGTGGGTCCGAGTAGGCACGATCGGGGTTGCGCCTGACGCCGATCTGCACGAGTTGCGGGTCGATGTCCACCGCGTCGACGTGCTTGGCCCCCTTGGACAATGCAACGGCGACATCGGACCCCGACCCCGCCCCGACGACGAGCACGTTATCCAGGCGGAGCGTGTTCGTCCGCTCATAGGGCACGCGGTACTGCTGGTATGTCGGAGCGGACTGGGTGAGAATCCAGTCCGCAGGCGCCATCACTTGGTGCGGGATGCCGTTGACCGAGATCGCCACCAGCGTCGCGCCGTCCCACGACCGGTGTCCCCAGGTCTGCACCTTGTAGTACGGCGACCAGGAGACGCCGGGCGTGATCGACTCCGCCAGCAGGACCAGGATCAGCCCGGCACCCGAGATTGCGGTTGCGATCCTGAATCCGCGCTGGTTCAGCGCCACCAGCATGACGGCGGCGATCGTCGCCCACACCACCGACGGCGCCCGCAGGAATGACAGCAGCGTGAATAGGCCGATGCCGAGCAGCGAGCCGATCAGGTCCCAGCGGTAGCAGGTGAGCGCATCGAGTTGGCCGAAACAGCGGCCGACCACCTCGCCCGGTCCGGCCATCAGCGCCGCCACGACGACGAAGACCGCCGGCAGCACGATCCAGGCCGGTAGGCCGCTGGGGCTGGCCGACGTGAAGTAGATGATGTCGCTACCGCTGCGGTTCAATCTGATCGGAAACAGATGCACGGCGAGCACCAGCAGCATCAGCAGCATGCTGGACAGCGGCAGGATCGACCAGGATTTCCGGGAGATCAAGAAGCCCATGCCGATGCCCAGGAACGAGCCGAGCAACACGAAGTTGGTGAAGTACGACAGATGCAGCACGTTCGACCCCAGCCAGCGGATCAGAACGAGCTCGATGAACAGTATCGCCGAGCTGCCCAGCACCAATCGGGCGATGACGGCGCGGGCATCGCGCCCCGTGGCCCGTTCGGGCGCCGGTTGGCCGGGCCGGGTCGAGGTCCGGGCCCGCAGCGAGGAGCTCACCGCCGCATCATGACATGTCGGGACCGCCGTCGAGGCCCTTGAGCAAATAGTCGCCGAATCGCGACCGGCTCAAGCTCGTCGTGGCCGCAGTGTCGCGGGGACGAGCTGGCGGCGGACTTCAACGGGATGACGCGACGTCGCCACCGTGGCTCTCAAACCCAATAGGGCACCCGCGCGCGATATTGCCGCATGGCAACCGCCGCCAGCACCCACCCGACGACGGTCAGCACCACCACCACCATCCAGTGCCGCAACTCCTGGTGCGCGCCCAGCAGCGGCGCCCGCACGATGTCGAGGTAGTGCAGCAGCGGGTTGAGTTCGACGATGCGCGACCACCGTCCGGCGCCCTGCTGGCGCAGGGTGTCGTCGTTCCAGATGATCGGCGTCATGAAGAACAGCAGCTGGACCACCGAGAACAGCAGGGGCCCGATGTCGCGGTAGCGGGTGGCCAGGATGCCGAAACACAGTGACACCCATACGCAATTGAGCACGATCAGCCCCAATGCCGGAAACACCGACAGATCGGCCCACGACCACGGCTTGGGGAAGATGATCGCCACCGCCAGATAGATCACGATGTTGTGGGCGAACAAGATCATCTGCCGCCACACCAGCCGGTACACGTGCACGCTCAACGGTGTCGGCAATTGTTTGATCAGACCCTCGTTGGAGACGAACACATCGGCGCCGTCCAGGATGGCGGCGTTGATCAGGTTCCAGATGATCAGCCCGAGCGTGACGTAGGGCAGATGCTCCGACAACTCGAGGTGAAACAACTTGGAATAGAGCCCGCCCATCGCCACCGCGGTGGTACCGGTGGCGATGGTGATCCAGAACGGGCCGAGCACCGAGCGGCGGTACCGCTGCTTGATGTCCTGCCAGCCCAGGTGCAGCCACAGCTCGTGACGCCGGAACCCGTCGACCAGATCGCGACGGGCGCGGGCGAGTGTCCGCGACTGTGCTTTGAAACTAGCTTGAGCGTCGATGAACGTCATGCCACACCTCCGGGCCGCCCGAACCTCTCACGACGTCCCAAGCGGCGCAACCGAATCCACTCCATCAAGCCCTTAGGGTCGCGGCGGGTCACCAGGAAGAACCAGCCGAACCGAATCCACTCCTGGGGCAAGAGCTTACGCAGACCCGGTTGCGACAACACGTAGCCGCGGTTGCGGTAGGTGAAGAACCGCTTGCCGGGATCGTCGGGGTATTGGGTGTGCATGCGGCCGCCCAGGATGGGTTTGAATTCCTCGGACCCGCACGGGTGCAGGTACACCGCATCCAGGCAGGTGCCGAACGGCAGACCGGACCGAACCAGCCGGCGGTGCATTTCCACCTCGTCGCCGCGGATGAACAGCCGCAGGTCGGGCACACCGATCGCCTCGCACGTGGCGGCCCGAAGCAGTGCCCCGTTGAACAGCGACGCGATCCCGGGCAGCAGCTCCTGTCCCTGCTCGGTGGGTAATTCGCTGGTGCGCCTGCGCCATACCAGACCACGCCGCAGCGGAAACGCCAGCCGCTGCGGGTCGTCCATGTTGCACACCATCGGCGACACCTCGGCCAAGCGATATTTCTCGGCGCATGCCAGTAGCGTCTCGAGCACGCCGGTGTCGTGCGCGTGTCCGTCGTCGTCGGCCAGCCACACCCAATCGGCGCCCAGCGCCAGCGCGTGCAACATGCCGAGTGCGAAACCGCCTGCGCCGCCCAGGTTTCGGCGCGAACCCAGGTAGGTGGTGGGGATCGGTTGGGCCGCAACCAAATCCCGGACCCGGGCGTCGGCGTCGTTGTCGACGACGATCAGGTGATCCGGTGCCCGGGTCTGGGTGCTCAACACCTCCAGCGACGTGGCGAGTTCGTCGAGGCGCCGGTGGGTGACCACGACGGCAACGATGAACTCACTCATCCCCGGACGCTTGTTGCGCCAGCGGCTGTTGCGCCCTGCCGGAGTTCGCCGTCTCGGCCAGCACGTCGTGCACGTGCCGCGCCGCGTCCGCACCCTCGTAGGCGCGCACCACGTCTTCGATACCGCCGGTCATTTTGATGACGCCGTGGTCGATCCACATCGCGGTCTTGCACAGCCGGGCCAGAAATTCGTTGGAATGGCTTGCGAACACCAGGATTCCGGAACGGTCGACCAGACTCTGCAGCCGCGACTGGGCTTTCTTGAGGAATTCGGCGTCCACCGCGCCGATGCCTTCGTCCAGCAACAGGATCTCCGGGTCGATGCTGGTCACCACACCCATCGCCAACCGAACCCGCATGCCGGTGGAATAGGTGCGCAGCGGCATCGACAGGTACTCGCCCAACTCGGTGAACTCGGCGATCTCGTCCACCTTGGCCTGCATCTGCTTTCGGGTCTGGCCCAGGAACAAGCCGCGGATGATGATGTTTTCGTAGCCGGAGATCTCGGGGTCCATGCCGATGCCCAGATCGAATACCGGCGCTACCCGGCCGTTGACCTTGGCCCAGCCGCGCGTCGGCTCGTAAATTCCTGAAAGTAGGCGCAGCAGAGTCGATTTCCCGGCTCCGTTGTGGCCTACGAGGCCCACCCGGTCGCCGAGTTCGAGCGACATGGTGATGTCCCGCAACGCCTCGATGACGACGACGTTGGAACTGTTGCGGCCGATCGCACCGCCGGCCTTGCCCAGGAAGGCCTTCTTCAGGGAACGCGATTTGGCGTCGAAGATGGGAAACTCCACCCACGCATCGCGCGTCTCGATGTGCGGACCCTTGGACACGGTCTACAGGTACTGGCCGTGGCCGTGGCCCGATTTGCCCACGCCGGGGGGCAGCGCGCCCTGGCGCATCTGCTCCAGCTGCGCGCGGGCGGCCATCTGCTGGGCGAACAGCGCGGTCTGGATGCCGTGGAACAGACCTTCCAGCCAGCCGACCAACTGTGCCTGCGCGATGCGCAGCTCGGCGTCCGAAGGCGCGGCGTCCTCGCTGAACGGCAGCGTCAGCCGGTCGAGTTCCTCGCGCAGTTCCGGCGCCAGGCCGTCTTCGAGCTCGCGGATGCTGGTGGCGTGGATGTCGCGTAACCGGTTGCGGCTGGCCTCGTCCAGCGGCGCGGCACGGACCTCTTCGAGCAGTTGCTTGATCATGGTGCCGATTCGCATCACCTTGGCGGGCTGTTCGACGAGATCGGTCAGCGAACGCTCGTCGGAGTCGTCTTCGGCGAGCGCGGCCATGAACCGCGGTTCGCCACCGATGATCTCGACGCCCTCGACATCTTGGTCGTCGTCGCCGGTAGTCAATCCAGTCACCATCCTCATACGTGTCGACTAGGAGTGCGTCGTCGAGCTCTGCCCGCGCCACTGGTAAATCCGCGCCCCGCCGTTGTCGTAGATCTTCTTCCACGACGGCGATTTCTCCAGAGAGACTAGTCCGTCGGGAACGGCGAAGCCCCTGACCGTCGGGCTGCTGGTCAGGATGTAGCGGATATTGAGGGCCTTGATGGACTCCAGTACCCGCGGATCGGCATCGCCATTGCGGGCGTAGGCCCAGAAGATGAACCGGTGGTACCCGGGGCCTTGCTGCACGGGGTAGTCGTAGTGGGTCCACAACGGGTGCAGGTCGGCCACGGCATACATCCATGCGGTGCCGTCGGTGTTGGCATTGCCGATCAGGGTGTCGCGCGCGCCGGGCAGAGTCGCCAGGTAGGCCATGGCGTCGAGGTCGCGTTGGTCGATCATCACCGAGTCGTACTTGTCGCCGAACAGGAAGCGGTGCCGCGGAAAGTAGTGCCAGGTGCTGGCCAGGCAGATCCCGATCAGCAGCGCGGCGGTGGCCCAGGTCCAGAACGGCTGCGGCAGGGTCTCGAACCGCGTGAAGCGCTGGGTCAGTCGTTTGGCCCCGGCCACCGCCAGCATGACGATCGTGAACACGGCGACGCCGGCCATCAGCATCAGCAGCAGCGTGGTGGCTGCCGCGATCCGGCGCGGGTCGTTGTAGAAGAATTCGCCGAGCCCGCCGGCCACCACTTCGATCGGGCCGCCCAGCGGGGTGCCGGCGTTGACGTTCATCACGATCAGCAGCAACCACACCGCCAGCGGCCACCAGATCTTCTTGACCAGCAGAATGAACCCGCCGACGGCGGCCAGCAGGATCAGCCCGTACTGGACCGGAAGGTCGTTGAGGTGGCGGGAGTGCTGGAAAACGGCGTCGAACAGGCCGCGCTTCTTGCTCAGGTAGGTGAGAAACGAATGCCCGGCGATGATGTCTTCCTGCTGTTGGACGCTGAGGACCTGCGGCAGCATGATCAGCCCGGAAATGACTGCCACGCAAGCCAGTGTCAGCAGATCGGCCAGCCGGCCGCGGACCGGATGCCACAACGCCTCGAAAAGCCACCACGCCGACACCAACAGCACGACGACGACGCCGCCGCTGATGTGCACCGACAAGACGCCCACGAACGCCAGCACCGCCACCGGGATCCGGTCGCGATGGCGCAGCGTCGAGGTGATCAGCGCCATGGTGGGCACCGCGACCCCGTAGGCGGCCAGGTTGGGCATCGCGGCGGTGTCGAACTCGACGTAGGGCACCGCAGTGAACGACGCCGACAATGCCGCCGCGGTGGCGGCCGCCCCGGCTGTCAGCCACTCCGCGGAGGCCGAGGTGGCCGGCCATTCGGCCAACCGTGAGCGCAGCACCCGCCAGGTCAGCACCGCCGCGCTCACCGGAAACAGCCAGATTGCCGCGGCCAGCGAGTTCAGCGTGTAACCGGTGGTGGCTGCGGCGCCGGTGAGCTGGCAGAACACCGCGGCCAGCGCGTGGAACACCGACGGGTAATACAGCAGCGCGTGGGTTTCGACGTTGCGGAGCTCGCCCATGTGGGTGGGCGACGCCTGGCCGGTGTCGAGGATGAAGCGCACGGTGTTGGCGTGCCACACCGCGTCCCAGGTGCTGGGGATGGACTGCCAGTGCGGGATCCCACGATATGCCGCCCAGCCGATGAACAGCACCCCCAGCAGCACCCCGGCCGCGACCGTCAGCGCCGGACCGCGACCGACCGCCCGCGCCTCGGCGTCCCGGTCCCGAAAGCGGCCGAGCAACAGCTGAAGGCCGATGGCCACCGCGGCCACGACGGCCAAGGCCAGCAGTGCCGTCCAGCCGTTCCACGGGATGCCCAGTGCCCCATAGGGCAGGATCGCCACGGCGATGACGCCGTACGTCAGCGGCGGGCCCACCGCAACAGCGGTGGGCCAATTCAGCTGAGCGATGCGTGCGACGATTGCCCCGGGCGCGATCAGCAATACCAATGCGATCAGCGTTCCGAACCACAAGCTCACTGGACTAGTATGGCTGGCCGGGTGTCCTGGCTCGGGAAGCCGTAGCGGCTGGAACGTCGATGGGGCACCCACGACCGTCACCAATTTGCAGATATAGCGAGAGCATTAGGGTGGCTGGCATGCCATACGACGTCGCCCGGGTGCGAGGGTTGCACCCGTCGCTGGGTGACGGATGGGTGCACTTCGATGCGCCGGCCGGCATGCTGATTCCCGATTCCGTCGCGACCACCGTGTCGACGGCGTTCCGCAGATCCGCCGCCAGTACCGCGGGGGCGCACCCCTCGGCGAGGCGCAGTGCCGCGGTGCTGGATGCGGCACGTGAGGCGGTGGCCGATCTGGTCAACGGTGACCCGAGCGGCGTGGTGCTGGGCGCCGATCGCGCGGTGCTGCTGTCGTCGCTGGCCGAGGCGTCGTCGTCGCGCGCGGGCCTGGGTTACGAGGTGATCGTCAGCCGCCTCGACGACGAGGCCAACATCGCGCCGTGGCTGCGGGCTGCACACCGCTACGGCGCCAAGGTGAAGTGGGCCGAGGTCGACATCGAGACCGGTGAGCTGCCGACGTGGCAGTGGGAGAGCCTGATCGGCAAGTCGACCCGGCTGGTCGCCGTCACCTCCGCGTCGGGGACCCTGGGCGCGGTCACCGACCTGCGGGCGATGACCAAGCTGGTCCACGACGTCGGCGGTCTGGTGGTGGTCGACCACTCCGCTGCCGCCCCGTACCGGCTGATCGACATCAAGGAAACCGAGGCCGACGTGGTGGCGGTGAACGCCGTCGGCTGGGGCGGGCCGCCGGTCGGGGCGATGGTTTTCCGTGAGCCCGCGCTGATGAACACCTTTGCCTCGGTGTCGACGAACCCGTATGCCACCGGTCCGGCGCGGCTGGAGATCGGCGGGCACCAGTTCGGTCTGCTGGCCGGCGTGGTCGCCAGCATCGAATACCTCGCCTCCCTGGACGAGTCGGCTCGCGGGACTCGCCGCGAACGCCTGTCGGTGTCGATGCATTCGGCGTCGGCCTACCTGAACCGGATCTTCGACTACCTGATGGTGTCGTTGCGGTCGTTGCCGTTGGTGATCCTGATCGGCCGCCCGGAAGCGCGGATACCGGTGCTGAGCTTCGCATTTCACGACGTGCCGGCCGATCGGGTGGTACAGCGCCTGGCCGACAACGGCATTCTGGCGATCGCGAATGCCAACTCGCGTGCGCTGGACGTGCTGGGCGCCAACGACGTGGGCGGCGCGGTGACCGTCGGACTGGCCCACTATTCGACGATGGCAGAAGTCGACCAGCTGGTGCGCGCGCTGGCGTCGCTGGGTTAAGAGTCGGGTTAGACGGTCAGCAGGATTTTTCCGTACGTCTTGCCCGACAGCATCAGTTGATGCGCCCGCGCCGCCTGTTGGATGGGCAGCCGGGTGCCGATGATCGGCCGAACCCGCTCGTTGGCGATCATCGGCCAGACCGAGGCAGTCACCGCCTGGACGATGGCGCTTTTGCCGTTCGGACCGGTCACCGGCCGGGCCCGCAGCGTGGTGCCGATGATCCGGGCCCGCTTGGTGAGCAACTTGCCCAGGTTGAGCTCCGCCTTGACGCCGCCCTGCATGCCGATGACGACGAGCTGCCCGTCGGTGGCCAGGGCGTCGATATTGCGGTCCAGGTAGGCCGCGCCCATGATGTCGAGAATCACGTCGGCCCCGGGGCTCTCCTCGTTGAGGCGAGCGACGAAGTCCTCGTCGTGATAGTTGATGGTGATCTGCGCCCCGAGGTTGCGGCAGAGTTCCAGCTTTTCCGGCGTCCCCGCAGTGACCGCCACCCGGGCACCCAATGCGCGAGCCACCTGGATCGCGTGGGTGCCGATGCCGCTGGCGCCGCCGTGGATCAACAGCAGCTGACCCGGGCTCAGGTGGGCGGTCATCACCAGGTTCGACCACACCGTGGCGGCGACTTCGGGCAGTGCCGCGGCGTCGACGAGACCGACTTTCGGCGGCAGCGGCATCACCTGGCCGGCGGGAACGGCGACGTACTCGGCGTAGCCACCGCCGGCCAGCAACGCGCAAACCTCTTGTCCCGCTGACCAATCCGTCACATCGGCGCCCACCGACGCGACGGTGCCGCTGACCTCCATCCCGATGATCTCGCTGGCTCCGGGCGGCGGCGGATACTTACCGGCGGCCTGCAGCACGTCGGCGCGGTTGACACCGGCCGCGGCGACCTTGACGAGCACCTCGTCCGGGCCGGCGCAGACATCGGGCACGTCCTGCCAAACCAGTTGATCCGCCGATTCGGCGACAATGGCACGCATGAGGGCCACGCTACAACCGCTACCCTAAGCAGCGGTGGCGTGGCAGAGCGGCCTAATGCACTCGCCTTGAAAGCGAGAGACGGCTAAAACCGTCCGGGGGTTCAAATCCCTCCGCCACCGCCGTTCAGAGGTGGTTTCGAGTTTCGCGCCAGGAACTCGTGCATCTCGCACTGCTGGATTGCGCCGAGCGGAACTGCCCGGACTCCAGTGGTCTGTGCCGCGCCCCAACGGTTCATCACCCACCACCACTCCGCCGGGCAGCTGCGCCATGGTGTGTCCTAGCTCGCGGTGGTATTTGCGGCGTATTCGGCGGAGCGGGAACGTTCCTCGGTGAAGCGGATAGCGGCTTCCCGGACGTGTCCCGACACGAATGAGCGCGCCATCTCCTCGGCGTCGCGCTCGATCTGTGTGGCGTCGAGGGTGGGTTTGACCAGTTCCCGCGCGCGCAGCAGGGCCGGGAAGGAGTGGTTGGCCACGGATTCGGCGATGCGACCAACGGCGTCGAGCGGCACGTCGGTGACCAGGTCGTCGATCAGCCCGGTGCGCAACGCGTTCGCCGCATCCATCGGGCGGCCGGTCAGCATCATCCATTGGGCGGTCGCGTCGCCGACGATGGTGGTCAGCCTGCGCAGTGTGATGCCGTCGGGGACAACCCCCAGCGCGCCGAACGGCAGCTGGAACGTGCTCCGCGCGGTCGCGATCCGGTTGTCCGCCGCCAGAGCCAGCTCGACGCCGCCGCCCGCCGCGACGCCGTCGACGGCGGCGATCGTCGGGATCCGGCAGGTGGCGACGGCGGCCAATGCCCCGACGACGATCCGGCAGTACGCGGTCGCGGCGTCGAGATCACTGGTCGCGGCCAGCACGTCGGCGAGGTCGGCCCCCGCGGAGAAGTAGCCGCCGGCCCCCCGCAGCGCGATCACCCGGACCCCGTCGGTCTCGGCGAACTCCGGGACCAGTTCAGCGATCGAGGTCCACATCGCTGCGGTCAGGGCGTTGCGCTTATTCGGGCGCGAGACGGTCACCGTGGCCAGCGGACCGTCGATCTCCCACAGGATCTCGCTCATCGGCTGACCTCGACCCTCTCGCTGTGCGCGACGAGCACACCGTCGGCGATGAGACCGGCAATCTCGCTGTCGGACACACCGAACTCGCGCAGGATCTCTCGGCTGTGTTCGCCGAGCAGGGGCGGCGCCAGCCGCACGGAGCACGGCTGGTCGTCGATGTGCAGGGGGCCACGGACTAGGTGGACGGTGCCGAGGCTGGGGTGGTCGACGTTCTCGACGACGTCGACCGCGCGCACCTGCGGGTCGGCAAAGACGCCCGCCATGTCGTGGACCGGCCCGGCCGGGATGTCGGCCTCACGCAGCAGGCGGACCCAGTGGCCCGAGTCCGCCCTGGCCAGAGCCCCGGCGATGACGGCGTCGAGTTCCTCGCGATGGCGCAGCCGGCTCGGGCTGTCGCAGAACCGCGGATCGCTGATCACGTCCTCGCGGCCGACCAGTCGGCAGAGCCGCTCGAAATGGGCCTGGGTGCCTGCGGCGATGTTGATCGCGTGGTCGGCAGTCTGGAACACGCCGCACGGTGCCAGAACCGGATGGGAATTCCCGACGCGTTCGGGGACGATGCCGTTGGACAGGTAATTCTGCGCCTGGAAGGTCAGGACCGCCAAGGCGCTCTCGAGCATGGAGGCGCCGACGGTGCGGGTCGTGACACCCCGGGCACGCCCGGCGAGCGTCGCCGCAACGCCGACGGCGGCGAACATTCCGGTGAGGAGGTCGACGATCGGCAGGCCCACCCGCACCCCGATGCGCGACGGCTCGCCGGTAAGCGACATCAGGCCGCCCATGCCCTGGATGATCTGGTCGAAGCAGGGTTCGCGGTGCAGCGGTCCGCGGCTCCCGAACCCGGTGACACTGGCGACGAGGACGTCCGGTGCGTGCTGGTCGAGCCAGTCGGCGTCGAGGCCGATGTCCGCCAGGATCCCGGGACGGAAGTTCTCCACGATCACGTCGACCTGCTCGGCCAGCCGGCGCAGCACGTCCCTGCCGTCGTCGGAACGGAGATCGAGGGAGATGGAGCGCTTGTTGCGGTTGACCGAGACGTGGTAGAGGCTGGTGCCTCGGTCGTGCGGCCCCCAGTGGCGGATCATGTCGCCGCCGGTCGGCTCGACCTTGATGATGTCGGCGCCGAGGTCGCCGAGGAGCGTGGTGCAGAACGGGCCCGACAGCGCCCGGGTGAGGTCCAGGACGCGGATGCCCTCGAGCGGAAGGCACTTGGCGGGACCGGTTGCCGAAGGAGGTTGGCCATGCGAACTGTCATGCGTCATGAGGCACAAACCTAGGGTGGCTACGGTGCCCGCAATATAGTTCCCAAACTATTTATCAGTCGATCTTGATAGGTTGACGCACATGTCCAGGATCGTGGCGGACATCGCCGCACTTCTGCACTCTTGCCGGGCCGGAGCCGCGCCGGGCGATTCCACGCAGGCGATCGCGCGACTGGCCGACAGCTTGACGGAAACAGGTGAGGAGTCGGACCTCTCCTCGTTGCGGGCACCGATCGAGGGGATCCGGTCCGACTACGCCGGTTACTTGCGCCGGGAGACCGAGCTGTACCGGCTGTTGCAAACGGCGCAGCGGCTTCTGGGCACCGCTGCTCTGGGGGAGTTGCTCGGTGTCATCGTCGAGGCAACTCGTGATCTGATCGGCAGCCAGGTCGCCCACCTCAACCTCGTGGATCGCGACGAGCAGTCCTCGACCATCCGCGCAACCACTGGCGCCCGCACGGAGACGTTCCGCCTTCAGCACACGCCCGCCGGAGCGGGATTCACCGGACTAGTGCTCCGTCTTCGGAGCCCCTACGTCACGAAGGATTATCTGACCGACCCGGCCATCGACCACGATCCGTCCGGAGACGCCTCAGTGCGAGCAGACCATCTCGTCACGATGGCCGGAGCGCCGATGCTCGACAACGAGGAGCCGCTCGGAGTGCTCATGGTGAGCTGGCGGCGGCCCGTCACCGTCACCGACGAGCAAGTCGACCTGCTGACATCGCTCGCTTCTCTGGCAGCCGTGGCCGTCGCGGCGGCCCGCCGTCACGAAGAAGCACGCCGGTCCCGCACCGCGCTCGAGGAAGCGAACGAGAACTTCAGACGGGTGAACTCTCAGCTCGAATGGGGTGCCCAGGCTCATGACCGGCTGCTGGCTCTGCTGCTACCCGGAACCCGGACCGACGCGGTCGCCGCAACCATGAACGAACTCCTGGGAGCGAAGGCCGCCGTCCTCGACCCGCAGGGTGTGCTCCTCGCCGCGGCGCCTCTGTCGTGGCGGCCCGTGATAGCTCGCGGCGACCTCGACAGAATCGCTGCCGGCGGCCGGGCCGTGCATGTCACAGGTGAGGGCGGGGCACCGCTGTGGGCGGCTCCTGCCCATTGCGGCGGTGAGCCGCTCGCGGTGCTGGTCGTCGAACGCGATGATCTCCTGGAGATGGAGCGCCTGCTATTGGAGCGCGCGGCGACCGCGACCGCCCTGCTTCTGGCCACCATGCATGCCATCTCCGAGGCCCAGTTCCGCTCGTCTGCCGACCTGGTCACCGACCTGGTCCGCGGTCGACGGCTCGATACTGTGGAGCGCCAGGCCGCGAGCCTGGGCCTGGAGCTCAGCAGGCCGAACGTCGTCCTCGTCACGTCGACGCTGACCGATCGCCGACGTCAGACCCGCTCACTGTTTCGCGGACATGCGCACCGGGTCGGCGGGCTTCCCGGCGAGATAGACGGCCACCTCGTCGCCGTCCTTCCGCTGGCCGACCCTCATGCCGCAGCAACCGATGTCGCCACCGCCTTCCACGAGGCCGGACTGCTCGTCGCGGTGGGCGCCTCCGGTCCCGCTACCCGACCCAGCGACATCGAGCACCACTACGCGACAGCGCTGGACTGCGCAACGGCCCAGGACAAGCTGACCGGACACGGCCCGGCCACCATCGACACCCTCGGCTTCGTAGGACTACTGCTGGCCAACCCTGACCGCGCCCAGCTGAGCGACTTCGTGCACCGCCGCGTGGGTGCTCTGCAAGAGCACGACACCGATCGTCACACGAGTCTCATCCCGACCCTCGAGGCCTACCTGGACCGAGACCGCAGCATCCGGGCGGCGGCCCGCCATCTGCATGTCCACACCAACACCGTCCAGCAGCGATTGCAACGGATCGAAACGCTGCTCGGTGTCGACCTGCACACCACCAACTCGGCAACCGAACTCCACCTGGCGCTGCGCTTACGGCGTCTGCTGCGAACGATGTCGTGAATCCAGAGATCCCAGACACCGCCGTTCAGTGCAGTGTCGGCGCGTACCGAAGCACCGCGGCGACCCCGTCGGTCGGAGCCATCCGTTCGTCGGCGATCACCGCGCGCCCGCTTCGGCCGATCGGTGGGCGCAGCTCCAGCACGGCCTGCTCGATATCGGCGGTCACCGAGTCGGCCACGCCCTGGCGCTCGAGTTGTTCGCGCAGCCCGCGCCATTTGAGCTCCAGCTGGTCGGCGGCGTCGTGCGTGTCGTGTGAGTCCTCGAAATAGATCGACGCGAAGGGTCCAGGCGTATCCAGCAATTGGCGAAAGCGGTCGGATTGCATACCTTTCGGGTTGCCGGACCGGTCGGCGGGCAAACCCGACAAACCCGCTAAGCCCGGTCCCCGTCGGTCTGGTCGAAGAATCGCCAGTCGCCGTCGATATCGACTTCCATCCGCCAGCCGAGCTCGGTTTTGTCGGCCTTCCCCTCGAACTCCGTATCGACGAACCACGCATGTGCGTCGTCAGCGTTGCCGATGTCCATGGTGGCGACAACTTCGCCGTGCGGGTTGATCACTCGGTAGGTAGACATGCCGGCAGGGTTCCCGCCGTGCGGTGAGGTCAATCCGACGGGATCTCGGCGGTGATGGTGTTGAGCAGCGCGCCGTATCGGCCTGCCTCGGGGTCTTTGCCGGGTTTGCCGCTGCTGATCACGGCGGCGGCCAAGCGGCGCTGCGGGTCGGCCCAGACGGCGATGTTGACCAGGCCGAGATGGCCGAACGCGGCCGGCGCGTTGCGCCCGAACGGGCCGAACCGCGTCGATCCCAGCATGAACCCGGTGCCCCAGCGCAGCGGCATCAGACCCGTGGCGACGTCGGGCCGCAGGCGCCGGCATTCCCTGACCGCGTTGCGCACGGTGTCGGGCCGCATGATGCGTACCCCGTCGAGTTCGCCGCCGCGGCGCAGGAGTTCCATGAAGCGCGACAGTTCGTCGGCGGTCGAGACGGTGTTGGACGACGGGACGATGGTGCTCAGAAACAGCGGCTGGTTGGTGTAGGGGATGATCTCGTGCACTGTTCCGCCGATTGCCTTGCGGAAGGCCGCCGCAATCACCGGGGGTAACGGCCGCCCGGTGGCATGGCTCGGGGCGACCAGCGGGAGGTCCTTCTTGGCGACGCCGAAGTTGGTCCACCGAAAGCCCAGCGGGTCGAGAATTTCGGCGGCCAGGATGTCGCGGATTTCCCTGCCGGTGGTTCGCCAGATGATCTCACGCATCAGCGGGCCCCAGGTCAGCGCGTGGTACATGTGGACCAGCCCGGGCCGGTAGAGCGGCCGCAATTCGCCGAGCTTCTGCAGCGCGTAGTCGTGGTCGTCGGCCTTGGTCACGTCCGGCCGCGGGCCCGTGGGAAACGGCACACCGGCGCTGTGGGTCAGCACATGGCGGATCGTGGTCCGGTCCTTGCCGTGGCTGGTGTAGGTGGGCAGGTACTCGCAGACGCGGTCGTCGAGGGAGAAGTGGCCCCGCTCGGCGAGCATGTGCACCACTGTCGCGGTGACGGCCTTGGCCGACGAATAGGCGCAGAACGGTGTGTCGGTGGTGACGGGAACTTTCTCCGCGTCGGGTGGGTCGGTCGGCGCGTTGCCCCAGCCGTGGCCGATCGCCCGGTTGAGCACCACGCGGCCGTTGTGCCGCAGGCACACCTGGATAGCGGGATGCATTCCGGCCCGGTACCAGTGCCGGGCCGCCTGCCAGATCCGTTCGATGGCCGCGCTGTCGATCTCGGAGGGGTCTTCGTCGGCGATCGCGGTCACTGCGTCCAGGTCGGCGGGGAGGCGGATCTTGCCGTCGGGGGTCATCTCTGCCACCCCCGCGAGGGTACGGGGCGTTATCTCGCCGCTGTACCGGGCGGCAGGGCCTACTCCCCGGTGAACTGCGGCGGACGCTTGGCGAAGATCGCCGAGATGCCCTCGGTCAGGTCTTTGGACGGCAGGAACGCGGCGTTCCACGCGGCGACATAGCGCAGGCTCTCCGAGACGGCTGAAATGCGTTGCTGGTCAAGCACATCCTTGATGCCGTGCACGGTCAGCGGCGGGTTGGCGGCGATCTCGGCGGCCGTGGCGTGCGCCGCGGCCAGCGTGGCGTCGGCATCCGGGTAGACGTCGTTGACCAGGCCGATCTTCTCGGCTCGGGCGGCGTCGATGTCGCGGCCCGTCAGCGCCAGCTCGCGCAGGTGGCCGTCGTTGAGGATCAGCGGCAGCCGGGCGAGGCTGCCGACGTCGGCGACGATGGCCAGTTTGACCTCGCGCACCGAGAACTTGGCGTCGGCGCTGGCGTAGCGGATGTCCACCGCCGAGATCAGGTCGACGCCGCCGCCGATGCACCAGCCGTGCACCGAGGCGATGGTGGGGGTGCGGCAGTCGGCGACGGCGCTGATCGCGTTCTGCATGCGCTTGATCTCGGCGTGGAACTCCGCGCGCGGGCCCGCCAAGGCGTCGCCGGACAGCAGCGGCGTGAACGAACCGCCCATCGCCGGGACGTCCAGGCCGTAGCTGAAGTTCTTGCCGGACCCGGTGATGACGATGGCGCGCACCTCACGGTCGGCGTCGAGGGCGGCGAACACCTCCGGCATCTCCGACCAGAACGCGGGGCCCATCGCATTGCCTTTGCCCGGCCCGATCAGGGTCACCTGTGCGACCCGGTCCTTGATGTCGACGGTGACGGATTCGTATGTTTCGCCCATGCCGAGACCGTAGCGTGGCGGGTATGCCCTCCGATTTGCGACCCGGACCAGATTCCCCACCGACCGACGAGCTGCAAAGCGCCGAGGCCTCACTCGGGGTCTTGCAGCAGGTGCTGCACACCATCGCCGGCGATGACAGGGCCAAGCAGACGCCGTGCACCGAGTACGACGTCAAGGGCCTGACCGGGCACCTGCTCAACTCGATCATGGTTCTCGGCGGCATGGTCGACGCGGAATTCTCCATGCGAGAGGACACCGACTCGGTGGAGCGTCTGGTGATCGGCGCCGCTCGGCCGGCGCTGGATGCCTGGCACCAGCACGGCCTGGAGGGTGAGGTCTCGCTGGGCCCGGGCTCCATGTCGGCCAGAGTGGCCGTGTCCGTCTTTTCGATCGAATTCCTGGTCCACGCCTGGGATTACGCGACGGCAGTGGGACGTGAGGTGCGGGTCGCCGATTCGTTGGCCGAGTACGTGCTGGGATTGGCGCACACGCTGATCAAGCCGCACGAACGCAGCGCTGCCGGGTTCGACGCGCCGGTCGAGGTTCCCGAGCACGCCAGCGCGCTGCATCGGCTGGTGGCATTCACCGGCCGCAACCCGGGCGGATAACTGGACAGGCGCCATCCGGCACGCCCTTGCCGCCCGTTACCGCGTGCTCGTCGATTCGCTTGAAGTGGTCATTCCCGTCGCAGCCTCGGCGGTAAGCCAGCCGCGGGCGAATCTCAGCAGGGCGTCGTTTTCTTCCGGCGCACCGATGGTGACCCGGACGCCGTCGGTGCTCATGGGGCGGACCACGATGCGCGCCGCCGCCGCCCGCTCCACGAAGTCCCGAGTGCGCGCTCCCAGCGGCAGCCAGACGAAATTCGCCTGCGGCGGCGGCAGATCGAACCCGGCCTCGCGCAGCGCCGCGACAACCCGGACGCGCTCGGCGACCACCGCATCGGTGCGGGCCAGCAGCTCGTCGGCGGCATTCAACGAGGCAATGGCCGCCGCCTGCGCGATGCTCGACACGGTGAACGGCACGTAGACCTTGTCCAGCGCGACGATCACGTCCGGGTGGCCGATCGCATACCCGACGCGTAAACCCGCCAGCCCGTACGCCTTCGAGAAGGTTCGCATCACCACCACGTTGTCGTGGGAGCGGACCAACTCCAGACTGTCGGGGGCCATGCCGTCGCGAACGTATTCCACGTAGGCCTCGTCGATCGCGATCAGGATGTGCGCCGGAACCGCCTTGACGAAATCGGCGAGGGCCTCCGGGGCAACAACGGTCGACGTCGGATTGTTCGGATTGCAGACGAAGATCAGCCGGGTGCGGTCGGTGATCGCGGAGCGCATCGCTTGGAGGTCGAAGGTGTGATCGGCCAACGGGACCGGGACGGCGGTCGCGCCGGCGACCTGAGTCTGCGGCGGGTAGAGCTCGAAGCTGCGCCAGCCGAAGATCACCTCGTCGCCCACCGACGCGGTGATTTGAACGAGCTGCTGGCACAGGCTGACCGAACCGCACCCGGCGGCGATGTGCTCGGGGCCGAAGCCCACGTGCTTGGCCAGCGCTGCCTTGAGCTCGAGGCAGCCGTTGTCGGGGTAGCGGTTGATCGACGCGGCGGCCGTTTCGATGGCTGCGCGGACGCTGGGTAGCGGGCCCAGCACCGTCTCGTTACTGGCCAGTTTGATCGCCCCGGGCACCGTCTTGCCGGGTACATAGACCGGCAGCCCGTCCAGCACGGGTCGCAGACGGGCAGGCACGTCGACAGCATATGTTGCAGCTGTGTACTCTAAGCGTCCGGCGGCTCCGGGTGCCCGGCATCGGGTACCCTCAGGAAGTCCATGGAGGCGTGCCAGAGCGGCCGAATGGGGCTCACTGCTAATGAGTTGTCCCCCTTCAAGGGGACCGGAGGTTCAAATCCTCTCGCCTCCGCTGGACCCTTCCGGGGAACACAACTGAAGACAAGCGCCCGTAGCTCAACGGATAGAGCATCTGACTACGGATCAGAAGGTTGGGAGTTCGAATCTCTTCGGGCGCGCTCAGCTCAGAGGTTGTTTTCGGCATCTGGGGGCCTCGCTGTTGGGACTTTGACGACAGTTCTGACGACAGTAGGCAGCGCGGCAACCGGTGTGCGGTTCCGGTACTGCGCGCGCCCAGGAGGCGCGGCGAGATCAACCGCGCAGCGCGGAGAGCGCGTCTTGCACTTCCGAACGGTGACGTTCGTTGCAGGAAGCCCACCGCTGTTCGTTCACGTCGAGGTCGTTGAGGAACGCGAACCTACGTCGGACTCGGGCTTCCCAGTCCGGGATGTCGACGGGCCGGGTTAACACCCCAATCGAGTCGGGCTCGAAGTCTTGCTCACGACGGACAGTGAGGATGTCTTCTGGCCGAAGGGGCGGGTTGCCACGTCGATCGTCGATCACGTCAGCCCACACCTTGAGTACCCACAGGCGCCGCACGAGAGGTTCGTCGAAAGTGGAACTCGCGAAGTGGTTCAAGTCGTGTCCGTGGCCATGAAAAAGTACCCACTGGTGGCCAAGTCGAGGTATCCGTTTTTGGCCAGATAAAAGTATCCACCCCGTGTTCGTCGTGTCGATCAGGAACTGCGGGCCCCGATGGTGACGGTGAAGGCGCCAACCACTCAGCGCCACCACCGGGGAGTTCCATTGAAATCTGCGAAGGACCGAATGGACATCATTTCCGCCTACCAACAGCTCGGGTCGTATAGGGCTGCCGCCGAGCACTGCGGCACCACCCACCGCACCGTCAAGAAGATCGTGGACAAGTTCGAGGCCGACCAGGCCGGCGTCCCGCCACCACCGCGGGCCGAACGGGCCCACAACTACGACGCGGTCGCCGATCTGGTCGCCGAACGCGTGGAGAAATCGAAGGGTCGGATCTCGGCCAAGCGGCTGCTCCCGAAGGCCCGTGCGGCGGGCTACACGGGTTCTGATCGTAACTTCCGCCGCCTCGTCGCGGAGGCGAAAGCGTTGTGGCGCAGCACCAATCACCGAGGCCGTCGTCCAGCCGTGTGGGAACCCGGTGAGTACCTGGTCATCGACTGGGCTCAAGTCGGACCGGGGTTGTTCCTGTTCTGTGCGGTGCTGGCGTTCTCGAGGTGGCGCTTCGTGCGCTTCGCCACCAACGAGCGTGCCTCGACCACGTTGGCATTGATCGCCGAAGCCCTGGCCGCCGCGGGTGGGGTCCCGGCGCGGGTGCTGGCCGACCGGATGGCCTGCCTCAAGGGCGGGGTCGTGGCCAACGTCGTCGTCCCGACTCCGGACTACGTCCGGCTGGCCGGTCACTACGGCTTCGCTCCCGATTTCTGTCATGCGAGTGACCCGCAGTCCAAGGGCATCGTGGAGAACCTGTGCGGCTACGCCCAGGACGATCTTGCCGTCCCGCTGTTGACCGAGGCCGCCGTCACCGGAACACCGGTCGATCTGCGTATCGCCAATGCCGCGGCGGAGGTGTGGTGCGCGGAAGTGAACGCCGCGACCCATTCGGAGATCTGCGCGGTTCCCGATGAACGGTTGATCGTCGAACATGAACTGCTGCAACCACTCCCATCCCTGCGACTGCAGATCGGGGCACCATCGGTGCTGCGCAAGGTCGACCGCCTGTCCTGCATCCGGTACGGGTCGGCGCGCTACTCGGTGCCGATGCGGTTGATCGGCACCACGGTGGCCGTGGTCGTCGACCACGGCGCCATCTGTCTGCTGGAGCCCGGCACCGGGGTGATCGTGGCCGAACACGAACTCGTCGCACCCGGCGGCACCTCGATCCTCGATGAGCACTACGACGGACCCCGGCTAGCACCCAGTCGCGGCCCGCGCCCGAAGACCATGGTCGAGAAGCAGTTCTGCGACCTCGGCGCCGATGCGCAGGCGTTCCTGGTCGGCGCCGCGGCGATCGGCAACACCCGGCTGGCCTCGGAGTTGGAGATCCTGCTCGCCCTCGGCGCGGCCCACGGCACCGACGCCCTGGTCTCCGCGCTGCACCGGGCGGTGGCGTTCCGCCGGTTCCGAGCCGCCGACGTGCGTTCCATCCTGGCCGCGGGCACCGGGGCGCCGCAGCCCCGACCCGCTGGCGACGTGCTCATCCTCGACCTGCCCGTGGCCCCGACCCGCTCCCTGGACGCCTACAGGATCACCCCCGCCGTGGCCGATGGCGAGGTGATCCCATGAGCAGGACGCCACCCATCACCGACGCTGAACCCGTTGCACCGAAATCGATTCCACCCCTCGCCGCCGATCTGGATGCCGGGTTGCGACGGTTGAAACTGGCCGCGGTGCGGCGCACCGCACCCGAAGTCCTGATCACCGCTAAGACCCAACGCTGGACTCCCGAGGAGGTTCTGCGCACGCTGGTCGAGACCGAACTGGCGGCCCGCGACGCCTCGAACGTCGTCAACCGCCTCAAAGCCGCGGCGTTCCCCGTGCCCAAGACGTTGGAGAGCTTCGACGTGGCCGCCTCCTCCATCCCGCCGAAGACCTTCGACTACCTGTCGAGTCTGGAATGGATTCGCGCGCAACAGAATCTGGCGATCATCGGCCCCGCCGGCACCGGCAAGTCCCACACCCTGATCGGGTTGGGAACCGCCGCGATCCACGCCGGACACAAGGTCCGCTATTTCACCGCCGCCGACCTCGTCGAAACCCTCTACCGCGGCCTGGCCGACAACACCGTCGGCAAGATCATCGAATCGCTGCTGCGGGTCGACCTGATCATCCTCGACGAACTCGGGTTCGCCCCCCTCGACGACACCGGCACCCAGTTGCTGTTCCGGCTCGTCGCCGGCGCCTACGAACGCCGCTCGCTGGCCATCGGATCGCACTGGCCCTTCGAGCAGTGGGGCCGCTTCCTGCCCGAACAGACCACCGCGGTCAGCATCCTCGACCGCCTCCTGCACCACGCCACCGTCGTCATCACCGACGGTGACTCCTATCGCATGAAAGACGCCAAACACCGGAAGGAGACGCCCACACCAACCTAGGAACTACCGCACGGGGTGGATACTTCTATCTGGCCACCAGCGGATACTTCAACCTGGCCATTGACAAGTCGTAGAGATCTCGTGCGAAAGCGACGCGTCGGTATCGCGCAAGTTTTTCTGCGCAAGCTTCCGCTTCAGCGACCACTGGCAGTGTGGGCAAGGGAAAGCCGTAGGCCCTATGGATCGGCAACGGCACGAAAGGGAGCGGCTCCGGCGGTAGAGCCAATGGGCCGCGCGAATTCGACACTCGCCGCAATCCGGGGCTCACCCAATTCAGCATGACTGACCGTCAGCCCCCAATGACGTCCATCGCCCCTGGTGCTCACTATGCCAAATTCAAAGCCACCGACGCGTGCTCCATCGATAAGACCGCAAACCTCGAGCACTACGTCGTCGTCGGGCGCGCTGAAGTCTAAGTCGGTTGAGAATCGGCCGGCGTTGCCCAACCGACACTTCCGCAAGCTAGTGCCACCCTTAAATACCAAGCGACCGTCACCGAAATTCGCCGCTTGAGCGAGGAGGAATAGCAAGTGATCTTGGGCGACGTCGAGCAACGCTGCATCATATACATCGGCTCGCCCGGTCGCATGACGTGCGACTAGCGCGCGAGTAAGGCTAGCCCGGATGTTTCGTGGGGTTGACGTGGTGGCCTGATCGGGTCGGATTGTGGTTTTGGATCTTGATTTTCGGTTGGGGGGTGCGGTGGTGGGCCCGGGTCAGCGGCTTCTGCGGGGTTCCTTGGGCCCGGGTGGTCCTTTCTTGGGGTCGTGGGGACGGTTGGGTAGTTGGTCAGCCGGGTTGCAGGCGGGCCAACGCGGTGGTCAACACGTCGGCCCAGGGTGCGTGCGCGGCGAGGCGCAGCCGGGTTCGGCGGGCGTGGCGGGCCAGGCGGCCGGCGATCGAAAACAGCCGCAGCCGTAGTCGTTTGGGTTCCCAGCGCCGCGCCGGGTGCTCCTCGAAGGCCAGCATTTGGCACCAGGCGGTCAGCTCCATGGCCAGCTGCACCAATGCGCACCAGATCCGGTTTTGGTCGAATCCGTGCAGGGGGAGGTTGGCCAGGCCGGTGTCTTTGGCGACCCGGATGCGGTCTTCGCAGCGGGCGCGGCGGCGATGGCGCAGTTCGAGATCGGGCAGCTGCCCACGGGTGGTGTTGGTGACGAACGCGGTCAGCCGTAACCCGTCGCGGTCGGTGAAACGTAGCTGGGCGCCCGGATGAGGGCGTTCTTTGCGCACGATCAGCCGCATCCCCGCGGGCCAGTCCGACAGGTCAACGACCCCGGTTGCCTCGGTGACCCACGCCCCGTCACGGACCTGCCCATCAGCGTCGTAGGCCGGGGTCCACGCCGTCTGGGGAATCGCGTCGATGCCGGTGGCCATCGTCTCGGTGAGGGCAAATCCCAGCGAGTAGGACAGCCGGCGCGCGCTCAGGTAGTTGAGGAATTCGTGGGTGGCCCCGGCGGCGTCGGTGCGCACCAGAACTTTCTTGCCGACCCGATAGCCGACCTGAAAGGGCAATTGCTCCAGCGCGCACGCGAGGACCGTTTTGTGGTCGGCGGCGGTGTTAGAGCCGGCATTGCCGGCCCGCAGCAAGATCGCCAGCGACTCCCCCGTTCCCGCACTGCCGTGATCGACGAACGCACACAACGGGTGAAACCCAAAGCCACGCTTGAATGTTGGTGCGGCTTTCTCCTTCTCCGAGTGCGCGGTGACCAGGGTCGCATCCAAATCGATGATCAACGGGTGATCGGCATCGATCCCATGACCCGGCGAGGCCTGTCCAGCAGCCGCCCACGCCGCGGCACGTGCGGCGGCCCGCGCAGAGCCGATGGCCGCCAACGCTTTCGGGGCATCTGCGGCCAACGAAGTGATCAACCTCGACACGGTGGGATCGGATGCGACCGTACCGAACACCCCGGGTTCGGCGCGCAGCAGGCCGACATCAGCCAGGCAGTCCCCACCGAGCGCCAGCGCGATAGCCACATCGAGCACGATCTTGCCGGGGTCGTGGCTGGCCAGCGGTTTACGCCACGGCGCCAACGCGCCCGACAACGCCCCGGTCAGCCTCACCCGCTCGGCGGCACGCAGCAGCACAACCGCACCAGCATGCGACACGACACCGGTTGCACGACCATCCAACGCCAACGACGGGTAACACGACCTAGACTTGCCCACCAGATTGGTGCTCCGATTCTTGCGATGATCTGGTCCTTCAGCAAGCCAAATTATCCCAGCTCAGAGCACCTTTCTTCGTTCAACACACGCAATCAAGATCACTCAGTGTGAAAGCCCGAGACTAGGCTGATACGGGTCGTTGAATCACGGCCTGCGATGGGTGCCACCGTCATATGCCGAGATGTCGTCGCGCTCTGCGGTATCGATGTCAGGCTCGTCCACTCGGGACCCCTGACGCGGATAGTCAGGACGGCTCTCCTGCGCCTGCGCGGATTTGTTCGTCTCCCGCCATATTTCTCGATTCCTCGTCGTCCACAAGCCGGCATTGCGGATGCCGGGCCTCGCCGAACCGTCGTCGGCGCCTGGGGTCATACAGTCGACGCCGTACTCGCCGCTGTCGAGGCACCGGGCAGCAGTAGGTCACCGGGCAGTGTGCTGGTTGACGCTCAAGTTGATGCTCAACGTGCTCGCCCCACCGGGATCATCGACAGAAAGGCGAAGTCCGTCGGCGCCGGTCCTACGACCGGGTTGACAACCAGCAGCGCGGGTCAGTAACGGTTCACGCGGATCCGGCGCTGCCCGAACGGGGTCAGGTTTTCATCCTGCGCTGAGAGCGACGAAATCGCAGTCGGCAGCGCTGTGGACGCAGACTGGACGCCCTGGATGCAGGCTCGCACGTCAAGCGCCCGGGAAACGACGGGCCGGGTCAGCTGATCGCCAGGGGGGCCAGTCCGGTGACGCCGACATGGCCGTCAAGTTCGCCCAGGGTGGGGCAGGTTACCAGCCGCAGCCATTCACCGCGGGCCTGATCGAGCCCGCGAAGCAACCGTTGTTTGGCGTTTTGCAGGGTCTGCAGTTGGCCGAAAACGGGTTCGACGATCGCAGGTGCTAGTGCCGCGACCCGATGATGTTCAACGCCCGCTCGAATAGGTGCACGGTGGCCGCATGCAGTTGATCACCGACTTCCTTTTCGGCCTTGCCCGCGCAGGCGCGGGCAAGCGTGCCCTCGATCACGATGCCGAGTTTGAAGCAGGCCAGCACGGTGTACCAGGTGATGTGCGACAGGTCGCGGGTGGTGTTGGCGGCATACCGGTGCATCAGGTCGTCGGTACTGGCCAGCCCGCTTTGGCCACCCAACGCGTGGCTGAACACGCTCGACCCGTCGGGCTGGCGCCAGGTCGCCAGCAGCCAGCCCAGGTCCAGCAGCGGGTCGCCGATCGTGCACATTTCCCAGTCGACGATGGCGACCACGTCCGGCCCGGTCCGGGAGAACATGACGTTGGCTGCGTGGTAGTCGCCGTGCATGATGCCGGGTGTCCACGTCGTCGGCCGATGGCGCTCCAGCCACGTTGATACCTGCTCGATTCCCGGGACCTGCGGCCCGGGGTAGCCGTCGTACTGCCGATAGGACTCCAGCTCGGAAAGCCAGCGCGGTACTTGGCGTTCCAGGAAGCCTTCCGGTTTGCCGAAGTCGGCGAGCCCAACGGCGACGTGGTCTACCGCGCCCAGCCTGGCCAGCGCATCGGCCATCGACAGGCCCATCCCGTACCGCACCTGTGCGTCGCCCGCGTGCAGCGGCGGGAGCCCTTCGCCGGCGTTGAAACCGTCGACGGGCTCCATCAGGTAGAAGACCGCGTCGCCGAGCACACCGGGGTCGTCGCAGGTGGCGATCAGGCGCGGATGCGGGACGTCGGAGCCGGCCAGCGCGGCGAGAACCTGTGTTTCCCGCAGGATCACGGTGTTACTGCGTGGACGCAGGTGTCGCGGTCCGCGCCGCAGCACATACGGCCGGCCGGACCTGTTGAATCGCATCATGACGTTTTGCGTTCCGCCGGTTACCGCGGAAACGTCCTCCAATGGACCCTCGCCGAGTCCCCGCTCGGACATCCATGCGGCCACCGCTTCCAGGTCCACCTGTAAAAACCTACTCTGGTGCAATGACGTCGCCGGTACTCCAACGTCGGCTCGGCCGACGGAGGTGCCGAGGCTTACCCCGCGAGCATGCCCTCGACGTCGTCCTTGATTGCCGCGATCGCGTCGACGGGGGTGAGGTTTTGGCCCTGGCTGTTCTGACCGAGTTGCGGCCAGCCGGCGCCGTTGGGCCCACGCAGTTGATCCCAGATCTCGCGAACCTTGGTCAGCAGTTCGGCTTGCTCCTCGTCGGTGAGCGCCATCAGTGGTCCTCCGTTCACTGTAATGCCGCAGGCGGCGGCAAATTGCCTTGGTGTGAGTCCGTCGGCGGAGTTCATGTCGCAGCGGCCGAACGGCGGGGAGCCCTGCGGCAGATTCGGGCTGTAACCTGAGCCGTCGGTGTACTGGTGGGCGACCTGGCCGGGCAGGTTGGGGTTAGACCCATAGCCCGCGGCGATCACGCGTAGGCCCGGTGGACGCACCCGCCACATGTTCCAGAAGTCATAAGCGTTGGCATAGCCGATGATTCGCCTGGGCGAACCGGCGTAATCGGCGAGGTTCCAATACAACTGATTGATCCACGCCGACCCGTCGCCCGGCGGGTTCCCGCCGGACTCGACGTCGAGCATCAATGCCACCCGCCGGTGCAAGCCGCCTTCGGCGTCGATCATGGCGCGCACGGTATTGGCGTTGGCCAGCCAATTCGGCCGGACGTAGGTGTAGACAATCCCGAATGTCATTCGCTCGCTGTCCAATGCGGCCCGCATCCACGCATAGTTGCGTGCGAAGTTGTGATCGCGATAGGTGCCGTCGGAAACACGAATGGAAAGCACCTGGTAAGGATATGAGTCATCAACCGGCACTTGATATTCGGATACGTCGGCGAATAATGTATCGACCATATATCAGCAGAGCCCCCCCAATCCCCCTTTACCGCAAGGCTTGTCGCCCATGGTACAGCTCCGCTTCAAGGGTATCGGGCGGGTATGAGCGGGTATTGTCCCGGTCATGGCTGACCGACCTGCCACGGTTGACGACGTGCACCGGATCGCCGCGTCGATGCCACACGTCAACCGGGTGGCCGGGCCGCAGGGCAACGCCATCTACCAGGTGGGCGGCAAGTCGTTTGTGTACTTTCGCACCCCGCGGCCGGACGCGACCGACCCGGACACCGGTGAGCGCTACACCGACGTCATCATCGTGTGGGTGGAGTCCGAGGCCGACAAGCTGGCCCTGACCCAGGATCCGGCGTCACCGTTTTTCACCTCCCCGCACTTCGACGGACATTTGTCGGTGCTCGTGCGGGCCAGCCGATTGGCGGAAATCGGGATCACCGAGCTGACCGAGATGATCCAGGATGCCTGGCTCTGCCGCGCATCGAAGAGACGTGCGGCGCAGTGGCTCGCCGCCCATAACTGGTAGTTAGCCCGTCCGCGGAAATTCTGACCGCAAATTCGCTTCCAAGTTCGCCTCGGGTCGATGTTTGAACATGGGTGCAACGGGTATGTCAGGTGCTGCGGGATTTTTCTCGAAACACAATGGAGGTCACCATGCGTGGGCGCGGAGTTGTCGGGGCGATTGTGCTCGTGTGGCTACTCATCGGAGTCTTCGCGACGTGGCAGCGAGGCTATTTCAAAGGTGAGCAAACAAGTTGTGCTTCAGCGGGAACCGTTGCGGTGACGGTGATCGCGGGCCCCCTGAATTACCTGGGTGTCAACCCGAAAGTAACAAATTGCCATTTGCCGCAGCCCAGCTCAATGCAGCCGGGCGATCACATCCTCTCAATGTAAAGGAAGTCGCCATGATCGTCGTCGGTGCCATCTTGCTCATTCTCGGATTCGTGTTCGGCATCCATTTGCTGACGGTGCTCGGGATCATCGTGCTGGTGATCGGAGCCGTGCTCTGGGCCCTGGGCTCCATGGGTCGCCCGGTCGCCGGCCGCCGGTACTGGTACTAGCGCCCGATACCGAAAGGTCGCGGCCCCCAGTGGCCATGCGGCTCACGCGACCTTTCACAGCTTGCGCATAGCAACGGCATAGCGTCGGCCTAGTGTGGTGCGGATACTGGGAATCGTGACGAGCCCGCGAACTCCGGCCGAGCGAGTCGTCATGTCCCGCGCCGACGGACAACCGATCAGTGTCCTGGTCGTTGACGACGAACCCGTTCTCGCCGAAATGGTTTCGATGGCGTTGCGCTACGAGGGCTGGGATATCGCCACGGCGCAGGACGGCGCATCGGCGATCGCAGCGGCCCGCACCGCGCGGCCCGACGTCGTCGTGCTCGACGTGATGCTGCCCGACATGAGCGGACTGGAGGTACTGCACAAGTTGCGCAGGGAGAATCCTCGCCTGCCGGTGCTGCTGTTGACGGCCAAGGATGCGGTGGAAGACCGCATCGCCGGGCTGACCGCCGGCGGCGACGACTACGTCACCAAACCGTTCAGCATCGAGGAGGTGGTGCTGCGGCTGCGCGCGCTGCTGCGCCGCACCGGCATCACCACCGTCGACAGCGGTGCCCAACTCGTGGTGGGAGATCTGGTGCTCGACGAGGAAAGTCACGAGGTGGCCCGCGCCGGCGAGCCGATCTCCTTGACCTCTACCGAGTTTGAGCTGCTGCGTTTCATGATGCGCAATTCCAAGCGGGTACTGAGCAAGGCCCAGATCCTGGACCGGGTATGGAGCTACGATTTCGGCGGCCGGTCCAACATCGTCGAGTTGTACATTTCCTACCTGCGCAAAAAGATCGACAACGGTCGCGCACCCATGATCCACACGCTGCGCGGCGCGGGCTATGTCCTCAAGCCGGCCCGTTAACGTCCGGCGGCCCTGGTCATTACGCCTGCGACTCCTGGTCGGACAGGTCGTGGTTCTGGTCCTGGTCTGTATCGGAATCACCGCGGCAACCGAACTGGCCCTGCGCCACCATTTGGTGAAGCAGCTCGATGGCCAGCTCAGCGGGGCCTCGTACCGCTCGTCGCTGCTGTACCCCGAACCGCCGCACCGGCACGAACCGCGTTACGTGCGGACCGGCCCCGGGCCCAGGTTTCTGGACGCGCCCGGCCAGCCGGCCGGATTGGTCGCGGCGGTGGTCAGCAACGGCAAGACGATCGACGCCGGCTACCTGACCGGCAGCGGTGCCCGGGCCGCGCTGAACGACAAGGCCCAGGCTCAGCTGGCCGCGATCGCCGGCAGCCGCACCCCGGTCACCCTGAACCTCGACGGCCTGGGTCGCTACCGGGTGGTCGCGGCCCCCAGTCGAAACCGCACCGACGTCATCGTCACCGGGCTGTCGATGTCCAACATGGACGCAACCATGTTCCGGATGCTGGTCATGTTCGGGATCGTCACCGCGGTCGCGCTGTTCGCGGCGACGACCGCCGGGGCGGTGATCATCAGGCGGGCGTTGGCGCCATTGCGGCGCGTTGCCCAAACCGCAACCGAAGTCGTCGATTTGCCGTTGGACCGGGGCGAAGTCGCATTGCCGGTCCGGGTGTCCGACACCGACGCGAACCCCTACACCGAGGTTGGTCAACTCGGGTCGGCCCTGAACAGGATGCTCGACCACATCGCGGCCGCGCTGTCGGCGCGGCAGGCCAGCGAGACCCGGGTGCGCCAGTTCGTCGCCGACGCCAGTCACGAGCTGCGCACCCCGCTGGCCGCGATTCGCGGGTATACCGAACTCGCGCAACGCATGAGTGACGACCGTGAAGCGGTGGCTCACGCCATGAGCCGGGTGGCTTCGGAGACCGAGCGGATAACCCGTCTTGTCGAGGACCTGTTGCTACTGGCCCGCCTGGACTCCGGGCGGCCGCTGGAACGCGAACCGGTGGACCTGTCGCACTTGGCGGTTGACGCGGTCAGCGACGCACACATTGCTGGCCCGGATCACAAGTGGGAACTCGACCTGCCGCCGGAGCCCGTGGTGGTCACCGGTGACGTCGCGCGATTGCATCAGGTGGTAGCCAACCTGCTTGCCAACGCCCGCATCCACACCGGCCCCGGCACGGTGGTGACGACCAGGTTGAGTGTCGAGCCGGCGCACGCCCTGCTGCAGGTGGTCGACAACGGCCCCGGCATTCCGGCAGGTCTGCAGTCGGAGGTATTCGAACGGTTCGCGCGCGGGGACACCTCTCGCTCCCGCAAGGGCGGCAGCACCGGGTTGGGCCTGGCGATCGTGTCTGCCGTTGTCAAGGCCCACAACGGGACCATCACCGTCGACAGCTCGCCCGGACATACCGAGTTCGCGGTGCGGTTGCCACTCGACGGGTGGCAACCGCCCGCATCGTCACGCGTTTGAATCGCGCCACGATAGCCGCCCGATACCTGCCCGCAGGCGGGCCGGGTTGCTAGGGGCAGGTGACGTCGATTTCGAACGGCTTGTTCACCGGCTGCATCGGGTTGGCCATGTCGACGCCGGTCGCCGTGCCGGTGATCTTGTAGGTGCTGCCGCTCTTGCTCGCCTCGGCTTTGCCCTGGCCGGTGCCGGAGGTGTATCCGAGTGTCACACCGTTGACGTTGCCCAGGCCGACCGACTTCACCTCGGGCGGGTTGGCGTCGGTGAGCACGGCGGCGATGCCGGTGGCTGCCCCACCGATCGCGATGTTGACATTGCCGGCCGCCGTCGTGCAGACGACCGAGCCGGTCACGTGCTGGTCTTGGCCGTCGATGATGACCTTGGTTCCCGACGCCCCGCCACCCCCGGTGCTTGCCGATGTGGCACTGCTGCTCGAGCTGCCGCCGCTGCTGGTCGATTTGTTGCTCGAACATCCGGAAAGGCCCGCGGCCAGAATCGCCGCTCCGGCTACCGCCACCGTCAGTCCACGCTTCACCTGTGCTCCTTTGCCGTCGTAGCGCTCCCCTGGCTTTGAGGACCGCCCCGGCAGTATGCAAGTTAACTGAACCGAGGTCTAGTGGCTTAAGCGACTATTTCTATCCTCTATATTTCCTGTTAGTCACTTGAGAGGATCTTCCGGGGAGCGTCACGCTAAGGCAATGTATTGCCGGTGAACGTCAAACCTCCTTCCGCGGCCATCGAGTCCGCCCATCGCGAATATGTTCCCCCGAGCGATGACCCAACCGACTTCGACAATGCCGATCGTGGATTCGTTGCGGCATTGTCCCCGTGCGTCATCAAGTCGGCCGACGGCCGGGTGGTTTGGGACAACGACGCGTATTCATTCCTTAGCGGGCCCGCACCGACGTCGGTGCATCCCAGCCTGTGGCGGCAATCGAGGCTGGCCGCCAAACAAGGCTTATTCGAAGTGGTGCCCGGTATCTACCAGGTCCGTGGCTTCGACATTTCCAATATCAGCTTCGTCGAGGGCGATACCGGCATCATCGTCATCGATCCGCTGGTCTCCACCGAGGTGGCAGCTGCGGCGCTGGATCTGTATCGCACCCACCGCGGCGGTGATCGCCCCGTCGTCGCGGTGATCTATACCCACAGCCACGTCGATCATTTCGGCGGCGTGCTGGGCGTCACATCGCAGGCCGACGTCGACGCCGGCAAGGTCTCGGTGCTGGCGCCGGAGGGTTTCACGGCGCACGCCGTCCAGGAGAACATCTACGCCGGCGGCGCAATGATGCGTCGCGCGGGCTACATGTACGGCTCCTATTTGCCGCGCGGCCCTCAGGGACAGGTGGGCTGCGGTCTGGGGCAGACACTTTCGACCGGTGAGGTGTCGCTCATCGTGCCGACCGTCGACATCAGGGTGACCGGCGAGGTGCACACCATTGACGGGGTGGAGATCGAGTTCCAGATGGCGCCGGGCAGCGAAGCCCCCGCCGAAATGCATTTCTACTTCCCGCGTTTCCGCGCGCTGTGTATGGCCGAGAACGCCACCCACAACCTGCACAACCTGCTGACGCTGCGCGGGGCGCTGGTGCGCGACCCGCGCGCCTGGTCGGGGTATCTCACCGAGGCGATCGAGGCCTTTGGTCATCGCAGCGACGTCGTGTTCGCCTCACACCACTGGCCAACCTGGGGGCACGACAACATCGTTGAGTACTTGTCGCAGCAGCGCGACATGTATTCATACCTGCACGACCAGACGCTGCGGCTGCTGAACCAGGGGTACACCGGTGTGGAGATCGCCGAAATGTTCCAGATGCCGCCGGCGCTGGAGAAGGCATGGCACACCCACGGCTACTACGGGTCGGTCAGCCACAACGTGAAGGCGATCTACCAGCGCTACATGGGCTGGTTCGACGGCAACCCCGGCCGGTTGTGGCCCTACCCGCCGGAAGCCATCGCTCCCCGTTACGTCGAGGCGATGGGCGGCATCGACCGGGTCGTCGAGCTGGCCGGCAAAGCCGTCGCCGATGGTGACTTCCGGTGGGCGGCGACGCTTCTCGACCATGCAGTGTTCACCGACAGCAACCACGCCGCGGCCCGGCAACTCTACGCCGACACATTGGAACAGCTCGCCTACGGTGCGGAGAATGCGACCTGGCGTAACTTCTTTTTGTCGGGGGCGACGGAGCTGCGGGATGGCAACCTCGGCACCTCGGGGCAGGCGCCGTCATCGACGTTCTTCGACCAGCTGACCCTGGACCAGATCTTCGATGTGGTGGCCATCAGCATCAACGGCCCGCGTGCCTGGGACCTGGACCTTGCCATCGACTTCAGCTTCACCGAGCCGCCGGAAAATTACCGGTTGACCCTGCGCAACGGTGTACTGATCCATCGCAAGGTCGTTGCCGACCCGTCGACGGCGAACGCGACTGTGGCGGTAGGCAACAAGGTTCGGCTGGTTACCGCGGCGCTGGGTGACATCAGCTCACCGGGTTTCGAGGTGTCCGGCGACGAGACGGTGCTGCAGACCTTCCTGAGCGTCCTCGATCAGCCCAACCCGGCGTTCAACATCGTGACGCCGTAGCCCGCGCCTGATCATTCGGTGTCCCGTCGCCACCTCGCAGCGACGACTGCGGGTATGCGGGATCACCGAGATTGTCGCTGTGTGCGTCGGCGGCGTCGCTGTGTGCGTCGGCGGCGTCGAGTGTGCGTTGGCGGCGTCGAGTGTGCGTTGGCGGCGTCGAGTGTGCGTTGGCGGCGTCGAGTGTGCGTTGGCGGCGTCGAGTGTGCGTTGGCGGCGTCGAGTGTGCGTTGGCGGCGTCGAGTGTGCCGTCAGGGCGGCCCGCTCGCAAATGTTCAGCCCTACATACACACTCAGAGCCGCAACTGCACACTCGACACCCTCACTGCACACTGGATACGTCGGCTGGACGGCCGACTTGGTGAGCACTCGAGACTGTCCCCGAGCTCCTGTCATCGCAAAGGAGATTTGAGCGAGATGCGGCGGCGTGCCGAAACGAACGCCAACCCGGAAGGTCCAAGGCTGCGATCGCGGACATCGTTGACCAGCCGCCTTCGTGAATTGTCAGTGAGGCGCGCGGACAGCGGCCGAAACTATTGCGGCACCGCCGAACTCGGCGATGTCAGAAGACGTCGATGACCACCTTGCCCAGAACTTTGCGCTCGGCCACATAGCGCAGGGCCGCGGCGGTGTCGGCCAACGGAAAACGCGCGCCGATGTAGGGCCGGATCGTGCCGGCGGCGAACAAACGCGCCAATTCGCCGAGGTCACGGTTGGCCTCGGCGGGGTGGTCACTGGCAAAGGTGCGAATCTCCATGCCGCGTACGGTGATGCCCTTGAGCAGAACGAGGTTGAGCGGGATCGCCGGGATGGTGCCGGCCGCGTAGCCGAGGGTGATGAACGTACCGCCGCGGGCCAGGCCCCGCACTGCCGGCTCGGAGTACCGGCCCCCGACGGGGTCGATCACCACGCGCGCGCTGTCGTCGGTGAGCTCCCGAATGCGGGCTTTCAGGTCCTCGCGGTCGTAATCGACCGTTGCCCGCGCGCCGCGCCGGGCGCACAGCTCCAGCTTCTCCGGGCTGGAGGCCGCCGCCAGCACCTGGGCACCCATGGCGACCGCCAGATCGACGGCGGCAAGGCCCACACCCCCGGCGGCGCCCAATACCACCACCCAATCCCCTTCTGAAACTTGCCCAACCGAGCGCAACGCGTGATACGCGGTTCGATAGGTGACCCCGAAGGCGGCGGCCGAAGCCAGATCGGAGTCATCGGGAACAAGGGTCGCCGACGCCGCATCCAGTAGCGCCCGCTCGGCGAATGCCCCGACGGCCGTGGCCCCGAACACCCGCTGCCCGGGAGCAAAAGGCGCCCCCGCGCCGGCGGTCAGTACCTCTCCGGCGAGCTCGCTGCCCGGTGTGAACGGCACCGGGATGCGGATCTGGTATTTGCCGGCGATCAACAGCACGTCGGGAAAGTTGACCGCCGCGGCGTGCACCCGCACTAGGAGCTGGCCGGGCCCCGGGACCGGGTCGGGAACGTCGCAGACAACCAGGTCCTCGGGCGGACCGTATGCACGGCAGACGACCGCACGCATCAACGGGCCGCGGTCACGACGAAGAGGGCAGGGCCGGAACGTGATCCACGAGGTCGCCATACTTGGCGAGGGCGGCCTCACGGCGCACGTCCAGCATTTCGCTGGGCCGCTCGGCGTCTTCGGCATCGTAGTTCTTCAGCAGCAGCCGGGCCAGGTTGACCTTGTGTGCTTCGGTGGGCCCGTCGGCCAGGCCGAGCGCCACCCCGCCGAGCAGCACGTTGACCAGCGGCAGCTGATCGGTGGTGCCCAACGCGCCGTGCACCTGGATGGCGCGCAGCCCAATCGATTTGAGCACTTGCGACGCGAGGATCTTGCAGGCACCGATCTCGGCTCGCGCCGCATGCTCGCCGGCGGTATCGATCAGCCAGGCTGCATGCAGCACGGCCAGCCGGAAGGGCATCAGCTCGGTGTAGGAGTCAGCGATGAATGCCTGCACCAGCTGCTTGTCGGCTAACGAACTACCCTGTGTGAAACGGCTTTTCGCGCGGCGTGCCATCATCTCGATGGCGCGTTGCGCCATCCCGATGGAACGCATCGCATGGTGCAACCGGCCACCGGCCAGTCTGGTCTGCAGGATCATGAAGCCTTGACCGGGTTCGCCCAGTAACGCGTCGGGTCCCACCCGCACGCCGTCGTATCGCACCAGGGAATGTCCGGGTTCGTGCGGTAACGCGCCGACCACGTGATGGTTGGCTTCGATGGTCAGCCCTTCGGTTCCGGCCGGGACCAGGAACGTCGAGGCGCCGCGATGCACCGGCACGTCGGCATCGGTTATCGTCACGACGATGAAGAACGATGCCACGGATGCGTTGGAGGAGAAGTACTTTCGTCCGGTAATCACCCAGTCGTCACCGTCACGGACGGCACGGGTGGTGAAGACGCGCGGGTCGGCGCCACCTTGCGGTTCGGTCATGGAGAAGCAGGAGAAAATCTCACCGGAAAGCAGGGCCTGCAGGTATCGGTCCTTCTGCTCCCTGGTGCCGAAGCGCGCGATGATTTCGGCGTTGCCGGTGTCAGGTGCCTGGGTGCCGAACACTATCGGTGCCCACGGGCTGCGGCCCAGGATCTCGTTGATCAGGGTCAGCTTCACCGCACCGAACCCCTGTCCACCCAGTTCCGGACTCAAATGCGGTGCCCACAAGCCCTGGTCGCGAACCTGCTGCTTGAGCGGATCGACGATCCGCCGGCGTTGATCGTCGAGCGGCAGGAACTCGCAGCCCGGGAACAGCACTTCGAGGGGTTCCACCTCGTCGCGCACGAATCCGCGAATCCAGTCGAGCTTCTTCTCAAATTCCGGTTCGGTGGAGAAGTCCCAAGGCACGCGAATGCTCCTATCTCTCAGGGGATTCCACCGTCGACCCGGACAACCGAGCCGGTGGTGAAACTGGACGCGTCGGACGCGAGAAACAGTGCGGCGCCGACGATCTCGGGTGGATTTCCGGCCCTTCGCATGGAAAGGTGACCGAACGGATTCTGCGTTGCGTGCTCCAGATTCCAGGCCTTGCTGATATCGGTCAGAAAGGGTCCGGCCATCAGTGTGTTGACCCGCACCGAAGGCCCGAACGCCCGGGCGAAACCTTCGGTCATCGCATTGAGTCCCGCCTTGGCCGCGGCGTAGGGGATGATGTCTGCGCCCGGCCGCAGCGACCCGGTGGAGCTGACGTTGATGATCGACCCGCGTCCGGCCGCCACCATTCGCTCGCCTACCAGTGCCGACAACCGGAACGGCCCTTTGAGGTTGAGGTTGACGACGGCGTCGAACAGCTTCTCGGTGACGTCGGTGAGCGTGTCGTACAGCGGTGACATGCCCGCATTGTTGATCAACGTGTCGACCTTGCCGAACCGGTTGTAGGCCGCCGCGACCAGCCCGTCGAGCTGGTCCCAGCGGCCTATGTGCACTTGGTACGCCATCGCGGTGCGACCGGTCTCGGCTTCGATCTCGGTGGCGGTGGCCACGCAGTTGTCCAGGTTGCGGCTGGCGATCACCACGTCGGCGCCGCATCGGGCGACGGCGAAAGCCATTTCGCGGCCCAATCCACGGCTGCCGCCGGTGATCAGCACCACCTGACCGGTGAGGTCGAAAAGCCGGTCCGCATAACCCATTTCAGCGGGCCTTGGCGAGCTCGGCCGCAGTGGCGATGAGCTGTGGGACCATCGCCGCGAAGGTTTCGGTGATCTTGGGGTCCACTGTGCGGGGTCCCGGCCGAACCGCGGCCGCGTACGTCTTCTCCAGCACGATCCCGAGTTTCCAGTTGGCCAGGACCAGGTAGTAGTCGATGTGCTCGGTGGACAGCCCGCTGATCGTCTCGTAGTGCGCCAGCAGCTCGCTGCGCCTGGGCATGCCGCGCATGTCGAGATAGAACCCGTCGGCGCGCGGCTGCTCGCCGTCATAGCCCAACAGCGCCCAGGCTAGGTCCAGCAGCGGATCGCCCACCGTCGTCATCTCCCAGTCCACGATCGCGGCCAGCCGAGCCGGCGCCCCGTGCGCGAACATGACGTTGGCGAATTGATAGTCGCCGTGCATGATGCCCGGCGTGTAGTGCGCGGGACGGTTGCGGCGCAGCCAGTCGGCGGCCTCCTGCAGGCCGGGTAATTCGCGCACCTGATAGGCGGCCAGGAAGCGTAGCCAGCGATCGACCTGCCGTTCGTGGAAACCCTCCGGACGGCCGAACCCGTCGAGACCCTGCGCGCGCCAGTCCACCCGGCCCAACTTGGCGGCACCCTCGACCAGCTGGAACGCCAGCCCGCGCCGGGCGTCCAGGTCGGTGTCGAACGGCGCCTGCCATCCGCCGTCCATCGGACTCCACCCGTCGACGGCCCGCATCACGTAGAACGGCATGCCCAGCACCGAACCGGTCTCGTCGGCGCCGATCAACTCAGCATGCGGCACATCGGTGCCCGACAGCGCCCGCACCAGCCGGATTTCCCGCAGCAACCCGTCGACCCGGGCCGCGTCGGCCCGGGGGCCGGGCATCCGCAGCACCAGGCGCTCGGGACCGCGCCGAATCAGGTACAGCGCGTTCTGGGATCCGCCGCTCAGCTGCTCGAGTTCCGGCTCTGCGCCGCCGCCCGGTGCGCCGTTCGCGTCGAGCCAACGACCGATGACGCCGGCGTCCAGTTGCGTTCCGCTGGCAGTCGTCATTGGCTGCACACCCGCTCTCGGTTCGGAGAATTACATTCTCAAGCGGCATGGTATCGCCGGGCAAGCCGCATGTAAGGCTTGGCCCATGCAACTGCTTCTGGTCCGTCATGCTTTGCCGCTGCGCAGCGAACACGGCGAAGGTTCGGATCCGGACCTGTCGGACACCGGCATAGCCCAGGTCGCGCGGCTACCCGAGGCGCTGGCCAGGTTCCCCATCTCGCGTGTGGTGAGCAGCCCGCAGCGCCGCGCCGTCCAGACCGCCGAACCGGTCGCGGCGGCGTTTGACCTGTCGATCGACATCGACGACCGATTCGCCGAATACGACCGCGACCTTCCCGTGTACATCCCCGTCGAGCAGATCCGTGAAGAAAACCCGCGGGAATGGGCGCGCATGGCTCAGGGGCATCTACCCAGTGCCGTCGACGAGGATGCCTTCCGCGCGCGGGTCCGCGCGGCCGTCGACGACGTCGTCATCTCCGCCGATCCGGACGACACCGTCGCGGCGTTCAGCCACGGCGGGGTGATCAACGTGGTGCTGCACGAGATCCTGGGAACGGCACGCCTGTTGTCTTTCCCCATCGACTACGCCTCGGTGACTCGGCTGTTGTTCTCCAGGTCCGGTCAGGCGACGGTGGTGACGGTCAATGCGACCGAACATGTGTGGGACCTATTGCCCCGGAACCGGCGCCTGCTCGGCGACGAGGCGGGCCGTGGCGCGGGCTGAGAGGGAGCCGGGCGACCGACGGTGGTAAACAAGTTCGGTGACTTCGGTTCACGGACTCGACGGCCTCGACCTGGCCGCACTCGACGGATATCTGCGTTCGCTCGGCGTCGAGCGTGACGGTGAGTTACGCGGTGAGCTGATCTCCGGCGGCCGCTCCAATCTCACCTTCCGGGTCTACGACGTCGCGACGAGCTGGCTGGTGCGGCGCCCACCGCTGCACGGGCTGACGCCGTCGGCCCACGACATGGCCCGCGAGTACCGGGTTGTCGCCGCACTGCAGGACACGCCGGTGCCGGTGGCGCGCACCATCGCCCTGTGCGAGGACGGCTCGGTACTGGGCGCCCCCTTCCAGATCGTCGAATTCGTTGCGGGACAGGTGGTGCGCCGTCGCGGTCAACTCGAAGCATTCGGCAGTCGCGTCATCGACCGCTGCGTCGACGCATTGATCCGGGTGCTCGTCGACTTGCACGGCATCGACCCGAACGCGGTCGGGCTCGGCGATTTCGGTAGACCCGACGGCTACCTGGAACGGCAGGTGCGCCGCTGGGGTTCGCAGTGGGACCTGGTGCGGCTGCCCGACGACCGCCGGGATAACGACGTCGCCAGACTGCATTCGGCTCTGCAGCACGCGATTCCGAAGCAAAGCCGAACCTCGATCGTGCATGGTGACTACCGGATCGACAACACGATTCTGGATGCTGACGACCCGACGACGGTGCGCGCGGTGGTGGACTGGGAGCTGTCGACGCTGGGGGACCCATTGTCCGACGCGGCCCTGATGTGCGTCTACCGCGACCCCGCGCTGGATCTGATCGTCAATGCGCAGGCTGCCTGGACGTCGCCGCTGCTGCCGACGGCCGACGAACTGGCCGACCGTTATTCGCTGGTCTCCGGGATGTCGCTGGGGCATTGGGAGTTCTACATGGCGCTGGGCTACTTTAAGCTGGCCATCATCGCAGCCGGCATCGATTTTCGCCGGCGCATGTCCGAGCTCGCCGACGGCCAAGCCGATTCCGTGGACGACGCGCCCGACGTCGTGTCGCCGCTGATCTCCCGCGGCCTGGCCGAGATCACCAAGCCGATGTCGTAATCAAGGTCTCCGTTCAGCAGGGACCGCTGGGAATTCCGCGACTGGGCGAGGTTTCCTGGGTGGGCATAACTTGCGGATACGGTACCCGATAAGGAATTGCGACCGAGGGTATGAACTCCGGCCTCCCAATACGATGTTGGGAACACACTGTGGCAGGGTCTTGAGCGCTTGCAGGCCGGGATGGCCCAAATTGGGTTTCGACGGGTTCGGCGGGACGGCGAAGTTGAAAGTCGACGTCATATCCCCGGTGACGCTTCGCCGTCAAGCGGTGAGGTTGGGCACCGGCACACCAAATCGCGTTTCGAGCAATCGCAGTTGTGAGGTGTGGTCGAACGTATCGTGGACCATGAGGCCGCCGCGGCTGTAGGGCGAAATGACCAAGCAGGGCACGCGATAGCCCAAACCGATTGGCCCCCGTATGCCGCCAGAGCCGTCGACTTTGTTGATGTCGACACTGTTGGAATCCATTCACCCGGCGTTCCGGCCGGGGCGGTGGGCGGTACGACATGGTCGAAGAATGTGCCGCATTCGTCATAGCTGACGATCAGCGCGGTCTTTTCCCACAACGCCGGATTTGACAACAATATTCTTAGTTGGTGGGCGTAGGCGCGCGGGAGTCGCTGTTCTGCCCAGCTTTCCCTTGGGCTTCCGAGTCGGGCCCGGCGAGGCATGTCGGGTGGTGGGGCGTTCGGGGCGCGATGACGTTGTCCCACACTCGAAGCCAGCCGTCGTCCCGGGGGTTAGTGGTGGGGGAGGCGCAGCGTGGGTATTGGGTTGTGAGCGGACGCCGACGCAAGCACCCATCCGATCTGTTCGACACCGCGTGGGCGCTCGCCAATCGCCGAGTGCGGGCCTTGCTCACTCAAAGCCCGGGACGCGCGGTCAACGGGACGGCGGGCCGGCGGAGCGCAATGCCTGCGTGTGGGATTTCTTGGCGACCCGCCGCAGCTGAATAATGCGCGCGGTGCCGACCGCCACCGTCAGCAACCCACCCCCGACGGCCGCCAGCAGGATGGCCACCCCCAGCGGCAGGCTCCAGTGCCAGCCCAAGAAGGTGAACGGGGTGGGAGCGGTGTTCTGCGCGATGAAGACCAGCAACAGGATCAGGATCAGGAAGCCGGCGATCAACGACGACCACAGGGCGCCCGCCCGGGTCAACGTGGACGCCGGGTCCTTGGCGGTCACACGAGGTCTGGGAGCCGAGGGCGGCTGTTCACGCGGGCCTGAGGGGTTGGTGGTCATAGTGCCATCTTCTTCCCATCCCGGCCGGAATGAAACCAAGCTGCGTGGGAAACGCGCATCAGGCGCGATTGCGGCGCCCCGATCGTGCTCAAGATAGTGTCACCGGCATGGGGATGCTGCGGCACGCGCGTCGCGCGACACTTGCCGCGGCGGTCTGCTTGGTGACGGCATGCCCGGTGGCGGCGTGCGGCAGCGCCGACCCGTTCGGGACGGCGAGCGGCAACATCAAGTCGATCGTCGTCGGATCCGGCGACTTCCCGGAGTCGGAGATCGTCGCGGAAATCTATGCACAGGCGTTGCAGGCCAACGGTTTCGACGTCGGGCGGCGACTGGGTATCGGCAGCCGCGAGACCTACATACCGGCGCTCAAAGACCATTCCATCGACCTGGTACCGGAGTACATCGGCAATCTGCTGCTGTACTTTCAGCCCGACTCCACGGTGACCATGCTGGATGCGGTCGAATTGGAGCTCTACAAGCGGTTGCCCGGTGACCTGTCGATTCTGACGCCGTCACCGGCATCCGACACTGACACCGTCACCGTCACCAAGGCGACCGCCAGCAACTGGAACCTGACGACCATCGCCGATCTCGCGGCGCATTCTGCCGAGGTGAAGTTCGCGGCGCCGTCGGTATTCCAGACCAGGCCGGCCGGGCTGCCCGGGCTGCGCCAGAAGTACGGACTCGACATCGGGCCAGCCAATTTCACCACCATCAACGACGGCGGCGGCGCGGTGACCGTGCGGGCGCTGGTCGACGGAACCGTCACCGCCGCCAACGTCTTCAGCACCTCGCCGGCGATCCGGCAGAACAACCTGGTGGTCCTGGCGGATCCGGAGCACAACTTCCTGGCCGGCAACATTGTGCCGTTGGTCAATTCGCAGAAGAAATCGGATCGCCTCAAGGATGTCCTGGATGCGGTCTCGGCGAAGCTGACCACCGAAGGCATGGCCGAACTCAATGCCGCGGTGTCGGGCAATGACGGCGTAGATCCCGACCAGGCGGCGCGGAAATGGTTGCGCGACAACGGCTTCGACCGTCCTATCCAGCCATGATCCGCTTCGATAAGGTCGCCAAGGTGTACGCCGACGGCACCACCGCCCTGGACCGGTTGAGCCTCGAAGTCCCCAAGGGCAGGCTTACCGTCTTTGTCGGCCCCTCCGGCTGCGGCAAGACCACCGCGCTGCGGATGATCAACCGGATGGTCGAGCCGAGTTCGGGCACCGTCACCGTCAACGGCACCGACGTGGCAGGCGTCAACCCGGTGCGGTTGCGGCTCGGCATCGGCTACGTCATCCAGAGCGCGGGATTGATGCCGCACCAACGGGTGATCGACAACGTCGCGACGGTGCCCGTGCTCAAAGGACAGTCGCGCCGGGCCGCCCGCAAAGCCGCCTACCAGGTGCTCGAGCGGGTCGGATTGAGTCCCAAGGTCGCCACCCGTTACCCGGCGCAACTCTCCGGCGGCGAGCAACAGCGTGTCGGAGTGGCACGGGCTCTCGCGGCCGACCCGCCGATCCTGTTGATGGACGAGCCGTTCTCGGCCGTCGATCCCGTGGTCCGCCATGACCTACAGAATGAAATCCTGCGTCTGCAAAGCGAATTGCAGAAAACGGTCGTCTTCGTCACGCACGACATCGACGAGGCGTTCAAACTCGGCGACGTGGTGGCGGTGTTCGCGCCGGGCGGCCGGCTGCAGCAGTGTGACGAGCCGGCCCGGCTGCTGGCCCGCCCGGCCAACGATTTCGTGTCGAAATTCATCGGGCTGGGCAGAGGCTACCGGTTGCTGCAACTCATCGACGGCGCCGGACTTCCGTTGCACGACATCACCTGCGTGACCGCAAACACCCTGCACGACAAGCCACTCCCGGATGGCTGGGTGCTGGTGGTCAACGACGGCCGCGCGCCGTTGGGCTGGATAGACGCCGACGGCCTGCGGCGCCACCGAGGCGGCGCGGCGTTGTCGGATGTCATGACGGTGGTCGGCTCGGTGTTCCGTCCCAACGGAAACCTCAGCCAGGCGCTGGATGCGGCGCTGTCGGCGCCCTCGTCGATGGGCGTCGCCGTCGACGGCGGCGGCAAGGTGATCGGCGCAGTACTGGCCGACGACGTGTTGGCCGCGGTGACACGCCGACGGCAGGGCTGAGGCGTGCGTTACCTGCTGAACCACCTCGACGCCGCCTGGGTGCTGACCATGATCCATCTGCGGCTGTCGCTGACTCCGGTGCTGATCGGGATGGCGATCGCGGTGCCGCTGGGCTTGGCGGTGCAGCACGCGCCGGTGCTGCGGCGATTCACCACGGCAATGGCCAGCGTCGTGTTCACCATCCCGTCGCTGGCGCTGTTCGTGGTGTTGCCGCTGATCATCAAAACGCGCATCCTCGACGAGGCCAACGTCATCGTCGCGCTGACCGCCTATACGACGGCGCTGTTGGTGCGGGCCGTGCTCGAGGCGCTGGATGCGGTGCCGGCGCCGGTGCGTGACGCGGCCGTCGCGGTCGGCTACTCACCGATCCGCCGGATGATCAAAGTCGAACTGCCGCTGTCGATCCCGGTACTGGTGGCGGGGCTGCGGGTGGTCGTCGTGACCAACATCGCGATGGTTTCGGTGGGCTCGGTGATCGGCATCGGCGGCCTGGGCACCTGGTTCACGGCGGGATACCAGACCGACAAGAGCGACCAGATCGTGGCCGGAATCATCGCGATCTTCACTCTGGCCGTCGTCATCGACATGGTGCTCAGCTTGGCCGGCCGGCTGGCCACACCGTGGGAGCGCGCGTCAGCTGGCCGTCGCCGGATCAGATCCACCATCGTCGGCGGTAGCCGATGAAAGCGATGAACTTCCTCGAGCAAACCTGGTCCTACTTCTCCACGGCAGCTAACTGGACCGGACCCGCGGGGCTGGCCGCCCGCACGGTGGAGCATCTGGAGTACACCGCCCTGGCCGTGGCCGCTGCGGTGGTGATCGCCGTCCCGATCGGAATGGTCATCGGGCACACCGGACGCGGCCAAGTGCTGGTGGTCGCCGTGGTCAACGGGCTGCGCGCGTTGCCGACACTGGGTGTGCTGCTGCTGGGCGTGCTGATTTTCGGGCTGGGAATCGGCCCGCCGATCGGGGCGCTGATGCTGCTGGGCATTCCGTCGCTGCTTGCCGGCACGTATGCGGGCATCGCCGGAGTCGACCCACTGGTAGTCGATGCCGCCCGGGCCATGGGGATGACCGAATCGCGGGTGCTGCTGCGTGTCGAGGTGCCCAATGCAATGCCGCTGCTGCTCGGCGGGCTGCGCAGCGCGACGCTGCAGGTGGTTGCCACCGCAACGGTGGCCGCCTACGCCAGTCTGGGCGGGCTGGGCCGCTACCTGATCGACGGGATCAAGGAGCGCCAATTCCACATCGCCCTGGTCGGTGCGGTGATGGTGGCTGCGCTGGCGTTGACTCTGGACGCGGTGCTGGCGTTGGCGGTATGGGCGTCGGCGCCGGGCACCGGCCGCCTGAGAACGCCCGCGAGCAGGTCAAATCGCGAAATTGACGTCACAGTTAGCTCCAATTTCGCCACGGCAGACGGACACGTCCTACGGTAGGAGTGTGAACTCCGCTCCCTCTGATCCGGCCCGGCGTGTCTGGTCTGCGATGTTGACTTGGCGCGCACAGGACGTCTCACGCATGGAATCGGTACGAATCCAGGTGTCCGGCAAGCGAATCAGGGCCAACGGCCGCATCGTGGCGGCGGCCACCGCAACAAATCCGGCCTTCGGCGCCTACTACGACTTGCAGACCGACGAGTCCGGCGCCACCAAGCGGTTCGGGCTCACCGTCACGCTGGCCGAGCGGGAACGGCAGCTTGCGATCGCCCGCGACGAGGAGAACATGTGGCTGGTCACCGACCACCAGGGCGAGCGGCGCGCGGCGTACAACGGTGCGCTCGACGTCGACTTGGTGTTCAGTCCGTTCTTCAACGCCCTGCCGATCCGGCGCCTCGCAATCCACGAGAAGGCCGAGTCACTGGCCTTGCCGATGGTCTACGTCAATGTCCCCGAGATGACCGTCGACGCGGCCACCGTCAGCTACACCAGCGAGGGACGTCTGGACGGGATCAAGCTCCGGTCACCGGTCGCCGATACCACCGTGACCGTCGACTCCGAGGGATTCATTGTGGACTATCCAGGATTGGCAGAGCGGATCTGATCACTCCGCCCGCCCGGCCCGCGGCGGCCAGTTGCTCGCGCCATCTCTCGGCGCCGATCACCACCGTGACGATGTCGGAGCGCGGGAAGCTTTCGTAGCGGGTGCGTGCAGCGTGGCCGGCGTCGGCCAGGTCGGCCACCGAGCCGTGGCCGGCCAGCGAATCGCGGGCGCGGCCCAGCAACTCGATGACCCGGTCGGTGACCGGTACCAATTGGCCGGTGTTGGCTTCACACATCGCGCGCACCAGGTCCGGGGCGGTGCCGGCGACTCGGGTTGCGTCCCGGAAAGAGCCCGCGGCCAGTGCGAAAGCCAGCGGCACCTCGGCGGCGGTGATCGCCAGCGCCTCGGCGAGCAGATGCGGTAAGTGGGAGATGGCGGCCGCGGCGGCATCGTGCTCGTCGGATTTGGCGGGGACCACCACCGCCCCGCAGTCCAGTGCCAACGTCATCACCATCGACCACACCTGAGGATCGACATGGTCGTCCACGGCGATCACCCAGGGGGCTCGGGTGAACAGCCCGCCGTGGCCGGCCGTCCAGCCCGAGTGGGCGGTGCCCGTCATCGGGTGACCGCCCACAAAGCGGGCTTGCAGACCGGCGGCGGCGACCTCGTCGAGCACCGCGCATTTGACGCTGGTGACGTCGGTCAGCGGACAGTTGGGGGCCGACTCACGGATATGGGCGAGCATGTTGGGCAATGCCGGCATCGGAACCGCCAGCACGATCAACGCTTCGATGTCCGCGGCCCGATTCAGCGTCGCGGAAAGATCGGTGCTGGCGTCAAATCCTTCGGTCCGGGCGCCGTGGGCTCCCTCCACAGACCGGTTGTAGCCGAAAACCTCGCGGCCGGCCGCGGCCGTGGCTCGCATGATAGAGCCGCCGATCAGTCCCAGCCCGAGCACGCACACCGGTGTCGTCTGCACAGTCCCAGGTTGGCACACTTGTCCGGACGGTGGGTGGTTCCATGTGGTTCCGCGACGCTGCTGGCCATCGCTGTCGTAGCGGGCCGTCTGGTCACGGGCCTGGTCAGCGACTAGCGTAAGCGGCCATGGGAGCACAACGGGCCTCCGCGCCGGGCCCGTCCGCCGACGCGCCGGACGGTTTCGGCGTTGCCGTCATGCGTGAAGAGGGCAAATGGCGCTGCGCAGCGATGGGTCGGAAAGCGCTGACCAGCCTGGCGGCCGCCGAGACGGAACTGCGTGAACTGCGCAGTTCCGGAGCGGTGTTCGGGCTGCTCGACATCGACGACGAGTTCTTCATCATCGTGCGCCCCGCACCCTCGGGGACGCGTCTGCTGCTGTCGGACGCGACGGCGGCGCTGGACTATGACATCGCCGCGGAGGCTTTGGACAGCCTGGACGCCGAGATCGATCCCGACGACCTCGAGGATGCCGAGCCGTTCGAGGAGGGCGACCTCGGCCTGTTGGCCGACATCGGCCTGCCCGAAGCGGTGCTCGGAGTCATCCTCGACGAGACCGACCTTTACGCCGACGAGCAGCTCGGGCGCATCGCCCGGGAGATGGGCTTCGCCGAGCAACTGTCGGCGGTGATCGACCGCCTCGGCCGGTGACCGCTGATCGCGTCGGTGACCGCTGACGAAGAGCTGATCCGTGCCGCATTGGCGGTCGCCGCGACGGCGGGTCCGCGTGACGTGCCCATCGGCGCGGTCGTCGTCGGCGCCGACGGAACAGAGCTGTCCCGCGCGGTCAATGCCCGTGAGGCGCTGGGTGATCCGACCGCTCACGCCGAGATCCTCGCCTTGCGTGCGGCGGCGGCCGTGCTCGGTGACGGCTGGCGGCTCGAGGGGACCACGCTGGCGGTCACCGTGGAACCGTGCACCATGTGCGCGGGCGCCCTGGTGCTGGCGCGGGTCGCCCGCCTGGTGTTCGGAGCCTGGGAACCCAAGACCGGAGCGGTCGGGTCGCTGTGGGACGTGGTCCGCGACCGCCGGCTCAACCACCGTCCGCAGGTGCGAGGGGGCGTGCTGGCCGCGGACTGCGCCGCACCGCTGGAGGAGTTCTTCGCCCGCCAGCGATTGGGGTGACCGGCCACCCGTTCGGTAAGCTGCTCGACGGTGGCGTGTCCGAGCGGCCTAAGGAGCACGCCTCGAAAGCGTGTGACGGCTAACACCGTCCGAGGGTTCAAATCCCTCCGCCACCGCCCTGTGATGTCTCACGACATCGGGGATATTGCGTTCTATTCACGCTGCCAGCTCCGTCGACCTGAAAGTGGCCGACGACCGCCCGGTCAGTGCATCCAGAAGCGCTGCGGCCGTGGGAGCCTCGTTGCGCCAGTGCGCACGCTTGATGACTTGAGAGAACGATTCGGTCGGTGAACGTCGGGCAGCCCTAAGACGTTCGTACGCCTCGAGATCGATCGATAGCGTCTTGGTTGCCACTGTGCATGTATACCTGCATGGCACTGTGTAGGGCGAGGCCGACGGTCCTGATCGCCCGCCACGGCCGTACCATCGCGACTAGCCGCCACTCACCAGCAGCGGAAGCGAGATCGCTCCGGCGCCGCCGCTCACCACGATCACCCAGCGGCCGTCGACCGGCAGGGTCACCTCGATGCCGAAGATCGCGAATCCGACCTCGGCGGTGGTGGCGGCGGCGGGCAGCTCGAACGGCATGCGTAACGGCTCGTCGTCGGTGGGGGGCCAGATTTCGACGTCCACCCGCCGGTCCGGGTTACCGGTCTCGGTTTGGGTGAGCACCACGAGCAGAAACCGCGCCAACCGGTCGGCGTCGAGGGTGTATCGGAACAAGACTCCGCCTGAGACGTTGAGCTTGTTGTCCACCGCCGAAGCCGATTCGGCCAGGAAGGCCCCCACGATCATCCCGCCGAACCTACCGTGTTCTCGGCCGGTCTCAGCCCGCGCCGTACGGCTGCTGCTGCACCGGCTGCTGCACCGGCTGCTGGGGCTGCGGCGCACCGCCGTACCCGAGCTGCGAGGCGGTGTAACGGGCGGCGTCGGTGACCGGCACGGCCTGCACCGCGGTGCCGTAGGCGCAGATCTCGGTCCACACGTCGCCGAGTTCGGTGGTGTCGAACCGCATCCCGATGATCGCGTTACCGCCCTTGTTGCGCGCCTCGGTCATCAGCCGGACCATCGCCTCGTTGCGGCTCTCGGCCAGATTCTTGGTCATGCCCTGCAGCTCGCCGCCGAACATCGATTTGAAGCCAGCACCTATCTGCGAGAAGGCATTTCGTGATCGCACGGTGAGCCCGAAGACTTCGCCGCAGACGCGTTGGATCTCCCAACCCGGAATGTCATTGGTAGTGACAACGAGCACCGCACAACCTTCCTGCCGAAATCAGCCATGGCTTGGCTCCCGGTGCAGGGTACCGCTCCGCCGACGGCTGTGGCGCTGCGGCGCAGCTATTCGGCGGTAGTCGCTGGCCACGTCGCCGGCGAGCACCTGATCGAGCGGTGGTGTACCTGGCTTCACCAGGGCTCCGCACTCGCGGATACCGTCTGAGTCATAATCGATCGACTCCGATCGACGCGTGGGAGTGGGGACCCGGTGGACCTTACGGGCGGTGACATCCCAGACATCGACTTCGCCGATCTGACGTCACCCACGCTGACCGACGTGCAGCGCCAGGTGCTGAACTTCACCGAGTCGCGGCCCGTCGGGCTCGACGTCGACCAGATGCTGGCCGAAGCGATCGACCAGGCAGGAGCCGACGACCTGGACGACACCGACGGCTTCGGCGACCGGCTGGCCGCGCACGTGGCAGCTATCGACGGCGACACCGGCCTGACCCAGCTCACCCGCGGCACTTTGCGGCAACGAGTGATTCGACTGCTGCGCAACCGCTTGTCGCTGACCGACCTGATCAAGCGCTATCCCGAGATCGAATCGATCTTGATCGAGAAGCCTTTCATCGTCGTCGGGATGCCGCGATCCGGCACCACACACCTGGTCAACCTCATTGCCGCCGATCCACGCCGGCGCGCACTGCCGTACTGGGAAAGCCAGGAACCCATTCCGGCTCGCGGCCAGGGCCCCGACAGCTTCGGGGTGGACCCCCGCTACGCGCGAGCCAAGCACGAGCACGACGCACTCATGGTCACTGCGCCGGTGGTGGCTGCCATGCATGACCGCTTTCCCGAGGCCATCGAGGAGGAGGTGGAACTCCTCGACCTGGATATGGCCTCCTATGTCTTGGAATGGCATGCGCGAGTGCCTGATTGGCGCGACTACTATCTGGGGCTGGACCAACGCCGTCACTACGGCTACCTGAAAAAAGTGTTGCGGGCGTTGACGTTCCTGCGCGGCCCGCGTACCTGGGTCCTCAAGAGCCCGCAGCATTGTGAGCAACTGGGCCCCCTGATGGCGACCTTCCCCGACGCGACGGTCGTTTTCACGCACCGCGATCCCGTCGCGGTGATCCAGTCGGCGGTCACCATGATGGCCTACTCCGACCGGTTGCGCCGCAACAGTATCGACGCGGCCTGGCTGCTGGACTATTGGACTGACCGAGTGCACCGACTGCTGCGCGCCTGCGTGCGCGACCGCGCCTCAGTTCCGCCCGAGCGCAGCATCGACGTCGGCTTCCACTGGCTCAGCGGCAACGAAATGCCGTTGCTCCAAGAGCTTTACCGGCGCGGTGGAGTCGAATTGACCCCCGAGGTGCGTGGGCGCTTTCAGCAGTACCTGGATGGCAATCCGCGCGGCAAGCACGGACGAATCCGCTACGACCTGCAGTGCCACTTCGGTATCTCGGCCGACCGCCTGCGTGAACGGTTCGGCTTCTATTTCGACAGATTCGACGTGCGCGCCGAGTCCTGACCCGACGAAGGAGACTGCAGCGATGTTCGAACCGGTTTATCTCAGCCGGCCCGGCGCCGACGAGATTCGCCCGGCGGCCGCCGAACGGGCCGAGGAACTCGCGCCGGGTCTGTGGTGCTCGCCGGGCCTGTCGAATGCCTACCTGCTGACCACCGGGGACGGCCGGGTGATCGTCAACACCGGCATGGGTTTCGAGGGGCCGGTGCACCGCGCCAACTTCGACGCCGTCGACAAGTCGCCGGTGCGCTACATCATCCTCACCCAGGGTCACGTCGACCATGTCGGCGGTCTGGACGGTGTGCGCGATCCTGACACCTGCGTTGTCGCGCAGGCGAATTGGACCCTGTGGCGCGACGACAACGAACGCCTCATCCGGTACCGAGCCAGCCGCAGCGCCTTCGCCTTCAAAGACACGCTGAAGACCGGCATCGAAGCGATTCAGCGACGTCTGGGTAGCACCCGCCTGCCGGCTCAGAGCGTCCCGGCCGTCGATCTCGACTTCGAGGACACCCTCGCGCTGGAGGTCGGTGGCCGGCGGATCGAACTGCTGGCGGTTCCGGGCGGAGAAACCACCGACTCACTCGTGGTGTGGCTGCCTGATGAGCGAATATGCCTGTGCGGCAACACCTTCGGCCCGATCTTCGGGCACGTGCCCAACCTCGTCACCATTCGCGGCGATCGCTACCGAGACGCCTTGACCGCCGTCTCCTCGATCGAGCGGGTCCGCGACCTGCAACCCGAGCTTCTGGTGACCGGTCACTTCGCGCCGATCACCGGCGCCGAACGCCTCAACGCAGAGCTGACGCGGCTACGCAACGCCGTCCAGTACATCCACGACCAGACCGTCGCCGGGATGAACGCCGGAAAAGACATCGCGACGCTGATGCGTGAGATCAGCGTGCCACCGGAATACGACGTGGGCCAAGGCTACGGAAAGGTCGCCTGGGATGTGCGGGCGATCTGGGAGAACTACTCGGGCTGGTTTCATCACCGTTCGACGACCGAGCTTTACCCCGTCGGCTTCGACGCCGTCGCGGCAGATGTCGTCGAATTGGCCGGCGCCGACGCGCTGCTGGATCGGGCACGCGCGCACCTGGCCGCCGGCCGGCCGGTGCACGCGATCCATCTCGCCGAATTGGTGCCCGACGATCAGGCGCGCGCCGTGCTCAGACAAGCCCACCAGACATTGCTGGCCGACAGTACGAACTTCTGGGAAAGCGCATGGCTCAAGCATCAGATCGCGAGCAACTCGTGACCGCGCGGGTGATTTTCGACTTCGCCGGAACGACCGCCCTGATCACCGGCGGCACCAGCGGAATCGGACACGCGATCGCGACGCTGTTTCGCGATGCCGGGGCCGAGGTCGCGGTCACCGGAACCAAGGCGGCCGCGGCCGAGTACGAGACAGACCTGTCGGGCATGACGTATCACCGGCTGCACCTGGTCGATGCCGATTCGGTGGACCAGCTGGCTCAGCGTTTCGCCCGACTGGACGTGCTCGTCAACAACGCCGGCGCGAACTTCCCCGGCGGGCTCGACGAATCCAGGCCGGATGGGTTCGACACGTCGGTGACTCTCAACCTGACCGGTCCCTACCGATTGACCGTGGGACTTCGCCGCGCATTGAAAGCGTCCACGGCGAGCGGCGGTGCCAGCGTGGTCAACATGGCGTCCATGTCTGCGCTGCGAGCGGTGCCGCTGGTACCCGGATACGGCGCCGCCAAGGCGGGGATCATCTCGATCACCAGGAATCTCGCGGTCAAGTGGGCCCCGATGGGAATCCGGGTGAACGCGGTGGCACCGGGCACCATCGATACCCCGATGACCGCACCCATGCACATCGCACCCGAGTTGGTGGCGGCAGAGCTGGCTCATATTCCGTTACGACGTTTCGGATCGGTCGGCGAGATCGCGCCCGCGGTCGCCTTCTTGTGCACCGAGCACAGCAGCTACACCACCGGTGCCGTCTTCGTCGTCGACGGCGCCTCGGACTGCGTCTGATTGTCGATGGGGCCGGCCCGCGAGGCGTGGTCGCCGGAGCAGTCGCTCACCGACCGTACGGCGCTGAGCGCCCCACGCCGGCTCAGAAGCCGGACGACGGCGGCATCTCGCTGACCAGAACCGGGAGCGAGATCGCTCCGGTGTCGGCGGTCACGACCAACACCCAACGGCCGTCGACGGGCAAGCGCAGCTGGATCTCGAAGAAGGCGAACCCGGGAAACTCCGCGACCGCCGCTTCGGGCACTTCGAACTGCAGGCGTATTGCCTCGGCATCCGCGGGAGGCCTTGCCTCGATGTTGAGCTGCCGGTCGTCGGAACTGCCCGGCTCCGACTGCGTCAGCACCACCAAGACAAACCGGGCCAACCGGTCCGGCCCGACGGCAAATCGCGACAGTACGCCGCCCTGCACGTTGAGTTTGTTGTCCACCACGGCGGCGGCGTCGGCCAGGAAGGCACCCGTAAGTATCACGCCGCTGAACCTAACACGCAGGCAGTGAAGCCGACGGGCCAATCTGGCCGTTGCCGCCGATCGCCCACGTCGGGGCTGGCCGCATTGGCCCGCGAAATTTTTTGGGGTGCAGGTGAACCGAAACGGTGCTAAGACCGTGGAGTGTGGAGAGGTTGGGCGCAGACGTGCGGCACGCCGCCACGAATGCCATCCGGCCCCCGCCGCTTTCGAGGGCCGCTTTCGAAGGCGATTTCGAGCCGTGGCGATGCCAAGGCTCACCGAACAGTGCGCTACGAACGTAAGGGCCGATTTTTCAAGATTTGCAGATAAAAACTATGCCGTACTACTACTATCGCTACTGACATCGTTTGAGGCCCCGGTTACCTCGTCGCTGACCACCACTGACTGGCGCTATACAGGAGAAACACATGCAGTCGATGTCTATCGATCCGGCAGCCGCCGACATCGGTGCGCGGGTTGCCGACAACGCCTCCCAAGGACTGCAGGCCGGTGCGACGGCATCGACCCCGCTGACCTCGCTGCTGCCCGCCGGGGCCGACGAAGTCTCGGCCCAAGCGGTGGCCGCGTTCACGGCGGAGGCCGTCCAGCTGCTGGCTCTCAATCAAGCGGCGCAAGAAGAGCTGCGACGGGCCGGAGAGGCCTTCGCCGACATCGCGCGGATGTACACCGATGTCGACACCGCTGCGGCCACCAGCTTGACCGGCGTGGGACCGCTGCCCGGCTTCCGGATGGCAGCCGGGTAGCCGCAGCACGGCATACCGGTCGCAGCTTCGCGGATCCACGGCCGGAAAGCGCGATACTGGGCAGGTGCCTGAACGCCAGCCTGACCGCAACGTGCTGGGCGGCCCCCTGCAACCGTGCGGTACCGACCCGCTGACCGGCTTCTATCGCGACGGCTGCTGTTCCACCGGCCCGGAAGACCTGGGCCGGCATACCATCTGCGCAGTCGTGACCGCCGAATTCCTCGAGCATCAGCGCTCGATCGGCAACGACCTGTCGACGCCAGTTCCCGAGTACCGCTTCCCCGGGCTGCTCCCGGGTGACCGCTGGTGCGTGACCGCGATGAATTGGCTAAGGGCCCACCACGATGGCTGCGCGGCTCCGGTGGTACTGGCCGCCACCCATGAGCGCACCCTCGAAGTGGTGCCGCTCGAGACGCTGAAAGAGCACTCCGTCGACGTGCCCGACGACCTGACCGACTTGTAGCGCACTTCCGGCCGCTGTGCTGTCGGGCTCCCGGTCGGCAACGTCGTTACCGTCGCCGCGCGGCGTTGTGCCGATGTGCTCAAGACCACCAACATCTGTCCTCAATTGTCAAAATATTGTCCCCTGCTGTCAAGACGCGATGCTGCGATGTGCGCCAAGGTGTGTTCGACGGTTCAGCCACCTCCCCACGGACGGCGAGGTCCGCGGGGCAGATCCCATCCGAACAGGACACGCACATGGAATCCAGCAGCATCGAGCACGTCGACGTGTTGATAGTTGGTGCCGGTATCTCCGGCATCGGCGCTGCTTACTACCTGCGGACAATGCAGCCGGCCAAGACGTTCGCCATCGTGGAGGCCCGCGGCGACATCGGCGGGACATGGGACCTGTTCCGGTACCCGGGAATTCGGTCGGACTCCGATCTGCACACGTTCAGCTACGAGTTCAAGGCGTGGGAGAACGACAAGGCGATCGCCAGCGCGGACGCCATCATGTCCTACCTTCGCCAGACGGTGGCCGAGAACGGCATCGGCGCGGCGATCCGGTTCGGGCACAAGGTGATCGAGGCGGCATGGTCCAGCCGTGACGCACGCTGGCTGGTGCAGATCGAGCGCTCGCGCGACGGCCAGGCTTGCGGCGAACGGGTGACCATGAGTTGCGGATGGCTCTTCTGCGCCAGCGGCTACTACCGCTACGACGCGGGATATACGCCGGAATTTCCCGGCCGGCAACGGTTTAGCGGGCAGATCGTGCACCCCCAGCACTGGCCCGAAGACCTGGACTACCGCGGCAAGCGGGTGGTGATCATCGGCAGCGGCGCAACCGCGGTCACGTTGGTGCCGGCCATGGCCGAGTCCGCCGGACACGTGACCATGTTGCAGCGTTCGCCGACCTACGTGGTCCCGGTGCCGTCGAAGGACCGCATCGCCAACACCTTGCCCAAATTGGTCGGCCGCGACCGTGCCTACGCCCTCACCCGCACGAAGAACGTTGCCAAGCAGCGACTCGTCTGGCGGTTCTGCCAGCACTATCCGCAGGCCGCCCGGCGGCTGATCCGTCACCTCAACGCCCGGCAACTGCCGGCCGGGTATCCGGTCGACGAGCACTTCCGGCCCGCGTACAACCCGTGGGACCAGCGGCTGTGCGCGGTGCCCGACGCCGACATGTTCCGGGCCATCCGTGAGGGCCGGGCTTCGGTGGTCACCGACCGGATCGACACCTTCACCGAGCGCGGGATCCGGCTGGCATCCGGGCGGGAGCTGGAGGCCGACATCGTGGTCACCGCAACCGGTTTGAACCTGCTGGCATTCGGAGGCATCAAGTTCTCGGTGGACGGCACCGCCGTCGACATCTCGGAAAAGGTGGCATTCAAGAGCTTTCTGCTCAGCGACGTCCCCAACTTCGCCTACCTGTTCGGCTACACCAACTCGTCGTGGACGCTCAAGGTCGGGCTGGTATGCGAGCACTTCTGCCGGCTGCTGGCCCACATGGACGCCAACGGACACGATGTCTGCTGCCCGCAGGTGCCCGCGGCAATGTCGACTCGGCCGTTCCTGGACTTGTCCGCCGGCTACGTCCGGCGGGCGATGGCCCAGTTCCCCCACCAGGGAACCGAAGGATCATGGCAGGTCTGCATGGACTACCAGGCGGACCGAAAAATGCTGCGCGAGGGCCCGGTCGACGATGACCACCTGCGCTTCACCACGTCGGACGGCGCCGACACGTCCGGGTTGGTCTTGACGGGCTGACCGGCCGCTAACCGGCCCAGGGGCCATGAGGGGAGTACACGGATGGAACTGATGTCACCGGTCGACGCGCTGTTTCTGGCCGCGGAGTCGCGCGAGCATCCGCTGCACGTCGGGGCGCTGCAGCTGTTCGAGCCGCCTGCGGGTGCCGGCCGGGCATTCGTGCGCGAGACCCACCGGGCGATGCTCGAATGCCAGGACATAGCACCGCTTTTCCGCAAGCGGCCGAGCTCTTTGCATGGCTCGATCGCCAACGTCGGCTGGTCCACCGACAACGACGTCGACCTCGGCTACCACGTGCGACGATCCGCGTTGCCGGCGCCGGGCCGGGTCCGCGAGCTGCTGGAGCTCACCTCGAGGCTGCACGCCAACCTCCTCGATCGCCATCGGCCGCTGTGGGAAACACACGTGATCGAGGGCCTCAAGGATGGGCGGTTTGCGATCTACTCGAAGATGCATCACGCACTGATCGACGGCGTATCCGGACTCACGCTGATGCGGCAGTCACTTTCGGCCGATGACGACGACACCGACTTCCGGGCTCCGTGGTCACCCGCACCTTCGCGCTCCCCGCGCAGCCGGCAGCGCCGCGGGCGGTTGCACCGGCTCGGTGGAATGCTGGCATCCGTTGGCGGGCTTGCCCCGTCGACGCTTCGGTTGGCGCGGTCAGCGTTGCTGGAACAGCAGCTGACATTGCCCTTCGGGACGCCGCGCACCATGCTGAACGTCGCCGTCGGCGGCGCGCGGCGCTGCGCCGCCCAGTCCTGGGAGTTGGACCGGGTCAGGACGGTCAAAGACGCTGCCGGAGTTAGCCTTAACGACGTCGTGCTGGCGATGTGCGCCGGCGCGCTGCGCGCCTACCTCGACGACAACGACGCGCTGCCGGACGCACCGCTGGTAGCGATGGTGCCGGTAAGCCTTCGCAACCATCACGACTCGGTGGGCGGAAATATGGTCGGGGCGGTGTTGTGCAACCTGGCTACCCACCTCGACGACCCGGCCGACCGCCTGGACGTCATTCATGCGTCGATGCGCGACAACAAGAACGTTCTCTCACAGTTGCCTCGGGCGCAAGCGATGGCGCTGTCACTGCTGCTGTTGAGCCCGGCCGCGCTCCATACCGTGCCCGGCCTGACCAGGATGACGCCGCCGCCGTTCAACGTGTGCGTCTCGAACGTGCCCGGCGTGCGCGAGCCACGCTATTTCAACGGCGCCAGGATGGTCGGCAACTATCCGATGTCCCTCGTGCTCGACGGTCAAGCGCTCAACATCACTTTGACCAGTACCGCCGACAGTCTGGACTTCGGACTCGTGGGCTGCCGCCGCAGCGTCCCACACCTGCAGCGCGTGCTCGGACACCTGGAGACCTCGCTGAAGGAATTGGAGCGCGCAGTCGGCCTCTGACGACCGGGCCAGCCCTAACTTCCGTCACCGCGGCACAACGAATTCGCGCAGCCGCGGGCCACCACCGTCCGGTCGGCACTTTCCCGACGAGCACCGCGTGGATGGCCGGTCCGTGCCCGACACCCACCGCAATGCAGCTGAACAACTATTTTGACGTGCGCGAAACCTACGACACCGTGGCCCGTTTCAACAGTTGACAATAGTTATAGTTCGTGAGATTTATATTCGATGGTATGTGCCGCGCCGGTAGATCAGGCGCCCCGGAAGGAGTATCGGTGATGACGCTGCGAGTGGTGCCCGAAGGTCTGGCCGCGGCCAGCGCGGCGGTGGAGGCGCTGACGGCTCGGCTCGCGGCCGCGCAGGCGGCCGCCGCACCGTTGATCACCGCGGTCGTGCCGCCGGCGGCGGATCCGGTGTCGCTGCAGACCGCGGCGGGCTTCAGCGGTCAGGGCGTCGAGCACGCGGCGATCGTGGCGGAGGGGATCGGGGAACTCGGCCGGTCCGGTGTCGGTGTCGGTGAGTCCGGTGTCAGTTACGCGGTTGGTGACGCCGCGGCGGCGGCCTCGTACCTGGCGTCGGGCGGCTTACGGTGACGGCTCCAATCTGGATCGCCTCTCCACCGGAGGTGCATTCGTCGTTGCTGAGCAGCGGTCCGGGCTCCGGTCCGCTGCTCGTGGCCGCCGCATCGTGGACGTCGATCAGCGCCGAATACGCAGCGGTAGCAGAAGAACTCACGGCATTGCTGGGCGGGGTTGAGGTCGGGGCGTGGCAGGGTCCGAGCGCCCAACTATTTGCGGCAGCGCACGTCCCCTACCTGGCATGGCTGTTGCGGGCAAGCGCCGACAGCGCCGGGGTGGCCGCCCAGCACGAGGTGGCGGCGACCGCCTATACCGGCGCACTGGCGGCGATGCCGACATTGCCGGAGTTGGCTGCCAACCACGCCGTACACGCGGTATTGCTGGCGACGAATTTCTTTGGCATCAATACGATCCCGATCGCGCTCAATGAGGGCGACTATCTGCGGATGTGGATCCAGGCTGCCACCGCGATGAGCATCTACCACGCGGCGTCAGTCGCGGCGCTGGCGTCGGTGCCGCAAAACACGCCCGCCCCGCCACTGGTCAAGCCCGGTGTCAGCGGCGCCGGCGACGCCGCTGCCACGTCGGTCCAATCCGCCATGGGGGATATCCCGTGGAACTTGATCTGGGCGCTCCTTAAGGAGGTTGCCGAGGCGTATCTGGCCTTCAATGTGTGGGTCTTGAAGGAAGACGCGTTGTTCCTGCAGGACCCGATCGGCAATTTGTGGCAGATGCTCAATGCCTTTTGGACCAATCCATTCAACGCGCTGCTGGAATGGGGTCCGATGATCTTCGCGCTCGGCTACACCGTGGCCGAAGGCGGAGCGCCGGCATCGGCTCTGGCGACGGGGGTGACTACCGGTGCCACCAGCGCGTTGCTTGCCGCGCTGCCGCCGGCCCTGGTTCCGGCTGCCACCGCGCTGCTGAATTCTTTGGGATTGTCGGTGGCGGCCGCTCCGGCCGCGGTGGGCGCAGTTGCCGCCGGCTCGGTGACGCCCGAACTCGGAGCCGCTGCCGTGCCGCCGCCGGCCCGATTGGTTTCGGCCGTGGCGACCGCTCCCGCGACGGCGCCGGCCGGCCTGGGTTACTCGGCCCGGGGCGCTGCACCGTTGGGTTTTGCCGGGACCGCCGGCAAGGAGGCCGCTGCAGAGCCAGGAGGTTTGACCAGGTTGGGTGACCAGGAGTCAGGCGATGTGGCGCGGGCTCCGATGCTGCCGGCCACCTGGGACCCGAGTCGGGAGGCGATCATGGCCGGCTGCGTCAGCTAGCGACGCGATAGCCGCCTATCACGGACAGCAACCAACCTACCGGCTGAATCCCTAAGCCGCGGAGCGTAACAACCCAAAATATCCGCACCCACGAAAAGGATGACCATGAGTTTGTTGGATGCCCATATTCCGCAGTTGGTGGCGTCGCAGTCGGCGTTTACCGCCAAGGCCGCGTTGATGCGGCACACGGTCGGGCAGGCCGAGCAGTCGGCGATGTCGGCGCAGGCGTTTCATCAGGGCGAGTCGGCGGCGGCGTTTCAGGGCGCGCACGCCCGGTTTGTGGAGGCCGCCGCCCGGGTCAACACCTTGTTGGACATCGCGCAGGCCAATCTGGGTGATGCCGCGGGCACCTATGTGGCCGCCGATGCCGCCGCGGCGTCCACCTACACCGGCTTCTGAGTCACCGTCACCGTGAAACTTCGAAAGGACTTGTGATGTCACAGATTATGTACAACTACCCGGCGATGCTGGCGCACGCCGGGAACATGTCCGGCTATGCGGGCACCCTGCACAGCCTGGGCGCCGATATCGCCAACGAGCAGGCCGCGCTGTCCAATGCCTGGCAAGGCGATACCGGAATGACCTACCAGGGCTGGCAGACCCAGTGGAACCAGGCCATGGAAGACCTGATGCGGTCTTATCAGTCGATGGCCAGCACGCATGAATCCAACACCATGGCCATGCTGGCTCGCGACGGCGCCGAAGCCGCCAAGTGGGGGTAGCTGGCCGTAATCCGTTGCGGTGATAGTGGATACGGTTAACCGGCAGCGGCGGGCAGTCCGGCCGAGTACCGGGCGGATGATGCTGGCGTCACCGCCATGGTGGTGGTCGGTATTCGGTTGGTGGCCTGGACTTCACCTGACACAGATCGTGCGCCGCCGCCTGGCGATGACCCGTCGCCGCGCACGCCGGGAACCCCGGGCATCGACCGACCTCAAGGCAACCGCGCTACTTCGGATACGGCGGCCGAACGCCGAGGCGCTGAGGCGCCGAACGATCCGCGCGTGAGCCGCTCAGGCCCGCGCGAATGCCGGCAAGCGGGTCCGGTTTCGGTAGGCTGCCGGCCCCGCCCCGAACCAGCGCTTGCAGGAGCGCGTCAACACGCTCTGCTCGGCATAGCCCAATTCCCTGGTCAGGTGCGACAAGCTGATACCGGTCGTGCGCAGGTAGCGGTCGGCGGTGTCCTTGCGGACTTGGTCTACCAGCACCGCGAAGGTAGTGCCTTCGTCGGCAAGCCTGCGCTGCAACGTTTTCGGATGCAGGTGGAATTGCTCGGCCACCAGGTCGAGGGTCGCCGCCCCGGTGGGCAGTAATTGGCGAACGATGGCGCGTACCGATTCCACGATCCCGGCGCCTAGTGGGGTGATGCTGCTCAGATAGTCGACCACCGCGCGGTGGGCGACGTCGTCTCGGTTCAACGGCCGGCTCAGGTCCGCGGTGCGCACGGTGAATCCGCTCCTGCGTTCGGCGAAGTACGGCGTGCAGCCGAAATACTGCGCGTAGTCGGCCGGTGCGGTAACCGGGTCGTGGGATAGGTGCACCGCCAGCGGGGCGTAGTCGGCGCCCATCAGTAGGCGTAACACCCCGAGCGAGACGCCCAACGCCAGTTCCAGCGTCTGCGGACAGGGAATCGCTTCGTCGAGGAGGAACTGGATTCCGATGAATGACCGCTGTGCATCGGCCGACGAGGTGATCTGTATGCGGATAACCGGGCTGTACGCCGCCATGAAGGTGTTGAAGATCGACAAGGCGTCGGCCACCGTCGCGGCGGTTCGAGCGGCCACGCCCACCGGTCCCAGGATCTCGATACTCTGTCGCCGGGCCAACCTGCGCCCGAAATCCGGTGTGGCCGTTGCCTCTGCGGCCGATTCCATTGCCCTGATCGCCGCGCGGAACGGTATGAACGCGTCGTAGTTGCCGACGTCTCGGTCACGGATACCCACTGCCCGCAGCAGGCTGGCCGGGTCACCGCCCAACTCGGCGGCCAGCTTCGGGTAGTTGGACAGCCCGGTCCCGCGCACCACGGACATGCCGTTGACCCTCAGCGGCCGGTGCCGCTGTGTCAAGTACCCGAGACCCCACGACGCTGCCGGGCCATGTGGAAGCAAACTGCGCAGGCGGCTAGCGTCGGTGGATAATGCTTCGCACCGGACTTGCCGGCGGCAATCGGCAGAGGCCAGGAGGTGTTTCATCGAAAAACCGTTCACGCCCGTGGAGACCGTCCCGTCGGGCGACCGTAACCCATAAGTCGAATCCAATCGCGACCAGCTGCAAGGGACCCCAGACCATGCGTGAATTCAATGTTGCCGCGGATTTCACCGTCGCCGACACCGACCACATCGCCGGCAGTGTGTACGCACACGAGCGCGACGACCCCGATCATGTGATCTTCCAGCGCCTGGTCGACGGGGTGTGGACCGACGTGACCTGCGCGGAGGCGGCCCAGCAGATCCGCGCCACGGCACTGGGTTTGATCGCCGAGAACGTCAATGCCGGTGATCGAGTCGCGATTTTGTCGGCCACCCGCTACGAGTGGGTGATCCTTGACTACGCGATCCTTTCGGTGGGCGCGGTCACCGTCCCGATCTACGACACCTCCTCGGCCGAGCAGGTGCGCTGGGTGCTGGAGGATTCCGGGGCCGTGCTGGCGATCGCCGAGACCGACGCCCACGCCCAGGTGATCAAGGAGCTCAGCGACGAGCTGCCGAGCCTGCGAAAAATCCTGCAGCTCGAGTCGAGCGGCCCGACGGCCCTCGACGAGCTGGCCGAGGCCGGCAAGGCAGTGGACGTCGGCCAACTCGACCAACGGCTGGCGTCGTTGCGGGCCGCCGACCCCGCGACGCTGATTTACACCTCGGGAACGACGGGCCGCCCGAAGGGCTGCCAGCTGACCCACTCGAATCTGCTGTACGAGGCGCGCGGCGCGGCGTCGTGCTTTCCGACGTTGTTGCGCAAGAGCGAACGGCTGCTGGTCTTCTTGCCGCTGGCGCATGTGCTGGCGCGTTCACTGTCCATGTCGGCATTCGCCAACAAGGTCACGATCGGGTACACCAGCGACATCAAGAACCTGGTGTCCACGTTGGCTGTGTTCCAGCCGACGGTGGTGGTGTCGGTGCCCCGGGTGTTCGAAAAGGTCTACAACACAGCCGAATTGAAGGCCCAGGATAGCGGCAGGGGCAAGATCTTCGACGCCGCCGCTCGCACCGCGATCGAATGGAGCACGGCCCGGGACGCCGGCGGTCCGAGTTTGCTGCTGCGGGCCAGGCACGCGCTGTTCGACCGGCTGGTGTACGGCAAACTACGCGCTGCGCTCGGTGGCAACTGCCATGCCGCGGTCTCCGGGGGAGCGCCGTTGGGCAAACGGCTGTGCCACTTCTACCGCGGCATCGGGGTGACCATCTACGAGGGCTACGGGCTCACCGAGACCAGCGCCGCGATCACCGTGAACCGGATCGGCGAGGAGCGGGTCGGCACGGTCGGCAAGTTGTTGCCCGGCAACAGCATGGCGATCGCCAATGACGGCGAGGTGCTGGTGCGCGGCGGCGTGGTGTTCACCGGCTACTGGCACAACGAGAACGCCACTGCCGAGGCGATCGTCAACGGGTGGTTCCACACCGGCGACCTCGGGTCGGTCGACGCCGACGGCTTCTTGTCGATCGTCGGCCGCAAGAAGGAGATCATCGTGACAGCCGGCGGCAAGAACGTCGCGCCGGCTGTCCTCGAAGACCAGTTGCGCGCGCACCCGCTGGTCAGCCAGGCCATGGTGGTCGGGGACAACAAGCCGTACGTGGCCGCACTGATAGCGATCGACCCGGAAGGGTTCGACGTGTGGAAGCAGCACCACGGTAAAGACGCGACGGCGTCGGTGGCCGATCTGATCGACGACCCCGATCTGGCCGGCGAGATCGACCAGGCGGTCAAGCAAGCCAATCAGGCCGTTTCTCAAGCCGAATCGATCCGGCGGTTCCGCATTCTGCCGGTCGACTTCACGGTTTTGACCGGTGAGCTGACCCCGACGCTGAAGGTGAAACGCAATGTGGTGGCGCAGCGTTTCGCCGCCGAGATCGAGTCCCTGTACAGCAAGCGCTGACCGGAGCGGCTCGATTATCTGACAGCAGTCAGAGCTTGTAACCGATGGCGCGCAGTAGCTCGCGCCGCTCGGTGACGTCACGATCGGTCTCCACCCCGAGGGGTGGTTGACCGTCGATCACGGCCGCGATGCCCCGCCCGCGCTCCGTCACCGCGACCACGACTTCAACGGGATTGGCCGTGGCGCAGTGAATCGTGCAGACCTCGGGCACCGCTTTCACCGGATTGAGGACGCTGATCGGGAAGCCCTCGCGCAGGAAGATCACGAAGCAGTGTCCGGCCGCGATCGCCAGGGCGGTGTTGGTTGCGAGCTCCACCAACGCGGGGTCGTTACCGCTGCGTCGAACCAATCGCGGCCCGGACGCCTCGCAGAACGCCAGCCCGAACCGTAGTGCTGAACTCACCCCCACCAGCGCCTCGTGGAGGTCATCGACCGTCTTGATGAAGTGCGCCTGGCCGATCACGACGTTGACGTCATCCGGCTTATCGACGAGCACCACATCCCAGGACAGCGACGTTGTGGAGACAGACCCGGTCACAGACTCATGCTGCCACGTTCGCCGACCTTCCCCACCCGCCAGGCCCCGCCGCCCAGCAGCGCCAACTGCTGCTCGTGATGTGGCTCGACGGTGTTGCGGTGGCTGACCGATACCACCACGGTCTCCGGCAACTCGGTGCGAAGCAATTGGTACAGCGAATATTCGAGTCCCGGGTCGAGCGCAGACGTTGCCTCGTCGAGGAACACCGCGCTGGGCCTGGTGAGCAGGATGCGAGCGAACGCGATCCGCTGCTGTTCGCCGGGGGAGAGCACCTTGGCCCAGTCCTGAACCTGATCCAGCCGGTCGCGCAGGTGAGCCAGCGCCACTTTGGCCAACACGTCGCGCAGCCTGCGGTCGGCGATGTCGCCCTCGGCGGCCGGGTAGGACACCACGGCACGCAGATTGCCCAGGGGCACATATGGCAACTGGCTCAAGAACATCGTCGCGTTGTCTTGGCTGGGGTGTCGCAACGTCCCGGATGTGAACGGCCACAACTGGGCGAGGCTGCGCAGCAGCGTGGTCTTGCCCGACCCGGACCGGCCGACGATCACCATGGAGTCGCCCGGAGCGAGTCTCATGCTGAGCGGCTCCACCAATTGCAGGCCGTCCGGCGTGCGCACCTCGACCTCGTCCAATTCGACCGAGCCGTCGACGCTGGGCGCGGTGTGCAGTTTCGGCAACGCACGGGTCTTGGCGTTGGACTCGACCAGGCCGTGCACCCGAAGGATGGAGGCGCGGTAGCTGGCGAACAGGTCATAGGCGTTACGGAAGAACGACAGCGAATCGTGAACCGTGCCGAATGCCTGCGTGGATTGCATGACGTAGCCGAGTTTGAACGAGCCCGCGAACAAATGCGGCGCCTGAATCAGGAACGGCAGCAGCCCGATCGGCTGGCTCACCGCCACATTGAAGCCGGTGAAGGCCACGCTGCGCCGCAGATAGCCGCGATAGTTCGTGATCACCCCCGCGAATCGCCCGTTCAATTCCACACTTTCGGCTCGCTCTCCGCGGTAGAAGCCGACTGCCTCGCCGGCGTCGCGCAACCGCACCAGGGCGTAGCGGAAGACCGCGTTGAGCTTTTCGTTGCGGAAGCTCAACCGGATCAGCGGACGTCCGATCCAGAAGGCGACCACCGTGGCGAACGTGATGTAGGCGATGACGATCCAGAACAGCGCCCGCGGAATCTGCAGACCCGCGACGGTGATCGGGAACGACAGTTCCCACAGGATCGCGGCGAACGACACCACCGACACCACCGCCTGCACGGCACCGAACAGCAGGGTTTTGGCGGTCCCGTTCGCGGGGATGTTCGCCATGCCGCCCGAGCATGCGGTGAAAGCGTCGACGTCTTGCTGGATGCGCTGGTCGGGGTTGTCGATGGGGTGGTCGATGAACTGTCCGCGATAGTAGGCGCGGTCACCCAGCCAGTCGCCCATCAATCGGTGCGTGAGCCAGACCCGCCACCGGATGATGAACTCCTGCATCAGAAACTGGTCGACCACGGCGCGCGTGATGTAGATGACCGCCAGGACGGAAAAGGTCGCGATGGCCATCCAGAAGCCGTGGATGCCGGAGTTGCGGACCCGCATGTCGCCGCTGGCGGCTCCCTCGAACGCCACCTGCAGCGCGGTGTACAAGTCGTTGCTGTAATAGCTCAGCAGAATATTGATCCGCACCGCGACCATCACCAGCATCAGCAGCAGGGCCAGCCGGCCCCACACCGGAATACTGTTGTGGCCCTTGAAGTATCCTCCGGTCACCTCCCAGAACTGCCGGCCCCATGTGGTGTAGCGGGCGATGAGCGTCCCGACGGCCAACAGGCCCGCGCCGCTGATCGTCCAGGCTTCGGCAAGCCACCACAACGACCCCGCAACCTCGTTGCTCCAGTCGATCGACGGCGTGAAGGTATCCATGGTGAACGCTCCTGTGCCATGGCGTCGTGGCGACGCTATGTCGAGAAGCTACCGCGATTTGAAAAGCCGCCCGCTCACATTGAGGCCACCGGTTCGCCGATGCGGCTCAGGCGCCACGGGCCGTTGCCCAACAATTCCAGCTCCTGGTGATGATGCGGTTCGACGGTGCTGCGGTGGCTGGCGCTGACCACGATGCAGTCCGGCAGCTCTTTTCGCAGCAGGTCATAGAGCGCGAACTCCAGTCCCTCGTCGAGAGCCGAGGTGGCTTCGTCGAGGAACACCGCCTTGGGTCTGGTCACCAGGACGCGGGCGAACGCGATGCGTTGCTGCTCACCGGGGGAGAGCACCTTGGCCCAGTCCTCGGCGTCGTCGAGCCGGCTGATGAGGTTGGGCAAGGTGACTTTGGCCAGGGCGTCGCGCAGCGTCAGGTCGTCGATCTCACCCTCCATCGCCGGGTAGCTCGTCGCGGCGCGCAGGTTGCCCAGCGGAAGATAGGGCAGCTGCGGGACGAACATGACTCCGTCCCGGCCGTCCGGATAGCGCAGCGTGCCCGAGGCGTACGGCCAGAGCCCGGCCAGCGTGCGCAGCAGTGACGTCTTGCCGCAACCGGACGTGCCGGTGATGACCAGTGCGTCGCCGGGCACCAGCCGCACATTGAGCGGCTCGATCAATTGCGTGCCGGTGGGTGAGCGGACCTCGACGTCGTCGAGTTCTATCGCGACATCCCCGGTGGCGACGGTGTGCAGCTCAGGAAGTTTGCGCGCCTTGGCATTGGCTTCCGCCAGCCCGTTGAGGCGCATGATCGCGGCCCGATAGCTGGCGAATCGGTCATAGGCGTTGCGGAAGAACGACAGTGAATCCTCGATCTGGCCGAAGGCGCCGGCGGATTGGATCACGTCTCCGAGTTTGATGCTGCCCGCGAACAGTCGCGGCGCTTGCACGATGAACGGCAGCGGGTTGATGGTCTGGCTCATCGTGACGTTCCAGCCGAGGAAGCCGATCGTTCGTCGCACGTAGCGGCGGTAGTTGGCAATCGTGTCGGCGAACCGGGTCCCGAGCTGGGAGCGTTCCGCGCGTTCGCCGCGGTAGAAGCCGATCGCCTCGGCGGCGTCGCGCAGCCGCACCAGCGCATACCGGAAGGCGGCGTTGAACAGCTCGTTGCGGAAGCTGAACCGGATGAGAGGGTGACCGATCCAGAAGGCGACCACCGTCGCCATCGAGACGTAGCCGAACAAGACCCAGAACAGCGCTTTCGGAATGTCGATCCCGAAGATGGTCAAGGTTCCGGACAGTCGCCACAAGATCGCGGCAAAAGATACCACCGAGACAACCGATCGGACCGCGCCGAACAGCAACGTGGCCGATGTGCCGACCGACGGGCTGTTGGGCGCGCCACCGACACCTGCGGTGAAGATGTCGATGTCCTGCTGGATGCGCTGGTCGGGGTTGTCGATCGTGGTTTCCAGGAACCGGCCCCGATAGTAAGCCCGCCCGTCGAGCCAGTCCGCAGTCAGCCGGTCGGTGAGCCATACCCGCCATCGGATCAAAAACCGTTGCGTGACATACAAATCCGTCATCACCTGGATCACCTGCAGGACCGCGATGACACAGAAGGTCCAGATGGCCACCCAAAAGCCGTGGATGCCCGAGTCCCGCGCCGCGTCATTGCCGGCGGCGGCGCCCTGGAACGCGGCCTGAAGCGCCGAATACAGGTCGTTGCTGTAGTAGGTGAACAACACCGTCAGCCGCACCGAGGTGATGACCGACAGCAGCAGCGCGCCGAACAAACCCCAGACCGGGACGCTGTGCCGGCCCGTGTAGTACTGGCCGGTGATGCGCCAGAACTGAGTGCCCCAGCGGGTGAACCGGACGACCAGCACCGCGACGACGAGCAGGCATGCCCCGCTGACCGCCCAGGCCTGAAGAATCCACCGCAACGACGCGACCAGCTCGTGGCCCCAGTCGATGGAGGGGGTGAACGTTTCCACGGAGGCTCTCCTTCTTCCGCGGGCGGACGCGCGCTTGCTGCTATGCCGGTGGGGCCGGCCAGGAGTGAGCGGGGCTGACGATGTTCGCGATCTTGGTGAAGAAGTTCCACACCCCGAGGACCTCGACATTCGAGTTGACGAGCATGAGCAGTGTCGTGCCCTCGACGGGGAGGTAATAGACGTATGACTGGTAGCCGGAGATGTTCCCGTTGTGGCCTATCCAGGCGTTTTGGTTCTCGAGACCGAAGCCGTACAGCGAGCCGGTTCCTTCCGACGGCGCGAGCAGGAATTCGAGGCGTTGGGCCTGTGCGGCCTTCGAGAGCAACGCGCCTTCCGCCACAGTGCGCGCCCAGATGCGCATGTCGTCGAGGGTCGAGACCATGGCTCCCGCCGCCCACCCCCACGACGGGTTGAAGTCGGTGGCATCGTGGATCTGGCCGCTCGGACGCTTGGTGTAGCCGTGCGCGTGTGGCGAGGGAATCTCGGCGCCGACCGGCAACACGGTGTGCTGCATGTGGAGCGGCTGGGTGATGTGGTCGCGAATGAAGTCGGTCAACGACTGGCCGGACACCTTCTGGACCACCATGCCGAGCAGCACCGTATTGGTGTTGTTGTAGTCGAATTGCGCTCCGGGTGGAAAGGCCGGCGGATGGCCGACAGCGATCTGGATCAGCTCTTCCGGTGTTCGTTGGAGCCCCTCATCTCCCAGCTTCGGCGGCGTCGTCTCGGTCGAGTAGTCGAAGAGCCCCGATCGCATTTGACCCAGTTGGCGCAGCGTGATCGCGTCGCCGTTGGGAATTCCCGGCACATACTTGCCGATTGGATCGTCGAGTCCGACCTTGCCCTGGTCCACCAACTGCAAGATTGCGGTGGTCGTAAAGGTCTTTGTGACGCTGCCGATGCGCATGTGCATATCGGTGGCCATCGGCGCGCGGGTGGTGGTGTCGCTCAGTCCGAATGCCCGCACGTAGGGCGCCTCACCGGGCTTCCAGACGCCGATGAGCGCACCCGGTACCGACGCCTCAGCCATTCCGGCCGGAATGACCTGGTCGAGCCGCAGGGTCCAGCCCTCGGGTTGGACACCCGCGTGGCCGCAGGCGGGGACTGCCATCAGCAGAACCGCCACCAGGACCCGCCACCGGCTGCGGTGTGCCGGCCCGATACCCGATCCGGGCCGCGGAGTGGTTGTCGACAGCTTTCGAGTTCGTCGGCGACCGGAGGGTGTGAACTTTTCCACGGAGGCTCTCCTTTCTCCGTGGCCGCATCGGCGACACTCGGTACCAGCTGTGCGTGACGGTATCGCAGTTGCAGCTCATCGGCGCGTGTCCGGCGACCACCTCGCGGGTAGTCGAATCATGAACCCCAATGCCGCGAGGAGTGCCAGGATGACCGCAATTTCCGAACCCAAGACAACGAAAGTCACGCCGTTGCTGCAGGCGCTGAGCCAGCGGGTCCACGCCGCCGACGGTGACCGTCGCCGCGACGTCACCAACGCGATGACCGGACAGCCGCTCGCCGGCGTACCGCAATGCACCCCCGAGGACGTCGTCGCCGCGGCCGGCCGTGCCCGTGCGGCGCAACGTGCCTGGTCGCAGCGCCCGCTGGGCGAGCGCACCGAGGTTCTGCTGCGCTTTCACGACTTGGTGCTGCGGCGTCAGGACGAGATTCTCGACATCATCCAGTTGGAGAGCGGCAAGGCCCGCGCCCATGCCTTCGAAGAGGTCGCCGACGTATGCCTGACCGCCCGCTATTACGCCCACACCGCCGAGAAGTACCTGTGCCCCAAGCGCCGTCAAGGGGTGCTGCTGGCCCTGACCGAGGTATGGGAACACCGGCTGCCGAAGGGCGTGGTCGGGATCATCTCGCCGTGGAACTATCCGCTGACCCTGGGCATCAGCGATGCATTGCCGGCGATCGTCGCCGGTAATGCCGTATTGGCCAAGCCGGACAATCAGACGCCGTTCTCCGCCCTATGGGCGGTGCGGCTACTCGAAGAGGCGGGGATGCCGCGGGGGCTGGTGCAGAGCGTCACGGGATCAGGATCGGAGCTGGGCTCACCGATCGTCGAGCAGTCCGACTACGTGATGTTCACCGGTTCCACCGACACCGGCCGCACGGTCGCCGCCCAGGCGGGCAAGAGGCTGATCGACTGCTCGATGGAACTGGGCGGCAAGAACGCGCTGCTGGTCCTCGACGACGCCGATGTCGGCAAGGCTGCCGTCGGTGCGGTACGGGCGGCATTCTCCAATGCGGGCCAGTTGTGCATCTCGGTGGAACGCATCTACGTGCCCGACGCCCTATGGGAGGAGTTCACCGACCGCTTTGTGGCAGCCACTGCGGCGATCAAAATGTCTGCCGCGCTTGACTATTCGGCTGACATGGGGTCGTTGATCAGCCAAACACAACTCGACACCGTGACCCATCACGTCGACGACGCGGTGAACAAGGGCGCGACCGTGCTCGCCGGTGGCAGGCCGCGTCCCGACATCGGCCCGTACTTCTACGAGCCGACCATTCTCAGCGGCGTGCGCGAGGGCATGGCGGCGTTCGCCGACGAGACCTTCGGCCCGGTGGTCTCGCTGTATCGCGTGCACAGCGAGGAGGAGGCCGTGGAAGAAGCGAACGACAGTCTGTACGGCTTGAACTTCAGCGTGTGGACCTCCGATCCCAAGCGCGGACGCGCGGTGGCCACCCGATTGCAGGCCGGAACGGTCAACATCAACGAGGGGTACGCCGCCGCGTGGGCATCTGTCGACGCGCCGATGGGCGGCATGAAGGCCTCCGGGCTGGGTCGTCGCCACGGTGAGCAGGGGATCCTGAAATACACCGAGCCGCAAACCATCGCGATCGAACGCGGGCTGCCGGTCGGCGTGCCGTCCTGGATGCGTGCCGACCACTACGCACGCCTCATGAGCGGCGGATTGCGGGTGCTGCGCCGCCTACCCGGCGTCAAATAGCCGGTTCCCGACGGGAACCTCGGCACCGGCGGAAGCGGGCCGGGCCGCTTTAGGCCTAAACGATCCGGAATAAATTCCGGGAGCGAAGCGATGTATAGATCAAGCGAATCGTTGCGGCGTTGACTACTCACGGTGTGTTCGGGCTTTTGAATGCGGTTTCGTTCAAATTTCGGGTACCCCTACCGGTATCAGCGGCGTACGATTCGAGTAAGTACCCCTCGTGAATGGACAGATCATGGTCAAGTTCTCAATGCTGGCTGCTGCCGGGTTGGCTGTCGGGGCCATTGTGGCAGGCGCGGGGGTGGGCGCGGCGCCGGCACACGCCGACTCCACCGCTGATTCCACGTTCATCCAGCAGCTCGACAAGGCCGGAATCCCCTACGTCAACCCGTACTTGGCGGTCGGCCGAGCGACGGCCATGTGTCTGTACCTGAACCAGGGCCACACCGAGGCCGAGGCGCTGCTGTTCACGGCTCAGACCGACCGTGCCAACGCCACGTCATTACAGGACGCCCAGTTCGCCCAGCTCGCCGAGGCCATTTACTGCCCGAACGAGCTTTCCTCGGCCCACTAGAGAATTCTGCGACTTTGCAATAGTTACCTTGGTTTCGCATTCGCGGAACCAAGGTAACTATTGCTTATGCAGACATTGCCCGCTCGGCGATTGTGGACGGGTTTCTCCGTGCGGTTGATCCGGCATGCGCGGGTACCGAATTGGCGCCATTGCGCCATGGCCGACCGGTCGGGTGGCTGACCTTTCAGGTGCGACCAGACCGGAAATGCGCGCCGCTATTCAGCGGTGCCCGGGCGCGTTCGGATTGCAGTCGATGCGGTCCGGGACGTAGCAGTCCGGAATGATCCAGTCGCTGAGCGGATCATTCGGGTTGACGCGCACCGAACCCTTCGGCAATTCCGGAGCCTTGCCCGGTTCCAGGGTGAACGTGTTGGAGAAAATGGCCGGCATGTCCCTGGCCAGGCGGAGCAGCGCCCCTCCTTGGCGTACACAGATGAGACCGACCGCTGGGGGCTGTTTGGCCGGGTCCGGCATAGCCTCCGAACTGGGGTAAACGAGATTGCACAGATCCTGGGCACTCAGGATGTGGTAGGGCGGATCGTCGGCTTGCGCCGGCGGACTGCCCATGAACCCGGCGCTGGCGAACCCCATTCCAACCGCTGCCATTGCGAGTCCTCGACGCATTAGCGCCCCCTCACCAATCGTGGGTCAACTAGTGTGACACGGGCGAATAGTAACGCCGTTCCGGCTCGGTTTGAAAGAAAGGTTTGCAAGTTGAGGACTTTCGTCACCAACACGATGGCCTGGAAGTCGGCCGGCAATCGATCAGCCCAGTATGGGGACCCGGCGCTGGCGGCCCAGCCGGCCGAGCGCGGCTTGCATCACCGAACGCACATGGGCGTCGACCTCCGCCGCCTCGGCGTCCGTGCCGAATTGGGCGGCGACGTCGATCGGCTCCAGCACCTGGTAGACGATTTTGGCGGGCAGCGGCATATTGGCCGGGAAGAACACCGTCAAGCCGAACGGTAGGCCGATGGTGACCGGCAGAATCTCGATGCGAATTCGTTTGAGCCCCAAGTGCTTTGCCAGCCAGTTGCCGCGGGTGACGAAGAGTTGGGTCTCCTGGCCTCCGATGGAGACCGCGGGCACGATGGGTACGCCGGCCTGCAAGGCCGTCCTGACGTATCCGGTCCGACCGTCGAAGTCGATGACGTTCTGCGCCAACGTGGGCCGGAATGCGTCGTAGTCACCGCCGGGAAATGCCAGCACGACCGCACCCGAACGCAACGCCTTGACCGCGTTGTCCCGATTGGCGTGAACGACGCCGAGGCGGCCCAGCGCCGCGCGGAACGGGGTGAAGAAAACCCCATAGTGGGCAAGGGTGTACAGCGGACGACCGTAGCCGAACCTGCCGTAGAAGGCGGGCGCAAGCACGTTCCAGTCGGGCGTCAACACCCCTCCGGAGTGGTTGGACACCAGCAGAGCGCCACCGGTCGGGGGAAACGATTCCAGGCCACGCACCTCGGCCCGGAACCAGCGCTTGATGAGCGGGGTGACCGTACCGATCAACGCCTTGGTGAAGGCCGGATCCCAGTTGGCCATCTCGGAGCCATCAATTCCCTTGCCGCTCACGTCTTCTGCCGATCAGTAGTCGAAGTGCCGGTGACTCGATTATCCTCCCGCCCCGGTGCTCTGACCGAGGACTAATGGCTGCGGTTGCGAGGTCTAAAGTCCCCGGTCGGCAACTCCGTGAATCGGTAGCGTCTGGTCTAAACACGACATCGCACGAGTGGGCAGGAGTGTGGCGATGACCGTATTGATGACCGGGTTTCCCGGCTTTCTCGGCAGCGCGTTACTACCGCGCATCCTCAAACGCACGGACGGCACGGCAATCTGTCTCGTGCAGTCCAAATTCGCCACCCTGGCCAAGCGCCGCGTGGCCGAACTCAGCGCTGCCGAACCGTCGGTGAGCGGGCGGATCGAGCTGGTCGAGGGCGACATCACCCAACCCGGGCTCGGCCTCGCCGCGGGCGCACTGAGCGAAATCACCGAGGCGTGGCATCTGGCCGCCGCATACGATCTGGCGGTCGCTCGCGAGGCGGCGGTCCGGATCAACGTCGACGGCACCCGCAACGTCCTTGACGTACTTGATCAGTGTCCCAACCTGACCCGGCTGCACTACTTCAGCACCTGCTACGTCAGCGGACGTTACGCCGGCCCGTTCGGCGAGGACGACCTGGAAGTCGGTGCGCCGTTCAACAACTATTACGAGGAGACCAAGCATCTCGCCGAGGCGGACGTGAGATGGCGGATGTCGGCCGGGATGCCGGCGACCATCTATCGTCCCTCGATCGTGGTCGGTGACAGCCGAACGGGTGAGACGCAGAAGTTCGACGGGCCCTACTTCGTCATGCAGTGGCTGTTGCGGCAGCCCCGGCACGCGATCCTGCCGGTGGCGGGAGATCCCACCATGACGCGGGTGAACGTGGTCCCGCGTGACTTCGTCGTTGACGCGGTGAGTTATTTGAGTGGGTTGGCCATTTCCGAGGGCCGAACCTATCACCTGGCCGATCCCCAACCGCTTACGGTCGCGGAGATGACCGACGTGCTGGCCCGGGTGACCGGCCGGCAACTGGTCAAGATTCCGCTACCGCGCAAGCTGGCGAAGGGCTCGTTGGCGCATGTTCCCGGGCTCTACCGGTTGATGCGGATTCCGCCGGAGGCGGTCGACTATTTCACCCATCCCACTTTCTATTTGACCGACCATTGCCGCGCCGACCTCGCCGACGGCCCGGTCGGGCCCCCGCCCTTCACCGGCTACGTCGACCGGCTCGTGGATTTCATGCGCCGTCACCCGGAAGTCGGCTCCGCGGCGATGTTCTGACGGCGCCGCGCGCCCCTGTGCAGGCCTTCGAATGATCAGCCTTGCGCACCGGACGGCCAAGCCGCCCTGTCTGAGCGATCCGGTGATCTAGCTGAGCGCCTGACGCAGCGCGGCGCTGTCGGTGACAAATCCAAAGCACTGCTTCACGTTGTAAAGCGTTGCTTCCCAGCAATATTCGGGCGAACTGGTCGCCGTGCAATCGGTGACTAGGATGCAATCGTAGCCAAGGAAGTTGGCGTCCTGCAGTGTGGTCATGACGCACTGATCAGTGTTGACACCACCGAACAGCAGCGTGGTCAGGCCGAGGTTTCGCAGGATGCTGTCTAATACAGTGTCCCAGAAGCCACTCATCCGATATTTATCCACGCGTATGTCCGCCGCTACCGGCTGAAGTTCGTCGACAATCGCGGCAGCCCAACTGTCGCGTTGTAGAACGCGGGCGCCGGTGTGGGGCAGCGGATCACCAATGCCGACGCCCGTGCCCACTGGGTTAAAAGCATGCAACAGAGATGGACTGAGATTCAGCCGGTCCGGTCGATTGCCCCAGTTCACCCATACGACCGGCACACCGGAGTCCCGCAATGCGGGCAGCAGGCCACGCAGGGGACTGATGGGTTTGCGGACAGGCGTGATGTCAACGCCAATGTGGTCGAGCCAGCCACCTTGTGCGCAGAAATCGTTCTGCATGTCGATGATCACAATCCCGGTTCGGGAAAGATCGATCAAGAGGTTCTGCGGTTCGGCGGCAAGCCGGACGGGGCGCGGATGGGGTGTGTTGCGGACGGTGTCAACGAGATCTTCCGACACCCGCCATGCTGTCGCCGCCACCGCGCCCAGCGGCACTAGTTCTGCGCCCATCCAATCTCCTCACGTCGAGCACAGACCGTGGTGCGTAAGGTGTACCAGAACCTCGGGCGGCCCGCATCCGCAAACCAGCTGCGAGGTTCAACAGGGAGCGTGACCACGAGCGCGTCGGCTGGATACCGCCCGCTGCGGCCATAGCGCGGTGCTGAACAGCCAACAAGGTTGTTCGACGCGCTTTAATTGGTGCATGGAATTGATGATGCCCAACGACTCGATGTTCCTGTTCGCCGAATCGCGGGAGCATCCCATGCACGTGGGCGGCTTGTCGTTGTTCGAGCCGCCGCAGGGGGCCGGACCGGAGTTCGTGCGGCAGTTCTACGACGCGCTGGTTGCCAACGAGGAATTCCAGCCCACGTTCCGTAAACACCCCGCGACGATCGGGGGTGGAATCGCCCGGCTGGCGTGGGCCTACGACGACGAGATCGATATGGATTACCACGTCCGGCGCTCGGCCCTGCCGTCGCCGGGACGGGTGCGCGACCTGCTGGAGCTGACCTCGAGGCTGCACACCAGCCTGCTGGACCGGCATCGCCCGCTGTGGGAACTGTACGTGGTGGAGGGGCTCAACGACGGCCGGTTCGCGATGTACACCAAGATGCACCATGCCCTGATCGACGGTGTCTCCGCGATGAAGCTGATGCAGCGCACCCTGTCGACCGACCCGGACGACACCGAGGTGCGGGCGATGTGGAATCTGCCCCGGGCGTCGCGCCCGCCGTCCGGCGAATCGTCGTCTCCGCTGAGCTCGCTGGTCAAGTTGGCGGGATCGGTTGTAGGCCTTGCCCCTTCGACCTTCAAGCTGGCCCGCGCCGCGCTGTTCCAGCAGCAGCTGACGCTGCCGTTCGCGGCGCCGCACACCATGTTCAACGTCAAGATCGGCGGAGCGCGCCGGTGCGCCGCGCAATCGTGGTCGCTGGAGCGCGTCAAGGCCGTCAAGCAGGCTGCCGGGGTCACCGTCAACGACGCGGTCCTGGCGATGTGCGCCGGTGCGCTGCGGTATTACCTGATCGAGCAGAACGCCCTGCCGGACACTCCGCTGATTGCGATGGTCCCGGTGAGCCTGCGCTCCAAAGACGATTCCGACGGCGGCGGCAACAAAGTCGGCAGCCTGCTGTGCAACCTTGCCACTCACGTCGAGGACCCTGCGGAGCGGATCAAGATCATCAGCGAGTCGATGCGCGCCAACAAGAAGGTGCTCGCCGAGTTGCCGCAACTGCAGGTGCTCGCGCTGTCCGCGCTACACATGGCGCCGTTGACGTTGGCGGGCATACCGGGCTTCCTGTCGACGGTGCCGCCGCCGTTCAACATCGTCATCTCCAACGTGCCGGGCGGGACAGATCCGCTGTACTACGGCGGCGCCCGGCTCGACGGCAGCTACCCGATGTCCAACATCCCCGACGGACAGGCGCTGAACATCACCCTGGTGAACAACGCGGGCAATCTCGACTTCGGACTGGTCGGTTGCCGTCGCAGCGTGCCGCACCTGCAGCGGCTGCTGCTCCACCTGGAATCGGCGCTGAAGGATCTGGAGCAGGCCGTCGGAGTCTGAGGATCACCCGGATGCCCAGACTCAGCGCCGGTTTGCTGCTGTATCGGGCACCGACCGGCGTCATCGACGTCCTCATCGCGCATCCCGGAGGGCCGTTTTGGGCGCGCAAAGACGATGGCGCATGGTCGATTCCGAAAGGTGAATACCCCGACGGCGACGACCCGTGGCTGGCCGCCCGGCGCGAGTTCACCGAGGAGCTGGGGTTGCCGGTTCCGGACGGAGCGCGAATCGACCTGGGCGCGCTGAAACAACCGGGCGGCAAGGTCGTGACCGTCTTCGCCGTCGAAGCCGACCTCGACGTCACCGACATGCGCAGCAACACCTTCGAACTGGAATGGCCGAAGGGGTCAGGCACGTTGCGGTCGTTCCCGGAGGTCGATCGGGCCGGCTGGTTCCCGGTGGCGCAGGCGCGCGCGAAGCTGCTCAAGGGGCAGCGCGCCTTCCTGGATCGGCTGATGGCAGATCCTTCGGTGGCGGGGTTAAGCAAGGGTTCGTGACGGCGTATGTTCGCATGATGCAGACATTGCGCACAGCCGACGAGCGGTTTGACGACCTTCCTGACTTTCCTTATGCGCCAAGGTATTGCGAGTTGCCCGACGGCGAAGGCGGGACACTGCGGGTCGCCTGGGTGCAAGACGGGCCGGACCGCGCCGACCCCGTGCTGATGCTGCATGGCGAGCCGTCATGGTCTTATCTGTACCGCAAGATGATTCCGGTCCTGGCCGGCGCGGGCCATCGTGTCATCTGCCCGGACCTGGTCGGCTTCGGCCGATCCGACAAGCCGACCCGCCGCGAAGACCACACTTATGCGCGTCATGTCGAGTGGATGCGCGCGCTGGCTTTCGACGTGCTGGACCTGCGCAACGTCACCCTGGTCGGACAGGACTGGGGCGGGCTGATCGGATTGCGGCTGGCCGCCGAACATCCCGAGCGCTTCGCGCGGCTGGTCGTCGCCAATACCGGACTGCCCAACGGAGAGCAGCCAATGGCCGAGATCTGGTGGCGCTTTCGGGAAGCGATCCAGACCGCGCCGAAGCTGGACATCGGCTGGTTCGTGCAAGGGGGATGCCGGCGGCAGATGAGCGACGCGGTGCGCGCCGGCTATGACGCTCCCTTTCCCGGCGACGACTACTGTGCCGGCCCGCGCGCCATGCCCGGCCTGGTGCCGACCTCCCCGGACGACCCGGCGGCCGCGGCGAACAAGACGGCCTGGACGAAACTGTGTGTGAGTCCGACGCCGATGCTGGTGGCGTTCAGCGACAGCGACCCCATCACCGGGCCGATGGCCGAGATCTTCAAGCGTGAGATGCGCGGTGCTCAGGGCGTCGAGCACCCGGTAGTACGCGGCGCCGGCCATTTCCTGCAGGAGGACGCCGGCGAAGAGCTGGCCGACTACATCGTGAAATTTCTGCGCCGCTGACCGAGCCCGCGCCTCCCGTAGACCACGAAGAAGATCACCGTCGCCGCCAGGACGACCACGAAGAATCCGACGAACAGGATCACCAGGATCGGGATGGCGACGTTGTCGTAGACGGCGACGGAGCGTGTGCCCCCGCGGCCCCCTCGCGCGGCGCAGATCCGACCATCCCGATACCGAGGATCCAGCGACGCTTGTGCTGGACTTGCGGCGCCGTCAACGTGTCCAACTCCACGAAGGCAGCCTTGTCCGCCGCGGCGACGGTGGCCGGGGCGGGGGTTGGTACCACCAGCGCGACGTTATCGGTGGTGGCGTCCATCGCGAGCTGCATCACGATGGTCTCGGTTGTCCCGTCCCAATGCAACAGTGCCGCTTCATGATTCATGGTGGCGCGGGCACCACCCGGAGCGATCGCCGCGCGGCATGCGCAGGCATGGCCCGGCGCGGCCGGCACCGTGGTGGCCATGGCTACCGAAAGCAGCAACCCGATAACGAATACCAACCGGCAGAAGCGCAGCACCGCCATGTCGCAGATGCGACGTGGCACCGTGGTTGCGGCCAGCTACTTTGACCAGGGCGCACTCGAAGCACGGGCACAATGTCAGCATGACGACACGGCCCATGGAGCCCACCGAATACGCCGAACCGCAGGCGTTGCTGCTGCAACTGCTGGACCCGGCGATCCGGGCCAACCCGTATTCGGTGTGTGCGCAGCTTCGTGAACACGGGCCGCTGCAGCTGCCGGACGCCAACTTCGTACTTTTCTCGACCTATCACGACTGCACCGAGGTGCTGCGGCACCCGTTGTCGAGCAGTGACCGGTCCAACTCGACGATCGCCCGGCGACGGCTGCAGGATGCACCGGCGCCGGGCACCGAATTCCCGCCCGGCTTTTTGTTTCTCGATCCGCCCGATCACACTCGGCTGCGCAAGCTGGTCAGTAAGGCATTCGCTCCGAAAGTAGTGAACGCACTGCGACCCGACATCACTGCGCTGGTGTACGGATTGCTGGACCGGATCGCCGAAAAGGGCCGCTTCGACGTAGTCGGCGACTTCGCCTATCCATTGCCGGTGGCGGTGATCTGCCGGCTACTCGGGGTGCCGCTGGAAGACGAGCCACAGTTCAGCCGGGCATCGGCCTTGCTCGCGCAGTCGCTGGACCCGTTTCTCGCCTTCACCGGCGAGCATTCCGAGGACTTCAACGACGGGCTGGCGGCCGGCAGCTGGCTGCGCGAGTACCTGCGCGAGCTGATCGCGCAGCGCCGGATTAGGCCCGGCGACGACTTGATGTCCGGTCTGATCGCGGTAGAGGAGTCCGGCGATCAGTTGACCCAGGAGGAGATCGTGTCCACCTGCATGCTGCTGCTGGTCGCCGGACACGAGACCACGGTGAACTTGATCGGCAACGCCATCTTGGCGATGCTGCGAGACCGTCGGCACTGGGTTGCGCTGGGCGCCGACGCTGCCCGGGCACCGGCGGTCATCGAGGAAACCATGCGCTATGACCCGCCGGTGCAACTGGTCGGCCGAATTGCCGGCGATGACATGGCGATTGGGGACATCTCGGTCGCTAAGGGTGACACGATGATGTTGCTGCTGGCGGCGGCGCATCGTGATCCGGCCGAGTACGACCGACCAGACGCCTTCGAACCGGATCGTGCGCCCTTGCGGCACTTGGGTTTTGGCTATGGAGCGCATTACTGCCTGGGCGCCCCGCTGGCGCGGTTGGAAGCCGGTGTGGCGTTGTCGGCGATCACCGCGCGATTCCCCGATGCCAGGTTGGCCGGTGAGCCACAGTACAAGACGAACGTTACGCTTCGCGGGCTCCAGACGTTGTCCGTCGTGATCTAGTCAGTTCGCTGAGCCGTTGGGTGCAGTTCTGGTCACTTTGGGTGATGTGGGTCGGCGCCCGCTTTCGCACCGGCACACCGGATTGCTGTTCGCTGTGAGAGAACACGTGAAATCTGTTGTTTGGCAGTCACTTTCTGCCCGATTCTTGTCGGTGTCGGTCGATAGATTGCGGGTATGAGCTCGGGCGGTGTCGTGGATCGGCAGACGGTCACGGCGGTCTTTGGTGCACTCGATGCCGCGGTGGATAGGTTGGTGGATTTGAACTTTGATGCCTTGACCACCCCGGAGTGGTTGGCGTTGGTGGAGCGGTGTGAAAAGGTGCGCCGGCGGCTGCCGGTGGCTGAGCATCAGCTGATCAACAACCTGGCCCGCCAAGCCAGCACCGAAGAGCTAGGCGGCAAGCTGTCGCATGCGATCGCCGACTGGGCGCTGATCAGCCGCACCGAGGCCAGCCGGCGCATCAAAGCCGCCGCCGATCTGGGGCCGCGGCGCGGGCTGACCGGAGAACCGATCGCCCCGGTACTGGCCGGGGCCGTCGCCGCCCAACGCGACGGAAAATTGGGCGGCGAAAGCATCCACGTGATCCGACGTTTCTACCACCAGCTGCCGGGCTGGGTCGATCAAGCCACCCGCGAGCGCGCCGAAGCCCAGCTGGCCCGCCAAGGCAGCCAGGTTCGCCCCGAACAGTTAGCGGGGTTGGCCGACACCCTCGCTGATTGTCTCAATCCCGACGGCACCTACCGCGATGAGGACCGCGCCCGCCGCCGCGGCCTGACCTTAGGCAGCCAGCAGGCCGATGGCATGTCGGAGCTGCGTGGGCTGATCACCCCCGAGCTGCGCGCCACCGTCGAAGCCGTGCTGGCCACACTGGGTGCCCCCGGCATGTGCAACCCCGAATCGAAAACCCCCTGTGTGGAGGGCACCCCCAGTCAAGCCGCCATCGACACCGACACCCGCTCAGCGGCCCAACGCAACCACGACGGGCTGCTGGCCGGGCTGCGCGGCCTGCTGGCGTCGGGGGAGTTGGGTCAGCACAACGGCCTACCCGCGACGATCATCGTGTCCACCACACTGGCCGAACTGGAAGCCGCTGCCGGACAAGGACTCACCGGCGCCGGCACCCTGCTGCCGATGAGTGATGTGATCCGGCTGGCCCGCCACGCCCGGCATTATCTCGCGGTTTTCGACGGCGGTAAGGCGTTGGCGCTGTATCACAGCAAACGGCTGGCCTCACCGGGGCAGCGAATCGTGTTGTATGGCAAGGAGCGCGGGTGCAGCGCGCCGGGTTGTGACGTCAAGGGCTACTTCTGCGAGGTCCACCACGTCATCCCCTACGCCCAATCACCCACCACCGACGTCAACCAACTCACCTTCGCCTGCGGCGGCCACCACCCACTAGCCGACAAAGGCTGGAGCACCCGCAAAAACACCCACGGCGACACCGAATGGACACCCCCACCCCATCTCGACCGCGGCCAACCCCGCACCAACACCATGCACCATCCCGAAAAACTCCTCCACGCAGACGAAGACGACGAAGAAGACACGCGATCCCCGTAAGCCCGCACAACTTCCCACGCGTAGCCGGCCAGCGGCCGGTCTAGCCGCTGTCGTCATTCGCAGCGTTCTCGCCCTCATCGCCGCGCGGAGTCTGAGCGGCCAAAATGATCGAGATCGGTATTGGTGTGGACAGCTCGAACTTGCCTTGCTCGTCATAGTAGGCGCCGATCGTGTACTCGCCTTCAGTCTCGATCGGAAAGGAGAGTTCTTGGGTAAAGCACCGGTACTTGGAAGCTTTATCTTCGTCGTCCGGCCAGTGCCAACTGGCTTTGAGGGTTCCGCGCGGCACCCCGGCGGGGTCCTTGCACACGACGTGGAGTTCCGGGTCGTAGTCACCACCTGCTTTGGCATGCACCACTAGAACAACGGGAACCTTTGCCCAGAGCGGCATTTGGTCGACCTGAAACCAGGTCATCGGGATGCGCGTCGCATTGATCGCGCCGTATTCGTCTAGTGTGGCGGTGCCGGCAACGAACAATGACGATACGTGCAGCATCACGACATCTTAAGGGTGTCGAATAGCTGTATCCGGACGTTCGAATTTGCGGGCGCGCCGCGCGGGGTTGCGCCCGGGGACGCGGTGTAGCAACAAAGGCGGATATCGCACCGCCTGATCTGCCCGCCCAAGGGTCGGGCGATCGAGCTTTGCTACACCGCGTCTTGGGACTTGACCTCCGATCTAGTCGGCCCGAGAGCCGACACGGTGCTTACGAATCGATGTCGTCGACCACGAAGACAGCCCACGCGTATACGGCGTCCAGCTCATGGAAAAGGGCTTCATGGCTCATCAGATATCTCCTTATCGCAATCAACCTGCCGTGCGAAAATGCCCAGCCTTGCAACGATGCCCTATTCCCGCGGCATGCGTTGTCCCCTGATCAGTGGTCCTTTGCGACGAATTCCGAGTAGCGCGAACGGCGGACAACGGGGGTCCCCCATCCGGGGGATCGGCGGCTCTTGAGATCAGGTCAAGGTGACGCCGAACCAACGGGTGAGCAGGCGATCAAGCTCGTCGAGGTCGGCAATGTCAGGTGTCGGCGCTGCGGACGCCCAGGCCACGTAACCATCTGGACGTACCAGCAGCGCCGTTGCCGGTACGTCCGGGACCGGGCGTCCTGCGGCAACGGTGACCCGGTTCGCAATGTCGACTGCCGCCTGAGCCACTACGCCCTGTTCGGTGAGGTCGACCAGCAACGGCCTCCCGTCGCGGGCAAGCTCCGCGACGCGAGTGGTTCCGCACGAGTTTTCGACGGCAAAATCCGGCACCCAGCGCCCGACGAGGGGATGCTGATCCGAACTCGTCGCATAGCGAATATCGGCGCCCGACACTAGGTCGCCGAGGTGACGGACCACATCGGGCTGCGCCAGCAATTCGGTAAAGACTTCCCGTAACGCAGTGACTTCGGCCCCGGGCCGAATAAGGGCCAGCTGGGCGCGGCTGTACATGATCACCCGCTCGGCGGCCGGCCGGCGCTCGGCCTCGTAGGTGTCGAGCAGCTCGGGGCCGACCCGTCCGTCAAGCACCGCGGCCAGCTTCCAGCCGAGGTTCATCGCGTCCTGCAGACCCAGATTGAGACCTGGTCCCCCGAGCGGGGGCTGCACGTGCGCGGCATCGCCGACCAGCAGGACCCGGCCGGCCCGGTATTGCGACGCGATCCTCGAGTTCACGCCCCGGTAACGCCGCAAATCCGGTGGTGCGCCGGTGGATTCGGGCTGGAGCGGCACAGCTGCGCCCAGCACGCGTTTGATGCTGGCCTCCTGCTCGGCAACCGACATGGGCGCGGCGTCGCTGTCGGCCGCGCAGGGGTTTTCGCGGGGCGAGCTGTCCAACTCGATGGTGAATGCCCCCGGCCGGTCCGTCAGCTGCAGGCCCCACCCGAAGATGCCGCGGCCGGTACGAAAGTACTGTCTGGCCGGCACCGCACCGAATCCCGGCACGTTCAGTGCCCCGCTCACCGGATCGACCCAGTCAAGCGGTGGCAGCACGCCGAACGTCACGTGCTCGATCACGTCATACGACGACATCCCGGGAAAGTCGATGCGCGCCAGCTTGCGGGTGATACTCGAGCCGCCGTCGGCGCCGATCAGGTATTCGGTCGTTAGCTCATAGGCGCCGTCCGGGCCGGCGATGTTGACGGTGACGCCGTCGCCGCCCTGGTCGAAGCCGGCTAACGCGTGACCCCAGCGAAAGTCGACGCCGTATTTCTCGGCGGCGGCCACCAGCACCTCGATAAGCCTGGGTTGTTCCACTTGAAGTCTGTACAGCTGGTGATTCGGCACCGCGGCAAGACTGAAGCCGAACCCGGCAAAAAATGAGCCGGGGGCGGGTTGCGGCGGTTCCTGCGTCTGCGCGAGGGTGCTGTAGAGGCCGCGGTGGTCGAAGATCCGAACTCCTTGACCGACAATGCCCGCCGCGCGAGGTTGCCGGTTGGGCCCGGGACTGCCGTCCAACACCACCGGCCGGATCCCGGCCAATCCCAATTCGCAGGCCAGCATCAGCCCGTTCGGGCCGGCTCCGGCGATGACGACCTGGACCACGGGGTGAGAGTACCTAGCTGTCCGCCGCAGTGCCCGGTCCCAGGCCGGTCACGATGTCGTCCAGGTGGAACGACGCCGGCTGCTCGAGTTGGGCGTAGGTGCACGAGCGCGGATCGCGGTCGGGCCGCCACCGGTTGAACTGGGTGGTGTGGCGAAACCGCGCGCCTTCCATGTGGTCGTAGCGGACTTCGACGACCCGCTCCGGCCGCAGCGGCACGAAGGACAGGTCTTTGCCGGCGTTCCAGCGGGAGAATTCGTTCTTACGCGGGGTGCGTTCGCCGGCTTCGTGGGCGGCCCAATTCCACGGATGGTTGTCGAAAGTTGTTACCAGCGGCTGTAATTCGGTGAAGAGCCGCCGCCGTTCGGCCATCGGGAAGGCGCCGATCACACCGACCGAAGCGAGTTGGCCGTCCTCCTGGTAGAGCCCTAGCAGCAGCGAGCCGACCATGTCACCGCCGGACTTGTGCACCCGATAGCCGGCCACCACGCAGTCGGCGGTCCGTTCGTGTTTGACCTTGAACATGACCCGCTTGTCCCGCTGGTAGGTGACGGTCAGCGGTTTGGCGATGACGCCGTCGAGGCCGGCGCCCTCGAACTCGGAGAACCAGCGCTGTGCGGTGTGCAGGTCGGTGGTGGCCGGGGTGACGTGAATCGACGGGCCCGAAGCGGCTAACGCGTCGACCAGCGCCGCCCGGCGCTCATGGAACGGACGGCTGGTGTAGTCGTCGTCGCCGAGAGCCAGCAAATCGAACGCGATGAACGACGCCGGTGTGTGCTTGGCAAGCATGCGCACCCGCGAATCTGCCGGATGGATGCGCTGTTGCAGGGCCTCGAAATCCAGGCCGTGCTCGGTGGCGATGACGATTTCGCCGTCGACGACGCAGCGCGACGGCAGTTCGGCCTTGATGGCCGCGACCAGTTCGGGGAAGTAGCGGGTCATCGGCCGCTCGTTGCGGCTGCCCAACTCGACCTCGTCGCCGTCGCGAAAGCAGATGGACCGGAAGCCGTCCCATTTCGGCTCGTACGACGCGTCCGCCGGGATGGTCTTGACGGACTTGGCCAGCATCGGCGAAACGGGCGGCATCACGGGCAGGTCCATGGGTTCATTGTGTCGTGCGGCATGCTGGAATCCAGCTATGGCTGCTGCAGCAGAAGAACTCGACGTCGACGGCATCCGGGTGCGGGTGACCAACCCGGACAGGGTGTACTTCCCGCAGCTCGGGTCCGGCGGCACCAAGCGACGGCTGGTCGAGTACTACCTCGCCGTGGGCCGGGGCCCGATGCTGGCTGCGCTTCGCGACCGGCCCACGCATCTGCAGCGCTTCCCCGACGGCATCGACGGCGAGGAGATCTATCAAAAGCGGGTGCCCCAGCATCATCCCGACTACCTGCAGACCTGCCGGGTGACGTTCCCGTCGGGACGCACCGCCGATGCGCTGAAAGTCACCCATCCCGCGGCGATCGTGTGGGCCGCGCAGATGGGTACCGTGACGCTGCACCCATGGCAGGTGCGCTGCCCCGACACCGAGCATCCCGACGAATTGCGCATCGATCTGGATCCGCAGCCCGGCACCGGTTTTGCGCAGGCGCGGGCAGTCGCCGTCGACGTGTTGCGGCCGCTGCTCGACGAACTCGGGTTGGTCGGCTACCCGAAGACTTCCGGGGGACGCGGGGTGCACGTGTTTCTCCGGATCGCCACCGACTGGGACTTCATCCAGGTGCGCCGGGCGGGCATCGCGCTGGCCCGCGAATTGGAGCGGCGCGCACCCGGCGCGGTGACCACGTCCTGGTGGAAAGAACAGCGGGGCGCGCGAATCTTCGTCGACTTCAACCAGAATGCTCGCGACCGCACCATGGCGTCAGCGTATTCGGTGCGCCCAACTCCGATTGCCACCGTTTCGACACCGTTGACGTGGGACGAGCTGGCCGGTGCGGATCCCGACGACTACACCATCGCCACGGTGCCCGATCTGGTGGCGGGTCGCGAGGACCCGTGGGCCGGCATGGACGATGTGGCTCAATCGATTGCGCCGTTGATCGACCTGGCCGCCGCTGACGACGAGCGTGGGCTGGGTGACCTGCCCTATCCGCCGAACTATCCGAAAATGCCGGGCGAGCCCAAACGGGTGCAGCCGAGCCGGGATACGGATCTGAAAAGGGACACCAAGGGGTGATGGGATCTGTCTTCGAGCGCCGAGATCCGGCCATGTCTAGTGGTGGCGATCTGCCAGGCTTCCGCTGGATGATCTGCCCGCCTAGGCCATTGGCTTGCGCGAGTCGGACAAATAGTCGAGATCCAAGCTTTCGGTTTTCAGGACCCGCGAAAGTGGAAAGTCATCGATCGCCGCCAATTCAGCCGTTACGGAGCCTACGAAGCTAGTGAGCCCCTTTGACCGCGCAGCTGCCTCGCATTGTCGGGCCCAAATCTCGGCGAGGTAGTACCAAGCGAAGTATCGCTCGACCTGACTTCGATCGGCCTTGGCGAGGTAGGTCGCATACTTGTTGATCTGAGTCTTCAGATTCGCCTGTGTCGGGGCCGCGAGGTCACCCGGTGGCTGTCCGATGTCATCGAGGTCTGAAGGGACCACGTCGGCCTCAACAATGATGACGAGGGTCAGTTCGTGCGGCGAACGCGTCCAATCCTCACACTGCACCCTGATTGAGTGAACACAGGCAAGTGCCTGTCCGAGCGGTGATTGTTCCTTGCGCGCCTTAGCTTTTAGAGCCTCTCTGAGCGGATGCAGGCACTTTACTACTTCGTCTGGGAATGCGAAGCGTCCATAACGGCGGGAGACCGAGAATGCAAACACGCGGACCTCATCGTCTGATTCAACGCCTGCGACGCGCTCGCATGAGACGAGAGCGGTCTTCGCGACAGTGGTGATGCCGTCGAGGTCGGCGAAACAATCTGGCCCGAATCTCGGTACGGCCACGTACTGGGTACGTTCTCCCGATGCTGCCTCACGCGCATCGTCGGCATCCGCTAACTGCACAAGCGGCGCAATCTGAATGCGCTCCCGGTGAGGCAGCGATGCGTCGCATGATTGGCTGACGACGACCGCGCCATGCGTCGTTCGAACCAATTGTGGTGACCAGTTGTGATCGAACACAAACGTGTTGGCGTTACGGAAGACATCGCCCTGTCGCCAATCGCGGCACGATGTGGCTAACTCGGGCGCCGGGCACTGCGCTAGTTGGTCCGAATTAACCTCTGTCGATCGAAGTAGTGCCAGAAACCGCCCGATACCCCACACCGCTACGGCCCGACTTCACCCGCCGGTTTGCGCAGGGGTTCGCGGGTAGCATTCACGAGGCGTTCCGGACCAAACGGAGCGCCCCAAGTTGGTCCGGTGGAATGCCCTCGACGTAGACGGTCGACAACGCTCAACCCGTCTCGTTCAACTTGAAGTAATCGGGCACGTACTACCTCTGGCCTTGGGTCGTCCGGCATCTCGGACTCAAGACCACGGATGATCGCAGCAAAGGCGCGCAATCGGCGGGCATTCGACTCGTTGAGTCGTCCACCGTTAGCCCACATATGAACGGCGCGCCGAGAGACGCCGAAGATCTTTCCCATCTGGTCCCAGGTGAGCCCAGAGTGCGCTTTGATCCATGCGACCTCTTCGCGGTCGCCTCGAGACTCAGCGCCAAGTACGCGCGTGGCGGCTGGGGCGGATTTCGGCTTGATTGCCGCGGCGAATTCTCCACGGCCAGTGCATTTTACAGCCGCAAGCACCTGGATCGCACCGTAATTGCCGCCGATCGAAGTCCCCGCGAGCCCACCAAACGCTGCAAGGCCAGCCATGAGGAGGGAAGCGCCCGCTTTTCCTGCGTACGGAAATATCGGCGGCGCGACGGTGCCAAATTTGCTGAACTGATACTGGGCAACCTGAACGCGGTAGTTGCCAACACTTGCTGTGGCCATCACAACTCACCCCCAAAAGCGACGAGGAAGTCCTCTGTCACTGCCCACCGGAAGAACTGATAAGCCCGTAGCGTCAGGGCGCGCACATCTTCGAAGATATCCGCGCCCTGTTGCGAGCCGGGTGTGAACTCTCGGAACGAATCCATGTCGAGCAGCCATGTCGGGTAGTCGTACGCGGGCACCGCATTGTCGATGCTTGTGTTGGCCGGCAGCATGCCCCAGCGCGCCATAAAGGACGCCCCATCCGACAACCGATAGCGCGCTTCAGTGATATTCGAAAGCAGCGCGAATTCCTCACCTTGGGAGACTGAAATTCCCAGCACCTCGGTTCGCAACAGTTCGGGCAGTCGGGTCAGGAGGTCTGGCCTGGTGAGTTGGTTGACGTACCGAACCCCAAGACGATCGATGTAGGGCACGGTCACCTGCTCATTCACGGCCTTCCATGCGTCAACGAGCCGCTGAGCAAAGTCCCTGAGTCGAACATAATGAGTGGTGTCGACACTGAGGAAGGTGCCACAGAAGGTAATCTGCCAGTCACGATCGCCGCTGCTGAGACGCCACAGTCGGGTGGTCGTGGGATCTTCACTGAGGCCATCAGGGGTGATGATCAACGTCGTTTCCTGGCCGACATCCATCAATGGGTACTGGTCCGCGAGAGCATCAGCAATGCGCGTGGCTACGGCGTCCTCGTTGGTCGAGAATCGCGTGAGGTGCGGAAACCTGATCTGAGCGATGGCGCGAACAAGCGGAGCCGACTGCAGTGGGACATTGATGTCGGGCTCTGCGAAGGCGAAGGGATGAGCGGCGGTCGCCATGCTTCACACTGTACTTCACACCCATGACGAGTGTGACAGTCGAAAGACCTGACGACGACGCCGTGGGATGGGGCGTTGCTGTAAGTCCCCATTTGTTTCCGACTCCGTCCCAGAACTAGCAGTAGCCGGCTGGGGAAGTTGAGCCCGCACCGAACTCACACGGCGGTCAACGCACAGGTTGTGGGCTCGCGGCGCTGCTCTTGGGGTCGATCAGGATTTTCGCGTGTGCCTCGGGGTCGCCGAGCGCGTCGAACGCGGCCTCGACACCGGCCAGCCCGACGGTCCCGGTGATCAGCGGGTCGGCGTTGACCTTGCCGTCGGCGAGCATGTGCAGCGTGTCGCGGAACTCGAGTGGGGTGTAGCCGAGCACGAACCGCAGGTCGATTTCTTTGTTGATCGCCATCGCCGGGCGGATGTGGTCGGCGCCCATGCAGACCCCGACCACGACGACGCGGGAAAACAGCGGCGCGCTCGCGATGATGCCGTCGATAATGCCTGGGACACCGACACATTCGAAGATGACCGGATGCTTGGGGGTCGCGGCACCGGCCGCTTCGGCGACGCGCCACACGTGCCACCACGGCAGCCGCAGCCGATGCAGCTTTTCGATCGTGCCGACCGCCAGATCGAACGCCTCGAGGATGCCCTGCAAGTGCTTGCGGCTCGCATCCGTCGCATAGGGGGAGTCCTGCGCCGGGTCGACGACGGCGTCGGCGCCGCAGGCGGTGGCCAGCGCGCGCCGGCCCGGGGAGAAGTCGCTGGCGATCACGGTGCGCACGCCGTGCGCCTTGAGCATGCAGATCACCGCGAGACCGATGGGGCCGCAGCCGATCACGATCGCGACGTCACGTTTGCTGACGTCGCCACGTCGCACGGCATGCCAGCCGACGGCCATCGGCTCGGTCAGCGCGGCGATCTCGGGCGGCAGGCCGTTGGGGACGGGAAACGTCAGCGACTGCTCGACGAGCAGTTGCTCGGCGTAGGCACCCGGCGCCATTGTCGACAGCCCGATCCCGTGCACCTCGTTGCCACGTCGCAGCAGTGGCATCGCGACAACCGGGGTGCCGGGCCGAGGAGCCCTGCGGGTGCCGGGACCGTAGTCGACCACCTCGCCGCAGAATTCGTGTCCGAACACCACGTGCTCGTCGGAGCGCATGAAGGCGTGGTAGCCCGATTCGTCCATCACGTCGGCGAGTTCGTCGCAGTGGTAACGGGCATGCAGGTCCGATCCGCAGATGCCACACCTGCGGACATCGATCAGCAACTGGCCCTTAGCCGGCTTGGGGGCGGGCTGTTCGACCACTTCGAGCCTCGCGTTGTGGCAGGTTACCGCTCTCATCCTGAGACAGCCCTTCCGGTCAGGTCGATGTCCTTGCCGGGCCAACGTAAGCCTCGACGAACCGGCCTGTCACCCCCGGGCGTCATCACCGATGATCGATCACGCCTTTTCCGCGATCATCAGCGTGTACCGAGTCGTTCGGCCTCCGGTTGCGCTGCGCGAGGCTGGCGACGAACCTTCGATCCGATGCGAGGCGAATGCCGTTGGTGTTGATGATGACGGTCTTGATCGGCCGGGCCTGGGCGGCGTCGACGAACTCGAGAATCTGCTTGTGGATCGTCGGCTCGCCGCCGGAGAACATCACGATTTCGGGCTCGCCTTCGGCCGCGACGAGTGCATCGAGCATCTTCTCGCATTGCGCCACGGCGAGGGCGTAGCCGTCGGGCTGGTGACCGGAGTCGGCGAAACAGATCGGGCAGTCCGGGTTGCAGTGCGTGTTGACTTCGATCAAGCCGAGGCAGGCGTGCTGTTTGTGGTCCGGGCACAGACCGCAGTCGCTGGGGCAGCCGTCGCGAACCTCGGTCTGAAACTGCAGCGGAATGGTGCCGGGCTTGTTGAATCGTGTTGACTCCACCTATATCTGAGCGTCCCCGTACACCACAGCCTCGAACTCGCCATGGTCGCGGCACCGCTTGCGCAGATAGACCTTGCCGCCGCGGAGGTTGACCTGGGCGTCGATCACCACCTTGCATACCGGGCAGATGCTCCTGGTGTATTCGAGGACTACCTCGTCGCGGTCCCGCTTCATTGTCGTCACTGGTGCCCCGTTTCCCATCGGCCCGGCAACCGGGGTAGCTCATCACGGTGGATAGCGTGCCGACGCGCAACTGTCATCAGAACTACAGTTCAGCTGCGCGCCGCAGCGCAATAGCGTGCAATAGCGGCAAGGATGATTGCAGGAGGTTGACTGGAATGATTCGTGCCGTGTGGAACGGGGCGGTGCTGGCTGAGGCGCCGCAGACCGTCCGCCTGGAGGGCAATGACTACTTCCCGCCGGAGTCGCTGCGGCGCGAGCACCTCGTCGACAGCCGGACCACGTCGATATGCCCGTGGAAGGGCCTGGCGCACTACTACACCGTATCGGTTAACGGCGATGTGAAGCCGGACGCGGCCTGGTACTACCCGCGTCCCAGTCCGCTGGCGCGCCGGATCAAGAACCACGTCGCGTTCTGGAACGGTGTGCGCGTGGAAGGCGAGCCCGAAGAAGCTCCTGCACCGCCGCGCTCACAGGAGGGTGACCGGCTGCCGATCTGGCGTATCGGCGTCACCGGCGGTTTGGTCGGCATCCTGTGCTGCGTCGGCCCCACCGTCCTCGCGATATTCGGAATTATCAGCGGGGCAACGGCATTGGCGTGGGCGAACAATCTGTACGGCAACTATGCGTGGTGGTTCCGGCTGAGCGGGCTCGGTGTCCTCGCGCTGCTGGTGTGGATCGCGTTGCGGCGACGCAATCAGTGCAGCCTCGGCGGCGTGCGCCGGTTGCGGTGCCGGCTGGCGACCACGCTGGCAATCGCGGCCGGTACGTACGCGGTGTTGTATGGGGTGACGACCTGGCTGGAACGGTTCGCCTGATACGCAATATCAGTCGTGCAGTGTGCCACTGCTCTTAGATGTGTTGCGACGAGCCAGTATTCGCCAACCTACGGCAGCTGCGGTGAGCGCGGCGAGGACGCCGAGCATGGGCCACACCCCGAGCGCGTCGACGTGGCGGACCAGCCAGCTTTGCACTGTGCCGGCGGCTGCGATGACCGGATCATCTGCGCTGGCGCCGGAAAAATACAGGGAGATCTCGTAATAGCCGTAATACGTCACGTAGAGCCCGGTGAGCAGCAGCAGTGCGCCGGCGATGCGCCCGACATAGGGCAGGATGCGGCGGAGCCCGCCGGCGTCCGAGGATCCGACGAAGGCCACGGTCAATGCGGCCACCCCGACGGTGACGGCCATGCCACTGGCGTAGACCAAAAATGCCAGCACGCCGGTGACCGTCGAACCGTGCCGAAAGGTCGTGCTGATCAAGGCCAGAAAGGGCCCGATGGTGCACGACAGTGAGGCCACCGCGTAGGCGACGCCGTAGCCGTACATCGAGCGCAGGCGTGCCGTCGGCGCCCCGCCGGACAGCTTCGGCGTCACCACCGCGATATCCTTGCCGGCGAGCAGCCAGGCCGCCGTTGCGATCAGCACTACACCGATGACCACGGTGGCAACCGGAAGATACTTCTGTACCGAGGCGATCAGCGGCGAAATCAGCAGGCCGAACACGCCGAATACGGTGAGGAAGCCGGCCGACATGACCAGTGTGGCCGACCCGGCACGGGCTAACGCCGTTGGGCGCGAGGTGGTTTGGCTACCACCGGCGATCACCAATCCCAGATAGCCCGGCAGCAAGGCGAATCCACACGGATTCAGCGCAGCCACCAGCCCGGCTCCCAGCGCGAAGCCCAGCGGCGCGGTGTCGATCACGGGCCGGCCAGTCCGGTAACCCGCTTGGTCAACTCGGGCTCGGTCAAGGGACCCTCGACGACGTCGATGTGGCCGGTTGCGCCGACGAAAGCGAAAGCCGGTTGCGCCACAACCCCGAACCTCGCCCAAATCGCGGCGTCGGTGTCGGCCAACTGCGGGAAGGCGCTGAGCTGGTAGCGGTCGACGAATTGCCGCATGGCCGGCAGTTGGTCTTGTGCGGCCACCCCGACGAAGGCCACCGTTGGACGCGCGGCAGCGACCTTGGCCACCGTCGGGGCCTCTCGCTGACACACCGGACACCATGGGGCCCAAAACCACAGCACCGCGGGTTTGCCGAACAAGCTTGCTCCTGAAAATTGCCGGCCATCCACAGTCGTTGCGGTGAACTGCAGCTGCGCCGGCACGAGCGTATGGGCGTTGGGCGGGCTAGCTGCGGCGCCTGAGGGCGCTGCGGGCGCGGGCGTCGCCGTCGAGGCCGGGCCGCAACCGGCGACCGCGACGACCAGCGCGACGAGCGGGGCTAGCAGGCGACCGGCCATGACGCGACCCGGTGGTCGCGTGATCGCTGCCGGTCCGACAAAGGGTCGACCGGCCGTCGGCTGGCGGCGCGCCGAAGCGGTCACGCGGGACGAGAGTCGATTATTACTTCGCACCTGGGCAGCACAGCGGAAAGGCTCGACGGGATCCACCCGTTGGTCAGCGTGCTGACAGTCATCCCCCGTGCCGGGTTCGGCAGCCGTCACAGCCAGCTATCGTCGCCACCACACGTTGGCGACACGGTACATCGAGATCCGGCGCCTTTTGGCTGTTATTAGGCATGCTATTGGGTGAACTATGACGACAGCGTTCGTGCTCTCCGGCGGCGGGAGCCTCGGGTCCATCCAGGTGGGGATGCTCCTCGGTTTGGCCGAGAGCGGAATCGCCCCGGAACTGATCGTCGGCACGTCCGTCGGCGCCGTCAATGGCGGCTGGCTGGGGTCGCGTGCCGATGTCGAGGGGATCGGCGCGCTGGCCGACCTGTGGCGGTCGCTGTCGAGAGAAGACGTGTTCCCCACCCGACCCATCGTGGGGCTGTTGGGCTTTCTGGGGCTGCGGTCCAACCTGGTCCCCAACCACGGCCTGCGGCGGCTTCTCAAGGACCATCTGCAGTTTCGCCGGCTTCAGGATGCGCCGATACCGCTGCATGTGGTGGCCACCGACGTGCTTTCGTGCCACGACGTCCTGCTTTCGTCGGGAGACGCGGTCGACGCGATCACGGCCAGCGCCGCCATTCCCGCCGTCTTTCCTCCGGTGAACATCGACGGGCGCGAACTGATGGACGGGGGTGTGGTGAACAACACCCCGCTGTCGCACGCTGTCGCGCTCGGCGCCGATCTGATCTGGGTGCTGCCTACCGGCTACCCGTGTGCCCTGCCCAAAGCACCACGCGGGGCGCTGGCGATGGCGATACACGCCTTGACCCTCGCCATCAACCAGCGCCTGGCCCTCGACGTCGCCCGCTATGAGAAATCGGTCGACCTGCGCGTCGTTCCGCCGCTGTGCCCGCTCGGCGTTTCACCAATCGACTTCTCGCACACCGCCCGGCTGATCGAGCGATCCCATGACAGTACCCTCGAGTGGCTGGCAGCGCGCCAACCTCTCGTTGGTCAGGCGGCCCTGCTTGCGCCGCACCGGCATTGACCGCCGCGAGTCCAACAACGCCGAGCCGGGGCCTGCACCTGCTCCAAAACTGTTTCCGCCAAAGGGTTTCACCCGCCCCTCGACGATACGCCCCGGTCGCGGCAAGGCCGGCCGGCGCTAAACCGCCGGTTCGTAGGGTCGACGTGGCCACGTCGGACTGCGCTCAGAGTCAGAGTCCCGGGTCACGTCGGAACGGGCCTCGTCGCGGGCGTTGGAAGGAAAAGAAGTGTCGACGCACCACCAGGCATCGCAGAGTTTGGCCCACCACTGCGGTACGGGTAGCGGGGAGGCGCCGCAGGCCACCACCCCGTAGGTATCCGGGTCGCCGGGAGCTCCGGGCGTTGACGCCACGTATTGATCCACCATTGCGGCGACATTGTTGTCCACGTCGATCTCGCAGTGCACGTTTCCCGAATACGGCGATGGGATGCTCACTTGCATACCAGCTTTCGCCGCATCGGCCAGCATGGTGTTGGTGGTGAATTCGCGGCCGGTTGCACTCAACGGGGCCGTAGCCGTATAGCTGTCGTTGACCATGTAGATCGCCCGGGCGCTGGAAATGGGCGCGTCCACCTTCACGATGTAGGTGACGTTGTGCGGGTTGTGCGGGTCGGCCAGTGCAGTCGCGGGAGTCAGCAGCCAGGCGAGGGCGGCGACCGTCGCGGCGGCGATCACCGCCCAGCTGCGCGTGGTGGGACTCATGACGGCAGACAATACGCTCCGCCTGCCATGCCGGCCAGGTTTTTCCGGTCATTGCCGCAGCTTTTGCCGCGAGGTCCGGCTCGCTATTCGAGTTTGCGAATTCTTTCAACCGAATGGTCATGTGGATAACACTTCTGGCAATCCGCCTCCGGCCCGCATAACGATGTAAAAGTTGGGCTTCTAGAAGCCGGCTGTGTGGGTTACGCTCTGCGCTGACTTCCACGACGACAAGGATCCGCAATGGAATCTGCATCCCTCGGGCGTCACTTGCGGCGAAATCCCTTGGACCGCAGGACATTTCTGGCCCTGATGGCTGTCACGGCCGGCGCGGGTGTGATAAGGAGCGCCGGTCCGGCGCGGGCCGGCGGCGAAGAGCTTCGCGACCTGCCTCAAGTGTCCAGCGAGAGCGGCGTCTTGGATTATTCGCTGGAGGTGGTGACCAATCCGGTAGAGCTGGGTGGCCGTCAGGTGACCCTGGAGACATACAACGGCCAGTTTCCGGGACCTATCTTGCGGATACGGCAAGGCGACAACCTACGAATTCTGCTCAAGAACCGCATCGTTCCGGTGGGCATTCCCACAAATAATGTTTTCATGGTGCCCTATTGCGCCTCCAAGTCCAACGACCCGCGTTTCGACACCCGGCGAGCCTGCCTCCACGACTTCTGGAATAGGTGGGAGCGAAGGCAAACCATGTTCCAGGAGTTGGTCGACACCAACCTGCACACCCATGGGCTGCAGGTGTCTCCGGAGGACCCCGGGGACAACGTGGGACTTCAGCTGGGCCCGCTGCAAGACCACCAGTACAGCTACAACATCGCCGCCAACCAGCCGACCGGGTTGCACTGGTATCACCCGCATTTCCACACGGCGACAGCCCATCAGCTGTGGAACGGGCTGTCCGGTGCGATCATCGTCGAGGGCGACATCGACGCGATACCCGCGATTGCCGAAATGCGAGAGCGAACCATCGTGGTCAACGAGATGTGGATCGCTGACGACAGTGCCGAGGTGCCCTTCGCCGTGGTGGTTCCCATGGCGGGTCACGCGCCCTTCGAATCCATTCCTGCGGTGCCGTCGTCCATGTACTTCCCTCTCAACGGCCAGTTGCTGCCGGACATCAGTATCAAACCGGGGGAGGCGCAGCGCTGGCGGTTTCTCAACGCGTGCCCGCATCGATCGATCTGGTTACACATCGAGGGCCACACGTTGCACCAAATCGGCACGGACGGAACGCCTTACCGCACACCGCAGCCCCGGGCGAACATCATGCTGGCCGCCGGCAACCGGGCCGAGTTCATCATCAAGGGCGGTGAGCCGGGCCGCTACCGAATCTACGCGGCAGCCTACGACCAAGGGCACCCCGGTGGCCCGCGACCCTCAATGTCATTGGGCACATTGGTGGTGAACGGGAATAGGGTCAACAGCCGGATGCCCACGACCCTGGTGGATCCGCCGCAGATGCCGAACCTGCCGATCGCGCGTCGTCGCACCATGGTGTTCTCCGGAGACATCACCGGCCGGACCGGCATGGGCGTGCAGTTCCTGATCGACGGAAAGGAATTCGATCACCAACGGATCGACACGGAGGTCGAGGCGGGCACGATCGAAGAGTGGACGTTGATCAACGAGGACGTCTTTCAGCATCCAATTCATATCCATGTCAACCCGTTTCAGGTCGTCGACATCCACGGTATTCCGCCCGGGGACACCAGCTGGCAGACGGAGCCGGACGTGTGGTGGGATACCTTTCGGCTACCGCCGTTCGGCCGGTACACCCTGCGTATGTATTTCCGCCCGGACGTCACCGGCATGACCGTTTATCACTGCCACATTCTGCCGCACGAAGACAGGGGAATGATGGGCCTTCTCATGATCGATCCGCCCGGACAGCATGCGATGGAGTGACGATGCGCCGCCCAATTGTTGTCACTCTCGTGTTAGCGACGTTGTCAGCTGTCGGCCTGGCAACCGCCGAGCCCTCGATGCAACCCATGCAAAACCAAGGCCGTTACAGCTTCAACCAGCAGCATCGCGACAATCTCAGCTGGTGGAACCGCACCTGGGTGCCACAGCTCATCCCCAAAGGCGCCCTGCTCGAAGTGCAACTGCCGAGCGATCCGATCCACTGGATTCCCTACGGCGAACCGGACTGTCAGCCGAGCCCGGGCTGGGACTGGGCGGAAATCAGCGGTTCGTGGTACCCGGATGGTCCGCCACGGCATCAGCGGGTGGCCGTGGAACTCGAAGGTCAGCACACCGTTCCCAACCAGAACCGCTACCGGGAGTCGGCAAACCCGTACGAACTGCCAGGCGTGTATATACCCTTCGACAAACGTGTGGACGGCAGCTCGACCATCACGATCTTCGACTACCATCTGTTGCCCGGACCCTCCGACGATTATTGGGCCGGAAGGGGTTTGGCAACAATCTGCCTGCGGCCCGACCCGATTCCGGAGGACGTCAGAGTGCTGGGCTTTCCGCCGGACACGCCGCCCACCTACGTGCTGACGCTTGTCGTCGGCGTGCGGCAGGCCTCCTACGGAGGCGGGTTGCCCCCGACCCCGCTCCCGCTACCGCCGATGGTCAGCCTCGAGCCGGACGGGCCGTCAGCGCCGCCCGAGCCCCCTGCCGAGGAGCATGGCTGAGGGCACGCAGCGAAATAGCCACCGCAACGGGCAGCGTCGCGCCGGCTAAGTCGGGTGCCGGTTCGGCCCGCCGATCGTTGTCATAAGCAACGGGAGCTTTCGGGCTCCCGTTGCGATGGTTAGGTTATGGCCCCCAAATCATGAGGTCTTCCATCCCGTTGTTCATCGTCACCGTGGTGGGCGAAGGGCCGGTAACGTCGAAGTGGATCTTTCCGGTCGATTGTGCGCCTTCGGGAATGGTGGCTCCACTGATGTTGGACGGCGAAGAGACAAACCACAGAACCCGGTAAGCCGCTTGGTCGGGAGCGACGGCGTTGAACTGCGAAATGGCGGGAGTGGCGCTGCCCCGAATGGCCTTCACGGTGGCCGTCGCTTCCCAAAGCTTCCCGGCCACCTGATAGCCCGGCGTCTCATCGCTGCTGGGCTGGAGGTTGCTGACCTTCCAGCTGAGGACAACCTGACCGACGGTGTCGGTCATCGTCAGTTCGGTGCCAAGTTTGCCGACCATCGGATAGGCGGCCGACGCAGGCGGTGCGCTGGTGACCCCGGCGGTTGCCACGACCAGGGTTGCGACCGTCGCCTGAATCAATGTGGTGATTTTCATGGTGCTCTCCTCGGTGGTTGGAGCGACAACAATTTATATATAAGTCACCCTTTTCGCATATGACCACTGTTTTCAAGAATCGTTATCCGCCGCGACCAGCACCTCGGCGTCACGGGAATTGATCAAGATTGGCCGGTGCGGATGCCCCACCGCTTGGCCGCGACCAAGCGTGAGCGCCCAGCGCGAGCAGCTTGGTGGCGACATTGACGAGGTCGGTCCCGACGACGTCGGCCAGCGTGACGATCTCGGCATGGTGACCGTCGGTACGGCCGGCCCGGTCGTCCAGCCGGCGCGCTTGGCGCCGTGGCCGTCGAAGGCGGCATTGCGATCAGCGCGAGTTCGCCGGTCCGCCGGCCGATCGGTAGGCCCGGATTCGAAAGTTATTGCGCGCGAGCGCGCAACCCCCCGGCGTCGGCGATCTCGATGACCGCATACCCGACCCGGATCAGCTGATCGCGTTCAAAGTCCTTGATCACCTTGTTAATTGACGGGCGCTGGACACCGAGCATGGCTGCAATGGTGCGCTGCGCCAATTCGACGTGGTTGTCGACGGCCTCGTCGAGCAGCAGCTGCGCCAGTTGAGCCGACAGCGGCCGGCCAAGCAGTCCGATCAACCTCGACTGACTGGCCGACACTCGTTGCGCCACACTCGACAACCAACGCCGCGAAATCGCCGGGTGGGTTGCGAGCAACCGATCGAATGCCTGCCGATCCAGAAACAGGCAGCTCGAATCGGTCAGCGCCCTTGCGGTGTAGGGCGGCGGCATGTCGAGCAACAGCGCGATGTCGCCGTCGACATCACCCGGGCGAAGCACATCGACCACCACGCGCCGCCGCCCGGAGCCGACCGTGAGCTCGATCCGTCCCTGCCGCACAATGCACACCGCGCTGGCGGCGCGGTCGGCCAGGAAGACGACCGTTCCCGGGGAAAAGTCTCTGGATTGCAGGCTTTCCGCCAGAGCTGATACATCGTTGGGGTGCAGTGGTGCCGATGCCCCGCGACCCACGCATCGTGCCACCCAGGCTGCGTGTCGGACCTGCGCCTCCGAGACCTGCTGGCCGCCGCCCAGCGATTGCACGAGATGCCGGAGCGGACTTGCCGGGTGGTCTGACATCGCGCCTCCTTCATGCACCGCCGATCATGTCACGAAGCGGGGGCCGACGGGTTCGAGCACCGCACCACGAAGGAGGCAGATGCCCGGTTGTGCTCGGTGCCCGCTCAGCGATAGCCCAGCCTCAGCAGAACTCGAGCATTGAAGGCGCGCTCGGCGGCTGTCGGCAGGCTGAAGTCGAGACCGTCGGCCACTCGATTGATCGTGTTGAACAACGCGCAAACCTCGATCGCGTCGCGGACCGCTTCCGGGCTGACGCCGGTGTCGAGGACCGTGCGCACATCGGGCGGTCCGATTTCATCGGGTGTGCGGGTTAGCTTTTCCAGCAGGCCCAGGGTCGCCCGCACCCGGTCGTCAACCGCGGCGCTACGCCAATCGCTCACTGCCGCAACGCTGATCGCGGGGTCGAGGACAGCCGAAGCGACCGCCTCGTGGGTGGTGGCGCAGAATTTGCAACGGTTTTGCTCGGAGACAAAGGCGGCGAAGAACTCCCGCTCACCGACCGTCCACGGCGACGGGCCCCGCATCACCGCCTGAACCAGCGCGAAGAACGGCCTGCCGAAGAACCGCGGACGGTGGTGCCGCATCTTGATGATGTCGGGTATCTCGCGGCCGGTCGCGGCGCGCAACGCCGCGAACACCAGGCGAGTGCCGAATCGGCCACGTGCGACGCTGTGCAGCCTCACCGCAACGCCTCGTTAAGGGCCGACATACCCGCGCGCCGACGGCTGTCACCCGCACCGAGCGCGGCGGCGATGGTCACCTCGAATATCTGGTCTTCGGAATAGCCGGCTCCGCGCATCCGCTCGATGTCACTGTCCTGCACGCGGTAGGCGTACCGCCACAGCTTGTCCACATAGGCCTGCAACGGCTCGGGCAGGTCATCGCCGTGGTAGGCGACGCGTCGCAGGGTCGGATCCGTGTCGGCCGGGGCATCGAGAACCGCCCGGCGAAGTTTCTCCTGCAGTCGTGGGTATCGGCCGCTGATCGACACCGCGCACCCCTTTTGTTCGTGGGCCGGTTATGGGCGCCTGTGCGGCTGACCTTAGCCGGATTCATCAATCTGCGGCAGGGGCGTTCCCGCTCCGGTGCCGTTCAGCCACGGGGCGCATGCCTGCCACCGGCGCGCCTGTCACCATGGAGTACGTGACCACCGCGATTGTGGTGACGGTGCTGGTGCTGGTCGGCATCGGCATCGTGATCAACGAACTTCTCCGGCTACGCACGTGGTTGAAGAATTCGCCCATCCCGCCCTCCGAGGGGGACGACACAGACTCCCCTGACGGGCTGGCGTGATTTTCTCCTCGAGACGGCCGCCACTGTCGTGGATCGGCGGCGGAAACCACAGCCCTGACGGCAATCTCGATGCAACCGGCTAAGCCCGCAGGGCGGCGACCGTATCGGCCAATGTCGTGCGCGGATCCCGATAGGTGATACCGAGCTCGTGCTCGCTGGGTGAGTCGTCGGACTCGGGCATCTGGGTGTAGTACTGCATCCCGGCGGCGGTGAACGGATTGTCGAACGGCAGGTACGGACCGGCCAAGTCCAGCAGCGTCCCCGCGACGCGCAGCACGGTGTCGGGAACCGGGACGCTCACCATCGGCGTTTCGGCCACCTGGCCGAGCATGGTGGCCAGCTCCGTCGCCGGAATCCGGTGCCCGCCCACCATGTAGCGGCGGGGCCCACGGCCCGGCTCCAGCAGCGCGGCGTGCACGGCGGCCACGTCGCGGACGTCGATCACCAACCACGCCGCCCGGCGCCCGGGGATTGTGTGCATCTGCAGCGCCGCTTTGACTCCCTCGCCGGCCTCACCGAACTGGTCCCCGACGGGCGGGCCGAGAACCATGCCGGGATAGGTGATGTTCACCGGTGCGCCGGCGTCCTGCAGGCCGCGCGCATAGATTTCGACCTGCGCCTTCGACGTTCCGTAACCGTCCGTTCCGCCGACAACCGGCAGGTCGGCCGTCAGGGTTTCCAGGTCGGGATGAAAGAGCGCGGTGAAACTGGATACATGCACGATGGGGTCCAGACCCAGTTGGACGGCTTGGCCGAGGACGTTGCGGGCGCCCTCCATGTTGGTGCTCAGCATCTGCGGCGTCTGGCGCGGGTCGGTGGCGACCAGTGCGGCACTGTGCACGACGGCGTCACATCCGGTCAACGCCTCACGTACCGCGTCGCGGTCCTTGATGTCTGCCGGAACGAAGTCCGATGTGTCGACACCCAGGTTGGCGACGGTTTTCTCTAGCTTTGCCGGATTTCGGACCAGGAAGCGCACCGAATGCCCCGCATCCGCAATGGCCTTGGCGGTCCAGCCGCCGACGAACCCCGTACCTCCGGTTACCAGAACATGCATGGAGCGATTGTGCACGGTGGGCGGACCGGCGCGCGGCCGGGGCGCGGCTAGCGCCTAACGCCCAGCGCCGACTGTGCATTCGGCGGCGCGACACGCCGACGAAGCGTCGCGTGATTCACGCTCGGCGGGGACAGATCCTAGAGGTGACGCGCCGCGAAATCCGCGCCCTGGCTTGTCATACCGTTCATCGCATACGACACGTGGGCAACGGGATCGTTGCCGGCGCCGCAAACGGCATCGCCGGTGGCGCACAACTCGATCGTCTTGGGCTGATACAGCGGCCCGATGGTGATCGGCGGTGCGCCGTACCGGTTCAGGAATTGACCCGACGGCGTTCCGAAAAGTGTAACCGCTGCAACGTGTTTGGCGATCTCGGCCGGCATCGGCGCGGGCACCGCGGCCGCCGGAACGCCGGGCGGCACGGCAGCAGAGGTGACGTAACCGGCCACGGCCGCCCCCTGCGAGTACCCGCCGAGTATCTGCCGAGTCGCGGGGCAGCTGGCCGCCATGGACTCGATATGCGTGCTGGCGTCGCGAACCCCGTCGATAACCGTGAGCGGGAAATCGCTGCTGGAAAAGTCGCTGCTGGCCGGATAGTTGATCGCATAGACCCCAAGTGACCTGGAACCGATCTGCGAGCGCAGCGCCTCCACGAAAGCGGCTCCGATGTTGCCGATCCCCGGCGGTTCGCCGGTGCCGCGGGCGAACAACACCTCGACGTCGGGGCACGGTTCGGCGGATGCCGACGAGACCTGGACGGCAGGTGCCGCGGTCAACGCGGCGACCGTGCCCACTGCGGCCGCTGCGCCGGTTGTCAACCGGCGCAGCCAGGCGGATCTTGCCGTCAGCCAGCGCTGGCCCATCGTGGTCATCTCCTACTTCCGGAAGGCGTCCTTGACCTTCTCGCCGGCATCTTTCAGGCTGGCCTTCGCCTGGTCGGCCCGGCCTCGGTTTGTGGTATCCGGGTCCCCGGTGGCCCTGCCGATCGCTTCCCTGGCCCGCCCGCCCAAGTCCTCGATCTTGTTCTTCAGCTTGTCCTCGGCACTCATTGTCCCTGGATACCCGCCATCGGGCGAGGGTGAAACCTCGGCCGTAGCTCGGGAAGGCACCGCCCCGGTCGGCGGCCTGGATCCCGGACACCCATCAGTGGAAGAAACCCGACTGCCCGGATCCGGTGTTGAAGCCGCCGGAGCTGTTGCCACCCGTGTTATGCAAGCCCGAGTTGCTGCCGGTGTCACCGGAATTGAACAAGCCGGAACTCAACCCGCCGCTGCCCGAGTTGAAGAAGCCGGTGACACCAAAGCCCGCGCCCGCGTTGAAGAACCCGGTGGCACGGCCGCCGCCACCGCGATTCCAGAAGCCGGAGTCCAGGCCCAGACCGCTGACATTTCCTATGCCGGAGCTGTTTACGCCGTTGTTGAAGAACCCCGAGCTGCCCGCGCCCGAATTGCCGAAGCCCGAGCTGGGCCCGGGCTGGTCCGCCGAGCTGCCCAGCCCCGTGTTCAGCTCGCCCGCATTGAACAGGCCGGTGTTGATGCCGCCGGAGTTCGCCAGGCCGGTGTTCAACGGGCCCGAATTGAAGTATCCGGTGTTGATGAAGCCCGAGTTGAAGCCGCCGGTGTTGTGGTTGCCGGAGTTGAAGCTGCCGGCGTTGAAGGAGCCCCCGTTCGCGAAGCCGGTGTTGTGGTAGCCGCCGTTCCCGAAGCCGGTGTTGACTCCGCCGAATGCGCCCGAACCCGAGTTCGCAATGCCGGTGTTGGTGTCACCGGAGTTCCACAGCCCCGTGTCGACCTCGCCCGAATTCGCGATGCCGAAGTTGCTGAGCCCGGAGTTGGCGATGCCGACGTTTCCGCTGCCGGAGTTGAACAACCCGATGTTGCCGGTGCCCGAGTTGAACAACCCGATGTTGCCACTGCCCGAATTCAGCCAGCCGGCAAGGTTGAGGCCGCGCTGGTTGTCGCCGGTGAGCCCGATGCCGATGTTCCCGTTGCCGGTGTTGCCGAAGCCGATGTTGTTGTTGCCGCTGTTGCCCAGTCCCCAGTTGCGGTCGCCGGTGTTGCCGTAGCCGGTGTTGACGTTGCCGGTGTTGCCGGATCCCACGTTTTGGCTGCCGTTGTTGCCGTTGCCGAAGTTCTGACTGCCCAGGTTTCCGTTGCCGACGTTGGCGTTACCCGCGCTGCTTCCCGGGCCCGAGTTGCCGAACCCGACGTTGTAGCTGCCGTTGTTCCCGCTACCCACGTTGAAGTTGGCCTGCACGGCGTCGAGGAAGTTGCCGTTGCCGCTGCCGAGGTTGAAGTCGCCGAAGTTACCGCTGCCCAGGTTGGCGTTGCCGAAGTTACCGCTGCCCAGGTTGGTGTTGCCGATATTGCCGCTGCCCAGGTTGGCGTTGCCGGTGTTGCCCCCGCCCAGATTGAGCGAGCCGATGTTGCCGAGGCCGAGGTTGACGGGCGGCAACTGCGCGGCCACCGCCGATGCCAGGGCGTGATAGCCCGACATCGCGGCCGCATCCTGAGCCCACATCTGCTCGTAGCCGGCTTCGACGGCCGCGATCGCCGGCGCATTTTGCCCGAACAGATTCGACCACACCAGCGATACCAGCCGACCGCGATTGGCCGCGACCATCATCGGATGCACGGTTGCCGCCCGCGCGGCCTCGTAGCCGGCGGCCGCCACTCGGGCCTGCCCCGCCGCTTGCGCAGCCATGGCCGCGGCCGTGGTGAGCCAGGCCGCGTACGGGGCCGCCGCCGCGGCCATTGCGGCGGCCGCGGGTCCTTGCCAGGACCGACCGGCCAGCGCCGCGGTAACCGAGCCGAATGAGCTTGCTGCTGCGGACAATTCAGCAGCAAGCCGGTCCCAGGCCGCCGCTGCGTTCAGCATCGGAGCCGTCCCCGCACCGGCAAAGATCCGCGCCGAGTTGACTTCCGGCGGCAACACCGAAAAGTTCATCGCCGTGACCCCTTTCCGCCCAGAACTCTACGATCGCGGGCGGCGACGGGGAGCCGGTTCGTGCTACTTGCTATTTGCTGCGCGGCACCGCCCCACGGGGAAGCGTCAGCGGAAGGTCGTTGTACGTGGCGATGCCGGGGGCCGCCGCGACGACGGCCGGGATCGCGTTGACCACCGGCATCGCCGTCATAATGTGGCCGAGCACCATGAAGTCGGCGATCGTCTCGGCCTGGAAGTACGGCGGTGGCAAGAAGCTGATCCGGGTGGTGACCGTCGGTTGCCCGTCGACCTGGATGACCCAGCCGTCCTGATCGATCTTCCAGTCGGGCTCGAGGGTTTGTCCCTTGCGCCAGCGGACATTGAGCTCGACGACGGTTCTGCCCTCCAGCACCCCCTGCCAGCTCGCGTGCACACCCGCAACGCAACCCGCCGGGATGGTCCACGACCCGAGATCAAGGTCCGCCGTGGTCTGCGCGTACTCGGCCACACAGCGCACGTCGTCGAGCTCGACCCCCAGCGCGTCGGCGACCAACCGGACCGCTTCGCCGAAAACGGCTGTCCCGTGCGCGGTCATCGCCTGCAGGTCCGGGTGGTCGATCGGCTGGCCGAACCCGACCGGCTTTTCCGTCGCCGAGGAGTCGTAGAACGTGGTGTCGGCCGCCTCGTTGACGGTGACCTTGTCGACCCGGTCGCAGACCATCGCGGACACGATGGCCAACAGCTCGGCGAAGCCGGGGCTGACGCCGGAGCCGAAGATCGTCGAGCCGCCCCGTCGGCACGCGTCCAGGATCCGGTCGCGGTCGGCGCCCAGGTTGTGCCCGGTGACGAAGGCCGCGGTGGTCACCACGTTCACGCCGGCCGACAAGATGCGCACCAGCTCGCCGACGTCCTTCCACATCGGGTTGTAGACCACACAGTCGGGTTCGAGGGCCAGCAGTGCGCCGACGTCGTTGGTGGCGGCCACCCCCAGCGGGTCGATGCCGCACAGGTCGCCGGCGTCACGCCCGGCCTTGTCGGGTGACCAGGCATAGCAGCCCACCAGTTCCAGGGCCGAGTTGGCGACGATCGCCCGCAGCGCGCTCTTGCCGACATTGCCGGTGGTCCACTGCACGACCCGATAAGTTTTTGGCACTCGCTCAGCATAGGGACGCGGCCTTCCGGCCGACAGTGAATCTGACGCCGCGACGCGCCGGTGGGGCGTCGTGAGATTCACAACCGGCTCAATACGCTGACTCCCCGGCCAGGATTTCGGCGAGGAAAGCATTGGCCGGCGGTTGCTCCAATCGTGCCCGCGCCCAGCGGCGGACCCGATCGCGCGTGTGCCGCGATTCTTCGATGTCGGCGCCGATCACCACCGATGTCCGCGGCCAATCGTGGTTCCAGGCAGCAGTTTCCGCCATTGCGCGCTGGTGTGCGTCGGCGAGGGGGAGCGTGGCCCGGCCGCCGGCGTCCAACGCGCCGGCGCCGCTGACCTCCCCGGAGTGCACCCATACCGGGATGTCGGTGGGCGCATCCGGCCCGACGACGGCTGCGCGTATCACCGCGACAACGCCCGGGCCCGCCGGCTCGACACTCCAGTCGACGGTGTCCTCGGCGGCATCGAAGATTCCGGGCGGCACCGCACCCCAGCTGATCGACGCCACGCCCCGGCCGATCGACGCCGCTCCCCGCGGAGCCGCATCGGTGCCGGCGGCCAGCGCGTAGTCGTCGCGGCGGCCGCTCGGCAACGTCGCGATGACTGCCGAATCATCAACTGCCGCAGACAGTTCCGCCCAGTCGATGCCGTCGATGCCCGCAACGTCGGCCAGCCGGGCGGCGGCACCCACCAGTTCGAGGACACGCCGATCGTCGGTGCGCAGGTGGGAAAGCAGCGTCGCGGCGTGCGGTGCCAGCAGCGCAGAAACGTCCGAATCCAAGGTGTCGTCGGTGAAGAAAACCTGCACGCCTGCCGTCAGCAACGCGACTTCGGCGTCGAGCAGCGCCCGGTCCAGTCCGGCGATGCCGTCGCGCTGACTGGCGGGCCACCAGCGGCGCAGCCAGTGGCCCAACGCCAGCCTGCGCAGCGGGGCCGTCGACCCCGGCACCACGTCGACGCCGGTGAGCTCGAGGTCACCGGCAGGATGCGCGGCCATCGCGGACGCCAGTGCCACGTGCCCGGTTTCGCCGACCACGCGCCACAGCCAGTCGGCGCGCGACACGTCGGTGAACGCGATGTGTGTCGCGGTGTCGTCGGGCGGGTCGTCGATGGTCCAGGACAACACCGCGCCACTGACTTCCAGCACCGCAGTCAGCGGTGCCGCCGCGGGAATCTGCCGGGCCGGGCCCGTCGTCCACAAGCCGGATTCGGCGACCAATCTCATCCCGCCACCTGCAATTCCAGCATCGACTTGATCCGTTGCCGGTGGTCGAGGCTCACCGACCGGGCGACGCCTTCCAGCAGGGATCGCACGTCGTCGACGTCCTCGCAGGGCTCCTGCCAGACGTCACGTCCGTGCAGCCGGGCCCACAGCCGGCTCAGGTAGGGCTGCGGGTAGGCGGCAAGGTCGTCGACCACCTGCCGCTGCCGCGGATGGATCGGCCCGCCTTCGGCGAGGTAGCGGCGGGCGTGCAGGACGTACGCCTCCTTACGAAGCCTGGACTGGATCTGCGCGGCCAGTGGGTACCGATTGGTCGTCGCCCGGTCCAGGGGCGCGAGCTCGACCGCGACCTCGATGCCGGCCACCAGCGTTGCCTGCTTGTCCTCGGCCAGCAGTCCCCACGGGGCGCAGGCCCGGTCCACCTCCTCGGCACACAACAGCGGCACATCGGGTAGCGCGTCGCGATCCAGGGCGCGTCGTAGCGTGGCACGCACCCGATCCACCACCGTCCGGTCCAGCGGACGGTCGCTGTCGGAGCCGCCGACGACCTGTGGGCGCTGTTGCGGCGCAACCGAACTCAGCCCCAACGTCACGATCGACCACGGCAGCTGAGCATCGTCGACGCGGGCCAGCGCGCCCAGGTTGTACGGGGTGGCATCGGAGATCAGGTCCCACCAGACGCGCTGGCGGGCGGCGGCTGCGCTGTGACCGGTGGCGGCACCCAGCACGGCGCCCAACCCGGCCAGGAACGGCTCGACCACGGTGTCCAGAGCCATTTCCGGGGCGCGTATGTCCCGCCAGCTGCGGTCGAGTTGTGCAGTCAGGGCGGCAACGACCGTGGGGTTCGACACGTATTCGTTGAGCACTTCGATGGCGGTGCGGTCCCGGCCCTGATGCACCTCGTGCAGCACCGCGGCCGCGGTGTCCCGATCGTCTGTTGCGGGTGGGCCCTTCGTCACCGCCAACTCGAAACAGACCGGGAAGTAGAGCTCCTGGGCGTTTCCGCTGCGAATCCGCAGCCGGCGGCGTTCGCGTTTGAGCACCTCGAACCACGCAGCCGCGCAACGCAATTCAGGGCCGCTGCCGATGATAAGGTCGCTCATTGCCGCGGCCGCGCCGGGGTCGACGACCGGGGCCGAATACTGGGGATTCGAGCGCAACCGCAGCACCAGCGGATCGATGATGCGTTTGACGGTGCGGCTCAGCGGGCCGCCGTCGTCGCTGCTGAGCACCTCGACACCGGGACCGATTGCGCGCCAAGCCCGGTCGATCACCGCCCGGCGGGGGTGACCCACCGCCACGGCCGTCGCCGCCCGCGGATCCGCGCTCATCTCGACAGGATAGGGGTATCGGCCACCATAGTGATAACCCGAAAGTTGGGTTCGGTAGCCGATCGCATACCCGAGCCTGGTGGCATGAACACGTCGAAGCTGCCGGCCGTCGTCGCCGAGATCGCGCTGATCGCAACCACCCTGCTGTACCTGATGTTTCACTGGTCGTGGCTGGCCCTCACCGGTGTTGCCCTGGCCGCGGCGACCGTGGTGTTCGTCGGCCGCCTCGCCCGCGGCCCCCGCCCGGCATCAGCAGACAGCCGTACCGTCGGGGTGGGCACGGTACGCGCGGTCGGCGCCGGGGAGCGCCAGATCTGGATCGAGGTGGCCAGCGTGCACGGCGACACATTCATCGGCCGACTGGTGCGCGACGACGAGTCCGACGAATCGGCGTTGCGTCCCGGCCTGGTCGTCCTGGTGGCGTTCGATCCCGCTGACCGCGAGGCGCTTTCGCTGCCCGACGACGTCTTGGCAGTCCGCGCACGCGGCCTGAGCTTCGTGTGACCGTCAGCGCGCGCCGTCGACCGCGAAGGTGACCAGGGCTGCCCAATACAGCGGGCTGGCGGTGACGTCTCCGTCCCGCCAGCGTCGCATCTGGTCGCGCTGCCAGCGATTGACGGCGCATCCGGCGTCCACGTTCTCGTGGGCCCGGTCCACGGCGGCGACGACGTTGGCCATCGGGTCGGCCATGGGCTCGACTAGATCGTCACCGACCGTTGCGAATTGGCGATAGGCGGCCGTGGTGGGAAGCGACCATAGGGTGGCCGTCACCAGCTGCGCCCCGCCGAGAATCATCGCCGCCACCAGGCCGGTAGCCTCGTCGAACCGGTAGTCACCGCCCGACGCGCAGGCCAGCAGCGCCACCCGCGGGGGTATCGGCAACCGCAGGGCCATCAGATCCGACGCGGTCAGTGGCCGGTGCTCGCCGACAGCGTCGGCATCGCCGGCGATCTCCGCCCGACAGGCCAGGTGCAGCGCGGCCCGGTCGGCCCGGCCGAGATCACCGTCGGCCGAACTCGCGTGCCCGACATACACGAGTCGACTCGGGTTTCGCGCCAGCAAGCCGGCCAGCCACGAGCGGTCGGCATCGCTGCGGCGAAACAACTCGACCGCCGCCTCGACGGCCGGCAACACCGCGCGGCGTTGCATCAGTTCGGCAAAGTGCCGTGCCAGCCGAGTGTGCTCCGACGGCCGGCCGAGCACCGATCCCAGCGCGGAGTCGGGCCGCTGCCCGGGGACGCGGGGATCCAGTACCAGCACCGCCGGACCGTCCTGCCGGGCGTCCCAGCCGGCCGGTGCCCGCGGCGCATTGACGATGTTCTGCGGCACCGCCAGCAGCACGTCGACCAGCTCCATCAGCCGGTAGCCGTCGGTGTGCGTCGTGATGTCGGCCAGCTGCCACGGGATGCGGGCGGCCGCGCGGCCGCTGGCGGTGATGGCCTCCTGGCGGGCCCGTACCAGCTCTTCCTTGCTGGGTCCGGATTTCGGCAGCGCCAGCAGACCCCAGGGCACGCGTACCAGACGGGCGCTCGGGGCGACGAACAGGACCGGGCGCGGCGACGACACGCACTCCGTCAGCAGCTGCCATCCCGGTGCGCCGATCAGCAGCACACCGAGTATGTAGGCGAGCGTCAGTTCGGCATCCGGCGTCGCGAACGGACCGGTGGCCAGTGCCCGCTCGATGGCATCGCGGCGGCTCTCCGAGCCGCGCGGCTCGGGCAGCGCGTCGGTGAGTTCGTCCAGGGCCGCCAGCAGAATCGGCTCTTCCACCACCCAGGCAACGGTTTTCGACGGCTGGCCGACGACCCGCAAGCCGGCGTAGGTGGCGATCCCGACGTCGGCGTATCTCAGGACCAGAGTCAGCCGGCCCGAATCGCTCATGGCCAGGTCGACCAGGCGGGTTCGGCGGCGGTGACAGCGCGACCGTATCGCTGAAACGCCAGTGCCCGATAGTGACTCATGATCGGCTCGGCATCCGGCTCCATCCGTAACGGCGGCAACGGCCCAAGCCGGGTCAGCGAGTTACCGGTTTGCGCCGGTGGACCTGCTGCCGCCAAGGCCGGCTCCGGCTCGGTGTCGGCCAATGCCGTTGCAGTGGTGGTCGACGCCCACTCGCCCATTGCCGGCCGTTGCGGGACTTCGCTGAAAGTGCCTCTGGCGCTATGATATTCGACTAGCTCGCTGACCAGGCCGGTGTTCTCCCATTCCCAGGCGACGGCAAAGGCGCCGGCCAGCATCGGCGCCGAGACATGGGCTGCCCACCGTGCTCTCGCGTCTGCGTCGGCGATCGAATAGCGCACCGAGTCGACGGCCAGCGCCGCGGGCACCTTGAGCTCGGCGGCCTGCTCGAGCTTGGCCCGCGCGCGCCGGTACTGCGGGGTGGCGACCTCGCCGCGCAGGATGCCGAGCCCGTCGGCTTGCCGCGCCTCGGTCTCCTGCAACGTCTCCGCAGGGTCGCCGGAACTGTCAAAACCCAAGTCGGCCAGCGCGTCTGCCCGCCATACGGTGCCCAGGTGGCTGTCAAGCTGAGCGTACTGCAGCCAACTGCTGCGCGGTGAGGAGTCGAGCAACTCGCGAGCTTGCGCGATCATCTCAACCGCTTCGGTGAAGCGGCTACGGAAAATCGGGATCCAGCTGCGTTGCAGCAGAATACGATGCAGATGCAGCGGCTTGCCCAGTTCACGCCAATGCCGTTCGGCGTGTTCCCAGCATTCGTCGGCGGCTTCCAATGCGCCGCTTGCCAACCGGATAAGTCCCAGATACAGCCAACACCGGGCGACGTCGTGCGCCCGCGCGTACCGGGCGATGACCGGATGGGCCTGCGACACCAACTGCTCGGTCGTCACATGGTCGCCCACCAGCCAGCTGGCCGCCGCGCGCTCCAACTGCGTTCTGGCCGAGGCTAATTCCCAGCCATTGGCGGCCGCGCGGGCTCCTGCCCGGAGCAGCCAGGGCTCGGCTTCCGGTAGTCGCCCCGTCTCGACGCAGAATCTGCCGTATCCGGTGGCCGCGTTAACCCAGAGGTAGTGGTCATACTCGTCGCCGGCGGGCCGGTTCACGGCGTCGAGTATCTGCTCCCACAAGTGCAGCGATCGGGGGTGCAGGTCGTCGTCACAGAGCGCACCGGCGCACAGGATGCGGGCGTGGGTGAGCAGGGATGCGCCCTCGGCGGCAAGGTCGGGAAAGGCGTCGCCGCAGTCCGTGACCAACGCCGTCAACTCCGCCAGTGCCGTCAGGGCGCCGTCGTGATCGCCACGCGCCGCTGCCAGGCCGGTGTGCAGCAACTGAGCTCGCCGCGAATAGCGGCAGACCATCCGCGCGATGTCCGCACCGGACATCCGCACCTGACCGGCTGCCTCGGGCATCGTGCCGGCCAGAATCCCGGAGTAGCTCGCCACACAATCGCGGATCCGCCGAATGCATTCGTCCACACCGTCATTGGCGCCGCGGACCAGGTAGATCTCACCGAGCTGCGCGAAAACCTCCAGCATGAGGTCGTCTCGATCGGCCCGCTCGATGCGCGGCATCAGGGACAGCAGCAGTTGCCGCGCACCCTCCTCGTCGGCGGCGAACGCCTGGCGCCGGGCGCGTTCGAGTTCGTCGGAGATCGACACGGCTGCATCATAAGTCCGGCCGGCGGTCATGGAGGCATGTCCGGCGGCCGGGATCTGCCGTGCTAGCCGCACGTCACCTTGATGTTGAAGTCCTTGGTGATCATTCCGGCCATCGGGTTCTTCAAGTCGGCTCCCTGCGCCTGGCCGGTGATGGTGTAGGTCTTGCCGTCCACCGCGACCTTCGCTGAGCCCACTTTGGCGCCCATGTTGTCCGCGACGGACAGGGCGTTGCCGTCGACGACCAGCGCCAGCGACTCGACCCGCGGTGTCGCCTCGTCGGTCATCACCACCGCCAGCGCCTGTTGCTGACCACCGGTGGAGCCGCTGCCGATGTTGACCTTGCCGCCCTGCTTGACACAGGTCACCGAGGCGGGGTTCAGTCCGGGAAGATCGGTGCCGCCCACCTGGACCTGGGTGCCGCCACCGCCGGCGGAGACGCTCGATGCCGGGCTGGCCGTGTGGCCGCCACTGGAGCAGCCCACCAGCGCCACAGCGCTACCGATGGTTCCAATCGCAGCTGCGATAACGCGCTTCATCCGACTTCCTTCCGTCATGCGTCGCCCCGATGGCGGCGCCATGGCAGCAAGTACAAATCCGCTCGGCTGCTACCGATCCCAAGTATTCGAGCGACCCGGAGGCGCCGGCGTTTCGTCGTGGTGATGGAGTGTCAGGGTGATCGACATCCAGACCCTGGAAGCGGCGCACGTGTTGACGCTCTCATCGGGGCGGGTGAACGCCCTCGACGTCGAGCTGCTCGGTGAGCTGACCGACGTCCTGCACCAGCTGCGGGGCCCGCTGGTGATCACCGGGGCCGGGCGGGTGTTCTGCGCCGGCGTGGACCTCAATCGCGTGCTGGATGGCGGTGCGGGGTACACCGATCGGCTGATTCCGGCGCTTTCCGCCGCGTTCGAGGCGATGTTCAGCTATCCCGGGCCGACGGTGGCCGCAATCAACGGTGCGGCCATCGCGGGCGGATGTGTGCTGGCCTGTGCCTGCGATCGGCGATTGATCAGCCCCGATGCCCAGATCGGGGCATCAGAGGTGCGGGTCGGAGTGCCGTTCCCGGTCGCTGCGCTGGAGGTGATGCGCTATGCGTGCGGCGACCGCGCCGAGGAGGTGCTGCTGGGTGGCGGCACGTTCCGCGGGACCGAGGCCGTGGCCCGTGGACTTGCGCACGCCGTCGTCGACGAGGCCCTCCTCGAGGCGGCCGTTGCGGAGGCGGCGAGCCTCGGTGACATCCCGGCCGAGGCCTACCGGCACACCAAAATCCAGCTGCGGGCTCCCACGGTGGCGCGAATGCGCGAATCCGGCGACATCGACGACGGCGTCCGTCTGCGCTGGGGTGCCGAGCAGACCCGGCAGGGTATCGCCGACTACCTGGAGCGTCTTCGCCGGCGCTGAGCTAATCCTCGACCGTGACCCCGCCGCGGGTACGGGTGCGCCGGCGGCGATGGGACGTCTTGCCGGTCGGGCGGCGGTTGCGGATCGCGCTCCGCGTCTCTTCGGCGGGTTCAGTCTCTGCGGCGGCTTCGGTCTCTTCAGTCTCTGCGGCGGCTTCGGTCTCTTGGGTCTCGTCGGTCTCGTCAGTCTCTTCGGTCTTTTCGGTCGCGTCTGGTTCCTCGGCCGTGACCTCCGGCTCAGCCTCAGCCGTAGGTTCCGGGGTTTCTGGTTCGGCCGGCTCCTCTTCGGTCGCCGGGGCTTCGGCTTCGGTCGTTTCAGCGGCCTGGACCTCGGCCTCGGCTTCTTCGTCAGCTGCGGCTTCGGCTTCTTCGGTCTCAGCCTCGTCGTTCTCGCCGTCGTTCTCGCCCGGCTTCTTGCGGCGACTGCGCCGCTGCGTGGTTGCTTTCACCTTGAGCGGCTTCGGTGGCGGCGGCGGCAACTCCGCGATAAACGACAGGTAGAACGCGAAGAACCCGAGCACCCCGATGGCGGCGGCGGCCCCATAGATCCCGAACAACCACTGTCCCGCGGCGTCCAGACTGAGCCAGATCTCGCTGATCGCGGTGCCGATGATCAGCAGGCCCGCCAGCACATGGGCCACGATCGACCAGGTCCTTATTGACAGCGCGAGCTGCGGTGTGCCGAGTTCCGGCTTGCGAGTGCGCAACAGCGTGAACACCACCGGCAGTGCGGCCAGGCCGATCAGCGCGCCGGCTACGATCCGCAGCGTCGTTCCCAACGCGTGCGAGGTCTCGCCCATCAGCTCGAACCAGCGGGGCAACACGAAATAGAAGTAGAGGAGGCCGGCGGCGATCGAAAACGACGCGTGCCAAACGACGGCCCACTTGCGGCGCATATGCCTCCTCATACTGGTTGGCACCGGTCAGCTTAACGTTTGCCGAACAAGCCGGCCGGCCCACACCGTGTGTGTCCGCGCTGCGGACTCATGGCGGAGGATGCGGGATTTGAACCCGCGAGGGCTATTAACCCAACCCGCGTTCCAGGCGAGCGCCATAGGCCACTAGGCGAATCCTCCGCCGATATGGTAGCCGCTGGACGGGGTCATGTGTCCTGCGGCCGCCGTCGAGCGCGTCAGCCAGGGTACTAGACTCACCGGTGGACCCCGCGCGGCGTCTATCCTGTGAACTCCCCCAGGGCCGGAAGGCAGCAAGGGTCAACGGGCTCTGTCGGGTGCGCGGGGTCCCCTCTGGTCAGGGGTGACGCAACCCGATCAAGACCTGCCGCATGACCCACGGTGTCCACGGTGTCCCCGGTGTTCGATGGCGAAAGGGCCGCATGGTGTCGTTCGATTCCCTCAACCGTGACGAGTTGGCGGCGCTGCATGATCGCCATCAGCAGGATTACGCGGAGCTGCAGGCCAAGAACCTGGCACTGGATCTGACGCGGGGCAAACCGTCCGCGGCGCAACTCGACCTGTCCAACCAGCTGCTGAGCCTGCCCGGAGACGACTATCGCGACCCGGAGGGCGTCGACACGCGTAACTACGGCGGCCTGCACGGTCTGCCGGCCCTGCGAGCAATCTTCGGTGAGCTGCTCGGAATGCCGGTACAGAACCTGATCGCGGGAAACAACTCCAGCCTGGAGTTGATGCATGACGTGGTCGCGTTCTCCATGCTCTACGGCGGCGTCGATTCGCCTCGGCCGTGGAAGGACGAACCGAGCGTCAAGTTCCTGTGTCCCGTTCCCGGGTATGACCGGCACTTCGCGATTACCGAGACGATGGGCATCGAGATGATCCCCGTCCCGATCCTCGACGACGGCCCCGACGTCGACCTGATCGAAGAATTGGTCGCCGCCGATGCCGCGATCAAGGGCATGTGGACGGTGCCGGTGTTCGGCAACCCCACCGGTGTCACCTATTCCTGGGAAGCCGTCCGCCGGCTGGCCCTGATGCGGACGGCGGCGCCCGACTTCCGCTTGTTCTGGGACAACGCCTACGCGGTGCACACCCTGACCCATGACTTCATCCGTCAGGTCGACGTGCTGGGGCTGGCAGCCAAGGCAGGCAACCCGCACCGGCCGTATGTCTTCGCGTCGACGTCGAAAATCACCTTCGCCGGCGCGGGCGTCAGCTTCTTCGGCGGGTCGCTGGGCAACATCGCGTGGTATCTGCAGTATGCCGGGAAGAAGTCGATCGGCCCGGACAAGGTCAACCAGCTACGGCATCTGCGGTTTTTCGGCGATGCCGACGGTGTGCGCCTGCACATGCTGCGCCACCAGCAGATACTGGCGCCCAAGTTCGAGCTGGCGCTGGAGATCCTCGATCAGCGGCTCCGGGATTCCCAGATCGCATCCTGGACCGAGCCCAAGGGCGGCTATTTCATCAACCTCGACGTGCTGCCGGGAACGGCGCGCCGCACCGTGGCTTTGGCCAAGGATGCCGGAATCGCGGTCACCGAGGCGGGTGCGTCGTTCCCGTATCGAAAGGATCCCGACGACAAGAACATTCGGATTGCGCCCACGTTTCCGTCGCTTCCCGACCTGCGCGATGCCGTCGACGGCCTGGCTACCTGCGCCCTGCTGGCCGCCACCGAGGCGTTGCTGGGCCCTGGTCATTACGGCTAGCGCACCGTTGTCGACTGCGGGCGGAGGGTTTTCGCTGTGAGGTCATGGCGGCGAGTACCGCGAAAATCCCGCCCGGTGTTCACCCGCGACGCCGTGAGAGCACACTCGATGCCCAGCCGGGCGCTGGTCACCCAAGCTGAGTAGCCTGCTGACCGTGGCTCTCTACCGCAAGTATCGACCGGCAACGTTCGCCGAGGTGGTGGGGCAGGAGCACGTCACCGAGCCGCTGTCGGTCGCCCTGGAAGCCGGCCGGATCAACCACGCGTACCTGTTCTCGGGGCCGCGTGGCTGCGGGAAGACGTCGTCGGCGCGCATCCTGGCGCGCTCCTTGAACTGTGCCCAGGGCCCGACGGCCACGCCGTGCGGCGTCTGTGAGTCCTGCGAGGCGCTGGCGCCCAACGCGCCGGGCAGCATCGATGTGGTCGAGCTCGACGCTGCCAGTCACGGCGGCGTGGACGATACCCGCGAGCTGCGCGATCGCGCGTTCTACGCACCGGCGCAGTCCCGGTACCGGGTGTTCATCGTCGACGAGGCGCACATGGTGACCACCGCCGGTTTCAACGCGCTGCTCAAGATCGTCGAAGAACCGCCCGAGCACCTGATCTTCATCTTCGCCACCACCGAACCGGAAAAGGTGCTGCCCACCATTCGGTCGCGCACCCACCACTACCCGTTCCGGTTGCTGCCACCGCGCACCATGCGAGGGCTGATCGGGCGAATCTGTGAGCAGGAGGGCGTCGTCGTCGACGACGCGGTGTACCCGCTGGTGATCCGTGCCGGCGGCGGGTCCCCGCGTGACACGCTGTCGGTGCTGGACCAGTTGGTGGCGGGCTCCGACCACGGCGACGACGGCATCCGGGTGACCTACCAGCGGGCATTGGGACTGCTGGGCGCCACCGATGTGGCCCTGATCGACGACGCGGTCGACGCACTGGCCGCGGGCGACGCGGCGGCATTATTCGGGGCGGTCGAATCGGTGATCGACGCCGGGCACGACCCTCGCCGTTTCGCCACCGATCTGCTGGAACGATTCCGCGATCTCCTTGTCCTGCAAGCGGTTCCGGACGCCGTGTCTCGTGGCGTGGTGGATGCGCCGGAGGACGTGCTGGACCGGATGCGGGATCAGGCGGCGCGCATCGGGCCGGCGACTCTGACCCGGTACGCCGAGGTGGTTCAGGCCGGTCTGGGCGAGATGCGCGGCGCGACTGCGCCGCGCCTGCTCCTGGAAGTGATTTGCGCGCGGCTGCTCCTGCCGTCGGCCAGTGACGCCGAATCCGCGTTGTTGCAACGTGTCGAGCGGATCGAAACCCGGTTGGCCATGTCGATCCCGGCCGCTGCAGAGACACCGGACACCGCGGCGCCGCCGCGGGCAACGCCCACGCGCCCGGCGGACACTGCGGCCCCGCCGCGGGCCCCGGCGGACACTGCGGCGCCGCGCCGTCCGGCACCGCCCGAGCCGGCTCCCGAATCAGCCACGGCGCCAACCGAACTCAACGCAGCCGCCGTTCGTTCCATGTGGCCGACGGTGCGCGACAAGGTGCGGCAACGCAGCCGCACCACTGAGGTGATGCTTGCGGGGGCCACCGTTCGCGCGCTGGACGGCAACACGCTGGTGCTGACCCACGATTCGGCGCCGCTGGCCCGGCGCTTGTCCGAACAGCGCAATGCCGACGTCATCGCCGAGGCACTCAAAGACGCATTGGGGGTCGCCTGGCGGGTGCGGTGCGAGGTCGGCGGACCCGAGCCCGTCGCAGCCTCGGTTCCCGCGCAAGCGGAAGAGGTTGTGCCAGAAACCGATTCCGCTCAACCCGGCGAGGACGAAGAGGAAAGCATGCTCGCCGAAGCCAGCCGCAACAACCCCTCCGAGCCGCGCCGCGACCCCGAAGAGGCGGCACTCGAGCTGTTGCGTAACGAACTGGGTGCCCGGCCCATCGACTAAGCTAAGGCGTCCACCACGGCCGCAGCGGCAGGTCATCCTCGCCCCAGGGGTCCGCATTGGCGGCCAGCACGTGATGCAGCTGAATGTTGTTGTGTTCGAATGCCACTCGGGATGCAGCCATGTAGAGACCCCATACCTTGGCGGTGGGCAGTCCGACCTCGGCGACGGCCTCCTCCCAGTGATCGACGAGGTTGCGGCACCAGTCGCGCAGCGTCATCGCGTAGTGATGCCGGAAGTTCTCCTCGTGTAGCACCTCGAAACCGACGTCCTGGATGTCGGTGATGATGCGTCCCGAGCCCGCCAGCTCCCCGTCGGGGAACACGTAGCGGTCGGTGAACCCGCCGGCGAATGGGGCCGACTTATTGTCGTGGCGGGTGATGCAGTGGTTGAGCAGAAGGCCGCCGGTGCGCAACTTCGACTTGAGGAAGCCGAAGTAGGCGGGATAGTTCCGGACGCCGATGTGCTCGGTCAGGCCGATCGAGGAGACCGCGTCGAATCCGGTTTCGGTCACGTCGCGGTAGTCGCAATGCCGCACTTCGGCAAGACCGGTCAAACCGTCGCCTTCGATCGCCTGTTGCGCCCACTTGGCCTGCTCGGCCGACAGCGTGGCACCCAGCACATGGACCCCTCGTCGTGCTGCGTAGCGCACCATGCCGCCCCAGCCGCACCCGACGTCGAGCAGTCGGTCGCCCGGTTGTAGCCGCAGCTTCTCGAAGATCAGCCGGTACTTGTTCTCTTGAGCCTCTTCCAGCGTCGCGTCGGCGTTCGGGTAGACCGCGCAGGTGTAGGTCATCGACGGGCCGAGCACCCATTCGTAGAAGGTGTTGGAGACGTCGTAGTGATGGTGGATGGCTTCGGCGTCACGGGACTTGCTGTGCAGCAGGCCCTCGGCCAGCCGGCGCCACCGGGGCGGTGCCTCCTGCGGCGGCGGCGCGACCGGCAGCAGGTTCTCCACACCGATCGAGCGCACGACATTGGCCAGCACCCGCGGCGACGGACGCTTGAACGTCACCCGGTTGGTCAGCGCTTTGAGCAGCTGATACGGGTCACCTGGATGGACGCCGCGGGTCTGCAGGTCACCCGATACGTAGGCCCGGGCCAGACCCAGTTCACCCGGGGCTGTCGCCAAGTAGGTGATGCCGCGCGGTGACGTGAGCTCCAGACCGAGCCGCGCGTCGGCACGTCCGGCAGTGCTGCCGTCATAGGCGGCGAACTTCAGCGGCTCTTGACCGGGCTTGGTGAAGATCGCCAGGATTTCAGCCATGGTCAGCTTGCCCCCGGCTGCGGGACGGCCGGCCTCCTTGATCGTTGTCATCGTCGTTGTACCGCCTTTGCGTAGAGATCGAGTAGACGCGAGTCCGGGTCGTAGATCTTTTTCACGGTGTTGTAAGACTCCCCGCCGTAGAGCTCGTCAAACTCCTCGCGGGTGTAGTAGCTGTCTGAGTAGAGCGACTTGTGGCCGCCGAGCTCGCCCACCTTCGCCTCGATCGCCCGGTTCGTCGCGCCCTCGGCGGTGCCTACCGGTACCGACGACCAGAACCCGATATTGACGTAAGTGCGATCCGGTTGGATCGGGTACAACGGCCACCCGGCCGGGTTGCGTAGCCGCAGTGGGCACACCCAGATTGGTGCGATCGGCACATTGCCCAAGAACCACTCCAGGAATTCACCGGTGCGCCCGATGGGCACCTCGACGTCTTGAACGACCCGTTCGCGCGCTGGACGTCCGTTGCGTTTCTCGATCCGGTCGGCGATTCCGAAGCGCTGATCGACCGCCACCAGCTTCCAGTAGACGCTGCTGCGC